>LJOT01000015.1 GCA_001672075.1 Anabaena sp. CRKS33
GTTTTTACTGGGGTTTCTGGTTCGGGTAAATCCTCCTTGGCCTTTGATACCATCTTTGCGGAGGGTCAACGTCGTTATGTGGAATCCCTAAGCGCCTATGCTCGCCAATTTTTGGGACAATTGGATAAACCTGATGTAGAAGCAATTGAGGGTTTAAGTCCCGCAATTTCCATTGACCAAAAATCAACTTCCCATAATCCCCGTTCCACAGTGGGAACAGTAACGGAAATTTATGATTATTTGCGATTGTTATATGGTCGAGCGGGTGAACCCCATTGTCCCCTTTGTGATCACTCTATCGCGCCTCAAACCATTGACCAGATGTGCGATCGCATTATGGAACTTCCCGACCGCACCCGCTTCCAAATTTTAGCCCCTGTAGTCCGTGGAAAAAAGGGAACTCACCGCAAATTAATTTCTGGTTTAGCTTCCCAAGGTTTCGCTCGTTTGCGGGTAAATGGGGAGGTGCGAGAGCTATCTGATTTGATTGAGTTAGATAAAAATAGCACACATACTATAGAACTGGTTATTGACAGATTAGTTAAAAAAGATGGTATTCAAGAGCGTTTGGTGGATTCTCTAGCAACTTGTCTTAAGCAATCTCACGGAATTGCTGTAATTGAGGTATTAAAAGACACATTGGATAAGATAGCGCTGGAGCGACCTGATAGTAAGTATATATCAACTGAGGGAAAAAATCAAGGTATTTCTGAAGAAGAATTACCCAAGGAAATGGTATTTTCAGAAAACTTTGCTTGTCCTGAACATGGTGCGGTAATGGAAGAGTTATCCCCACGGTTATTTTCTTTTAATTCACCTTATGGCGCTTGTCCCCATTGTCACGGGATCGGGACTTTAAGAAGATTTTCCCCGGAGTTGATTGTACCTAATGAAAATTCGCCTATGTATGCAGCGATCGCTCCTTGGTCAGAAAAGGAAAATTCCTATTATTTGGAGTTATTGTATGCTGTGGGGTTAAATTATGGCTTTGAGTTACAAACTCAATGGGGAAAATTGACAGTAGAACAGCAAAAAATTGTCTTGTATGGAGAACAAGAACCGAAAAATCCAACCGAGAAAAAGCAGATTTTTAAAGGTGTAATTCCCATTTTACAAAGACAATATGAAGGGGGAACAGAGTTAATTAAACAGAAATTAGAAGAATATTTAATTGATCAACCTTGTGAAGTTTGTGGAGGGAAAAGATTAAAACCGGAAGCCTTAGCTGTGAAATTGGGACAATATGGAATTTTAGACTTTACTACCGTTTCCATTCGGGAATGTCGAGAAAGAATAGAAAAATTAAAATTGAGCGATCGTCAAAGTCAAATAGCTGATTTAGTCCTCAGAGAAATCAAAGCCAGATTACAATTTTTATTAGATGTTGGCTTAGATTACCTCACCTTAGATCGTCCCGCCATGACATTATCAGGTGGAGAAGCTCAACGCATTCGGTTAGCGACACAAATTGGTTCGGGACTAACAGGAGTTTTATACGTTTTAGACGAACCAAGTATCGGTTTACATCAAAGGGATAACGCCAGATTACTAAAAACCTTAACCAAATTACGGGACTTAGGAAATACCTTAATAGTTGTCGAACATGACGAAGAAACTATCCGCGCTGCTGATTATATAGTTGATATTGGTCCTGGGGCGGGAATTCATGGAGGACATATTATTTCTCAAGGAAATTTAGAGAATTTACTGAATGCAGAAAAATCCTTAACCGGGGCTTATCTATCAGGAAAAAGAGTCATAAATACTCCAGCCAAAAGAAGAGAAGGAAATGGCCGAGCTTTAAATATTAAAAATGCCCGTCGCAATAACTTACAAAATGTAGATGTAGAAATTCCCCTGGGAAAACTTGTTTCTGTTACGGGTGTTTCTGGTTCAGGAAAATCTACCCTAATTAATGAATTACTTTATCCAGCATTACAACATCATTTACTCAAAAAATCTCCCGCACCCAAAGATATAGATGAAATCAAAGGTTTAAACTGCGTTGATAAAGCCATTGTCATTGACCAATCACCTATAGGGAGAACTCCCCGTTCTAACCCCGCAACCTATACCGGAGTTTTCGATATTATTCGTGATGTTTTTTCCCAAACTGTAGAAGCGAAAACTAGAGGTTATAAAGCTGGACAATTTTCCTTTAATGTCAAAGGTGGACGTTGTGAAGCTTGTAGTGGACAGGGTGTAAATGTCATTGAAATGAACTTTTTACCTGACGTTTATGTGCAATGTGAAATTTGCAAAGGTGCGAGATATAACCGAGAAACCCTGCAAGTTAAATATAAAGATAAATCAATTTCTGATGTTTTGAACATGACCGTTGAAGAAGCATTAGATTTTTGTCAAAATATTCCCAAAGCCGTAACGAGATTACAAACATTAGTAGATGTTGGTTTGGGTTATGTCCGATTAGGACAACCAGCCACAACCTTATCTGGTGGAGAAGCACAGCGGGTGAAATTAGCGACAGAATTATCTCGACGCGCGACCGGAAAAACCTTATATTTAATAGATGAACCAACCACAGGATTATCCTTTTATGATGTTCACAAATTGTTAGACGTTTTACAAAGATTGGTAGATAAAGGAAATTCAATTTTAGTCATTGAACATAATTTAGATGTGATTCGTTGTTCAGATTGGGTAATAGATTTAGGACCAGAAGGAGGAGATAAAGGCGGGGAAATAATTGCAGCAGGAACGCCGGAAGATGTGGCGCAAAATTCCCGTTCTTATACTGGGGAATATTTACGGCAGGTGTTGGCTCAATATCCAGCAATGGAGTAATTTTTTACTCACGCAAAGACACAAAAAACAGAATAAATAAGAAGTGAGGCTATAATATTAATGCAGTATAAAAAGGTAACGAGTTATGAATAAGGAGAAACTCAATGAATGACCAGGAGTTAGAAGTTCTCCTCAACGATATGGAATCAGACCGAGTGGAACGTAAGGCTTCAATATCCGATAGAGGTAGACTTTGTGAAGCCATTTGTGCATTTGCTAATGATTTACCAAACCATCAAAAACCGGGAGTTTTATTTATTGGAGTGAATGATAATGGAACTTGTGCGAACCTGACCATAGATGATCAACTTCTCAAGACACTTTCAGGTATGCGAGATGATGGCAATACTTTACCTTTTCCAACCATGATTGTTCAAAAACGCAATATTAATGGTTGTGAATTAGCAGTTGTAATTGTCGAACCATCGGATGCTCCACCTTTACGTTTTAAGGGACGAGTTTGGATTAGAGTTGGTCCTCGCAGAGCTACTGCAACAGCAGAAGAAGAACGTCGTTTAGCTGAAAAAAGACGTTCAAAAGATTTACCTTTTGATTTACGTGCTTTAACATCAGCTAGTTTAGATGATCTTGATTTAGAAATTTTTCGTCGAGTTTATTTACCCTCATCTTTAGCAAATGATGTTTTGCAAGAAAATCAACGTCCAGTTGAACAACAACTCAAATCAATGCGGTTTGCCACAATTGATGCTTTAGCTAAACCCACTATTTTGGGTGTATTAGTTATTGGGAATGACCCTAGACAATTCATTCCCTGTGCCTATATTCAATTTCTCCGCATTGATGGCACTGAATTAACAGACCCAATTAAAGACCAAAAAGAAATTGGTGGTGCGCTTCCAGATTTGTTGCGGATGCTAGATGAAGTTTTTCAAGTTAATATATCTGTTACTACTGACATTACAGCCCAACCAATTGAATTACAACAACCTGATTATCCCATAGTTGCCTTACAACAATTAGGAAGAAATGCAGTGATGCACCGTACCTATGAAGGGACAAATGCACCAGTCAGAATTACCTGGTTTAATGACCGGATCGAAATTCAAAATCCTGGAGGTCCCTTTGGTCAAGTAAATCGGCAAAACTTTGGTCAACCAGGCATAACTGATTATCGTAATCCCCACCTAGCTGAAGCCATGAAAAATCTTGGTTATGTGCAGCGATTTGGTTTAGGAATTGAACTTGCTCGTCAGCAACTTCTAAAAAATGGTAATCCCCCTCTGGAATTTACTGTAGAAGATGCCCATGTTTTGGCAATGGTAAAGAAAAAATCATGAGTGCAAAGATTATTGCTTTCTTTAATAACAAGGGTGGAGTTGGTAAAACTTCCTTAGTCTATCATTTAGCATGGATGTATCAAGAGTTAGGACTGCGAGTAGTTGCTGCTGATTTAGACCCCCAAGCTAACCTTACTACCGCTTTTTTAGATGAGGAACGCTTGGAACAAATTTGGTTAGGAAATAGTGAACCAACAACTGTCTTTGATTGTGTGCAACCTTTATTAAAAGGTACGGGTGATATTGATAATCCACATTTAGAATATATCCCAGAATCTGAAAACCTAGCTCTTTTAGTTGGAGATTTAGCACTTGCTGGTTTTGAAGATGAGCTTTCAGCACAGTGGCCTAATTGTCTTGGTGGAGGTGGACAAGAAAGAGCTTTCCGCGTAATTTCTGCTTTTTGGAGAATTTTACAACTAACAGTCGTTAAACACCAAGCAAATGTAATATTGATGGATTTAGGACCAAATTTAGGAGCAATAAATCGTGCAGCCTTAATTGCTGCTGACTATATTGTTGTTCCCCTTGCACCAGATTTATTTTCTCTCCAAGGCTTGCGTAACCTTGGACCTACATTAAGAAATTGGCGTGCAGAGTGGCAAGAAAGATTATCTAAAACAAATTCTTCAGGGAAAAAAAGTTTAGCAAAGGATTTACAACTTCCCCAAGGAACAATGCAACCTCTGGGTTATATTGTTTTACAACATTCAGTTAGATTAGATCGTCCAGTCAAAGCTTATGAACGTTGGATTGCTCGTATTCCCACAGTTTATGGAGAAGATGTTTTAGATCAGCCCGGTGAAAATCTAATTTCTATCGAAAATGATCCCAATTGTTTAGCCTTACTTAAAAACTACCAAAGTTTGATGCCAATGGCTCAGGAAGCTCATAAACCTATGTTCAAATTAAAACCTGCTGATGGTGCCATTGGCGCTCATACTAAAGTAGTCAGAAATGTTTATGATGATTTTAAAAAATTAGCTTATAAAATAGCAGAAAGAACACAAGTAGACATTCCCGAAATTTATAGCAGTTCCCATACTCGTGAAGTACAAAGTTTTTGATTTTTAGAGAACTCTTAACAGGGAATAAATTTTTGTAGACCTGTCCAGGAGTCCTTGATCTGATTTTTAGAGTTTAAATATTTTCAAAATCAAAAATAATTGTATGGAAATATGATCATGAATAAAAACCGCAGTTCTAAATCATGGAAATTAGCAGAGAAGTTAATTTTTACACTTCAAAACCAAAAGGAAAATATATGAATAAAAATAATTTATTTACCTACAAAAAACCCCAGGTATTATTCGCAATTCTCACTGTTATTACTTCTTCATTTTTCCCGATTCTGCCATCAAAATCTCAAAATATCCCCCTACCTTCTCAAGCACCTTTAGAATTGGATTTACTCACTCAACCAAAAGATAATATCATCACTTCTAAAACTATTCATCCCCAAGAATTGACAATTCCTAGTTTATGGTGGTCTCAGGAAAACTCGGAAAACAAACTTTTAGACAATTGGATAGTTTACCCTGCTTCCCAGTCCGAACCCCCACGGGTAGATTTAATTGTTAATCAGCAAATTTGGATTTTATTAGATTATTTGGAACAGTATGTTTTTATCAATCGTTTGGGAAGTATAGCCAGTAAATCTGGTTACAATATTCGAGTTTTTGACTATCAAAAAGAACTTTTAGCCACTTATACCTGTAATTTTACTCAAACTCCCGTTTACTGTAGTATTCAGATGAATCATCAAAGCAAATTTGGTTTGCGTCCCTCTTTCTAAAATTACGATTTTTTCATCTTCATAAATAAATCTTCATACTCTTTTGTTACTGCTGGGGGTAGGGGAAGTAAAAATTCACTTTTGGCAAAAATTTCCGAATTATTCAATAACAAGTTCTGTAGGGGCTTCTGGATGTCTCTGATGGGAATATTATTGTCAATGGGAGAATTGCTTTTAGTTAGTAAAGCAATTTGCTTAGATATATTCGGTTGCAAACAAAAATCTAGCCATTTATATGCTAGAGTATCATTACTGGCTTCTGTAGGACTTACCCATAAATCTGTCCAAATTGCTGTTCCTGACTGGGGAACAACTGCGGTAAATTTTTGATAACGACTGATCATCGGGATGATATCATTTGACCATCCTACTGCTAACCAAGTATCCCCAATAATTAATGGTTCTAAATAGTTACTAGAATCATAAAATTTAACTTGTTTATTTAATGCTTGTAATTCTGATTCTAAGGAGGAGATTTGATTAATATTTTCGGTATTATAAGATTTTCCTAATTTCTTCAACACTAAACCAATTACTTCTCGCGGATGATTAAGTAAGGATATCCGATTTTCTAATTCACTACGCCATAAATCACTCCAATCTCTCGGTTTCCATCCTAATTTTTCAAACTTTTCTTGATTATAAACAATGACTGTATTCCCCCAACGGTAAGGAATACCCCAAATTTTCCCTTCCTGATCATGCTTAACTAATTTTTGCCATTTTTCATCTAGTTTAGCTAAATTTTTGATCTTTCCTGTTGACAATGGTTGAATCAATTTCTGATTAATTGCTGCTTGTAACCAATAATCTCCCAATGTTACCAAATCTGCTGGCAATGATTTTTGATTTTTATTAGTTGGTGGTTTTTGCCAAGTTTGCAATAATTTAAATAATTCCTCAATCTGATCAATTGGGGTAAATTTTAATTTACCCCCTGACTCTACACTTTTCCGAAACTGATTAACTACCTGACCGGGAATGGAGTTTTTTAATAGCTGTACATTCAGAGGTGCTTGCTTTGTTTCGCAGCCAATTATGACTTGAGAAAGTGCTAAAGTAGTTGTACCTAATAAAAAAGATCGTCTGTCCATGGATTGTGCATTTAAGGCAAGAGTAAAGAGGCAAGAGTAAAGAAGTTTTCAGCGATTTTACGTTTCTTGATAAAGTTTGGTTTTATTATGTTAACCTAACTTTTGTCGCTACTACAAAAACAAAGTCCACCTGGGTGGACTTTAGGTCAATCGCTAATTAATTTATAATTGATTGGGCTTCTTGATACATAATCTCTTGGAAATGAATCAAATCTTTTTGCGGGTCAGCCAAACTAACTTTTACTAATAAATTTTCTCCCAAACTGACAGAACGCCGGAAGGACATAGGCAATTGTAAACCTAAATCTTCTAATAAAATCAGTGCTAAATTACTATCTTCACGTAACCACATCAATACTGTCACCTGCCAAACTTCTTCAGGATGACGACGTAAATATTCTAAAGCATAATATCTATTAGTTTGTCGTTCTACCATTGTTGCTTCTTGAGTGGCGCTGCTGACTGTCATCATCACTTCTTTGAGTTGTTCCGCAGAGAATGGTAAACCTTCACCGCGTAAATGTGCTTTCAATTGGAAATGAGTCAGTAAGTCGCTATAACGGCGAATAGGAGAAGTAGCTTGTGTATAAGTATCTAAACCCAATCCGGCATGACGCACAGGGGTAATACTCATTTCACTCTTAGGCATACAGCGACGCATAGCACAGGAACGGACAAAACCAGCTGGTAATTGCAGTAATTCTTCCTCTGGAGGTAATTCCGGTTGGGGTTGACCGCGAAAAGGGAGGGGGATATTATGGGTTTGACCATAACGGGCTGCTACTTCTCCAGCAAGAATCATCATTTCTGCTACTAGTTGCCTGGACAAGGAATCATCTAATATATCAATATTTATATCATCGTCCTTGACTTTGATCATTGCTTCTGGCATATTGATACTAATAGCCCCTTGACCATAACGCCAATTTTTGCGTATTTTTGCCCAATTAGCGATCGCTTCAATTTCTGGTTCTGCTTGTACTCCCAATTGCAACATTTCATCTACATCTTCATAGGTGAGACGATAGGTAGGTTTAATTAAACCAGTATGGATACAATAATCTTCTACAGACCCAACTTGATTTAAAATTACCCCAAAACTCAGGGCGCAACAAACTTTACCCTGTACCAAACTCATGGGACCTGTAGCTAACACCTCTGGAAACATGGGAATCATCCCCGTAGGTAAATAAACCGTACTCCCCCGTTTTCTGGCTTCCAAATCTAATTCATCATCTGGCATTAATAACCTAGTAGGATCGGCTATATGTACCCACAACCGTTCTCTTCCATCTGGTAATACCTCCCAACTCAAACCATCGTCTATTTCCGTCGTGCTTTCATCATCAATGGTGTATACCTTGAGATGTGTAAGATCAAGACGGTTTGTGTCTAAATCTGTGCTAGAGAAATCCAAACGTTCTTGCGCCACTTCTAATACCTTATGGGGAAATTGAACAGAAATTGATGAACGGCGCAGAAACAGGTTTTCATGGGGACTCCACCAACCCAAATCTATCAACAGTTGAAAAGCACCTTGGGGCGTAGCAGAACGTCCCAGCATATTCATAGTTTCTAATACTGAGGTTGGAGGCGGACAAGCACGGGCTAAAGAGTCGTAATTTACCTTCAGCGTGATTACATCCGCCAGCAGAGTTGCATACTTTTCTAAAGCTTCTAAACGCTGGCGATCTATTCTTTGCCATTCTACCACTTCGCCCTGAAGTGCCTGTTCTACACGGGCTAAAAATTCCTGCTGTCCCTTTGCTTTTTGTGATTCTACAGCCATCTGGTGCTTGCGTTCTGCTACCTGGGCTGCGCTACGTGGTTCGTAAGCGTCCCCTTTTTGCTTAAAATAGAGTTTATCCTCTGATAGCAAACAATGGGCTGCATAACACTGGGGAGGGGCTGATTCCGAAAACAGTAGATTCGCCATTTGGTGAGGGGTGACCGTTTCCCCATCTTCAATGAGTAGTTCCCATGCTACTTCCAAACTCGACGGATCTAGATAAGGCTGGACTTGATTTAAAAACTCAGGAATTTCCCCTGGTTTATACATTTGGCCGCTCACTGTGTAAGTAAATTGACGCGGTGCGAGGCTGTGGGATTGACCACGTTCATCTACTACAAACCAACGAGTTTTCCCATCTGGACGATCTACCACTCCCAGACGGCGATCGCTTTGAACCCTAAATTCAACTAACGTCCCCTTATCCACAACTGTCGCACTTTAATATTTTTAGATTTTTAGACTGGAGATTGAGGATTAAATAACCAGTATCTAATCCTTTTCTGCCCATTATCCCATTAATTTTAATTAATTGTTAAATTTTAGATTTTGGACTCAAAGTAACCGCGCAATATCCATGCAACCGCCACTTTTCTTGGATGATCTTCCAAAATCCAAAATCCAAAATCTTTTTAACCCTCGGCGTTAATGAAGGGTAACAAAGCCACAATCCGGGCCCGTTTAATAGCTAGAGTCAGCGCCCGTTGTTGCTGACAAGTCAACCCAGTAATTCTCCGAGGTAGTATTTTACCCCGTTCGGTGAGAAACTTCCGCAACAAATCTACATCTTTATAATCAATGACTTCCCCTGGTTTAATGGGGGAAAGACGACGACGATAGTAACTCATTCTTACTTAATTTCCTTGTGAACTGTGTGTTTGTTGCAGTGGGTACAGAACTTTTTCAGTTCTAAACGGTTGGTTGTGTTCCGACGGTTTTTAGTGCTGGTATAGCGGGATACGCCAGGGGAACGTTTATCTGGATTTGTTCGACACTCGGTGCATTCTAGTGTCACTATTATACGCGCACCTTTACTCTTAGCCATAAACTTACAAACTGTAAAGCCTGGAGATAATTAACACAAATGGCCATTATCTCATATTTCGCTGAAATTTTTCAACCAGTCTTTTAATTTTTAGATTTAAAGAATAACCACGTTGGGAGGAAACTATCAGGACTTACGCCAAATATTCCTCAAAACCTCATTTCTCTGTGTTCTCTGTGCCTGGAGTGGTTCGTTATTCAGTGACTCGTGCGTAAGTCCTAACTATGATAGTCCGAAAAAAGCGGTCATGGACTCACGAAGAAGATAATCAAAGTATGGTCATTGATAAAAACCGCTCTAAAATCGGATTTCCGAATCTAAGATTTAACATCTAAAATCTAAAATCGGGGGGATCTGGCGTAAATAATAATTGAGTAACTGCTGTTAAAACCTTGAGTCCTTGCAATGAACCAGTAATTAATCGCCTAGCTGACTGTGGTTGACGGATAAATTCCCAAGCTAGGGGCAAAGGTCGCAAAGAACCGTTTTCACTAATTGCTGATGTGATATTGGGGATATCATGGTTAGAATCATCGCTGACTACTCGTAATATAGCCACTTGTTTGTCTGGGAATTGGCGAAAAAATTCTAGGCAGGAATATGCTTCCATATCCACAACATCAGCACCGTATTGTTGATGTAAGTGGTGTTTTTCCACAGCCGTACATACAATGCGATCGCTTGTCAAGCCCCTGACTAAAGATACATGATCACCCAGTCGGGTATATATATTTGCCGTAAAATCATGATTACAGTCTTGTAGATTGCCTTGATAAAGGCAATTTTGATATAAAACAATATCTCCAACCTGATATTTTCCGCTTAGGCTACCACATAAACCCATCATTAAGATAAAATTTTCACGGACGTGGGCTAATAACTTGAAATTAACCTGTAAATATTGCTGTACTGGTGCGCTTCCCATCGGGATAGTTAACACTTGGGGTGGAGAACTAGAGACGGAACTTAATCCACGACGGACGGCTTGATATTCTGCTCCCTGGGGGACTAAAATCAGAGTTGGCATTTCGTGGGGCAGGAATGGAGAATGGATAATGGAATGGGTAATGGATAAAAACTATTCCCGATTACCAATGACTAATAATGACTAAGATAATAATTTTATCAGATGGTACAGACCAAAACAACCCAAACATCCGCCCGTGAAAGCTTTAATATTTCCAAATTAGCAATTAAGTTTTCTTGGTTAACGGTGTGTTTTTGGATAGGTATAACGGTAGCTGGGGTTCTGGCATTTAGTTCTCTCAAATATGCTTTATTTCCAGACATCACCTTTCCAGTGGTGGTAGTGACAGCCCAAGCACCCCTAACCAACACCCTAGACACTGAAGAAAAACTAACCAAACCTATAGAGGAAAGCCTAAAATCCTTGGTAGGACTTGAGGATATTCGTTCATCAACCTATCCGGGTCAAACTGCTGTAGTTTCCTCCCTTATTGTCGGTACAAACTTAGAAACAGCTACCAGCAAAATTTCCCAAATAGTCAATCAGTTAAATCTACCCAAAAATACAAATAAAAAAATCATTCCCTTGAATCTGAACGAATCAGCGGCCGTTAGCTATGCAGTTGAAAGTTCTGTCCGGAATATTGATAATTTACGACAACTGACAAAAGATAAAATCGTTCCTAGCATAGCTAAATTACCAGGAGTGCTGAAAGTGTCACTGTTAGGGGGTGGAACATTAAAACCCCAAGCGACCACTGGAACATTAGTCAGGTTTAATGGTCAAGACGCTTTAGCCTTCCAGGTGATTAAAAAAGGAGATGCTAATACCCTAGAAGTAGTCAGTGGGGTAGAAAAGGAAGTACAAAAACTAAGGTCTAACTTAAAAGATGTCACTTTGACTTTAGCTGCTACCCAAGCAGAGTATATCCGTAATGCTACCCATTCTACCATAGATGCCCTGATAGAAGCTATCATTCTCTCGGTGGTTGTAATTTTTCCTTTTTTATGGAATTGGCAAGCTACCCTGATTTCTGCTTTAGCTATTCCCATATCTTTGTTAGGGACATTTATCGTCATGGCGATATATGGCTTTAACTTAGAAACCATTACCCTGTTAGCATTAGCTTTAGTAATTGGCTCAATAGTAGATGATGCCATAGTTGATGTGGAAAACATCATGCGGCATATTGAAAACGGAAAAACCCCACGGGAAGCCGCGCTAATAGCTACTAATGAAATCGGTTTAACTGTCACCGCAGCCACTTTAACAGCGGTAGCGGTATTTTTACCTATCGGTTTGATGGGTGGAGTCATTGGGCAGTTTTTTAAACCCTTTGGGATTACTGTTTCTGCAGCTATGCTGACATCTTTATTAGTAGCCCGAACCTTATCCCCAGTCTTAGCTATTTACTGGCTCAAACCTAAATCATCTAGTTCTCCCCAGAAGCAGGGTAGGATTTGGCAGGAATTTGAGCAAGCTTACCGCAATTTGTTAACCTGGTCTTTGCAGCACCGTTTGATAGTTGTGGGGTTAGCTGTAGTTAGTTTAATTGCCGGTATTGCCCTAATTCCCCTAATTCCCAAGGGCTTTATTCCCAAACTTGACCGGGGAGAATTTAATATTGTCTATACTGCTTCCTTACCTAGTCTTCCTGGGGTTCTTGGACAAGAGGTGCCAGGAGGAGGAGGACAACCAGAAGGACAGGAAATACAAAGGGGACAAAAAGATAAATTAGGAAATTCGTCTTTGTCTGTTGCTGCGGATTTATCTGCTGACTCATCTCCTATTTCCATTTCTAATCTTTTAAACGATTCCTTGGATGTTGCCAAGAAACTGGAAAAAGTGGTGAGAAATTCCCCCGCAGTGGCCACGGTTTTTACTACTGTGGGTTCTCGTGAAGGTGAACCAAACAAAGGGACGCTGTACGTTAAGCTAAAAGCAGAACGAGAAGTGAAAACGGCTCAAGTTCAAGACCAACTCCGCGCTACATTGCCAAAATTGGCGGGTGTAACCACAAGTGTAGAAGATATTCAATTTGTAGACACCGGTGGACAAAAACCTCTACAAGTAGCTTTACAGGGTCAAGACCTCAAGGCTTTGACTACAGCAGCTAAAGCGGTGAAAGCACGAATTGAGAACATATCTGGTTTTGCTGATGTAACTATCACAGGTGAATCTCATCAACAAGATACAATTTTGCAAATTGAAAGGTTGAATCATCAGCGAGTAGTTTATATTGGCGCTAACCTGGGACAAAATCTGACTTTAGGTAATGCGACGGATATTGTGGTATCTGAGGCTAAGGCTGTCATACCTGGGGGTGTTTCTTTAAATTTAGGTGGGGATTCTGCCCGTCAAAATCAGGTTTTTGGCAGTTTTGGCACAACTTTAGGATTATCGGCGCTTTGTATTATTGTGGTGCTGATTTGGCTGTTTAAAAGTTGGGTAGACCCCATAGTTATTGGTCTTTCTTTACCTTTAGCAATTGTGGGAGCGTTGTTGGCGCTACTTTTTACCAAAAGTGATTTTGGCATGATATCTCTGATTGGTTTTGTGTTTTTGCTGGGAATTACTAACAAAAATGCGATTTTAATTGTAGATTACATTAACCAATTACGAGATTCTGGAATAGAAAGAACTGAGGCAATTCTCAAGGCTGGTCCTGTACGTTTGCGCCCCATTATAATGACTACAGCAGCGACTATTTTGGGGATGGTTCCCATTGCTTTGGGTTTGGGTGCAGGTTCAGAATTGCGGTCTCCCATGGCTGTTTCTATTGCCGGTGGTTTGGTCAGTTCTACTATTCTGAGTTTATTTGTTGTGCCTGTATTCTACGCCATTTTAGATGATTGGTTTCCCAGAAGGAAGGTAAATTAATAAGTTAATAAACTAGAATTAGATCCCCGACTTCTCTGAGAAGTTGGGGATTTTTTTGTTGATGATTTTTTCTTTTGAATTGAATATTGAGTTAAACCTGTTCAAAATTTAAAAATAAAAATTTTTTAAAAAACCTTATCAAAAAATATAAACTCAATAAGTTTAACTTATGATTTATAGTAATGTAGGTTGGGTCAAGGAACTAAACCCAAGCTACAGAATTTCCTAAATTAAGTCGTTAATAGAAAATTGTCGCTGTTTCTCTAAGTCTTGTAAATGGATTTTTTCTATATACATAGCTTCAGCATAATATTTATCTTTTTCCGGTTCAGTTTGCGGATTTATTTTTTCCCATTGTTCCATAAAATAACGATAGCGTTTTTCTCGAAATACTCTTTCCATACAAGCTAATGCTGCTTGAATAACGTGGGGAGTTCGTAATATTTCTGTTTTATTTATCTCATTGAGATGAAATAAATGAGAAACTACTTCTAATTCTTCTGCTAATTCTAAATATCTATTTTGGACATGGGAAATTAAATGAACTTCATCTAATGGAAATTCTAACATTTTTTGCCATAAAAAACGATGATGAGAAAGACTAAATTCTAAATTGCGTGTTTCTAATTCGTCAATAATTATTTGCCGTTGTTCGCAAGAATGAAGATAAATGATTAATAATAATGCCTCTGCTTGTTCTAGTAAAGTGCGTTCTGTATTAACTAAAGATAATTTTGGCTTTTGAGGTTGCGGTTTATTTATACGCGGAATTAAAGATTTTAGACTATTAGGTTTAATCTGAGTTAGGAGATTCTCAACTCTTAAAGGTTTAAGTCTACTATCTCCTAAACTGAGAATTTCTGCACAGTGAGAGACATAATAATTTAGTGTATCACTATTAACAATATTTTGTAAAAGTTTAACAATTTGTTGGGTAACTTGTTGAAAGTCAGTAGCTTGTTTTAAATCTCGATTTTCAATAATTTTCTCAATTTGCCAATCTAGCCAAAGTGGCGCTTTTGTTAATAATTGTTGATAATCGGATGCTGTATGATCATGTAAATATTCATCAGCATCTTTACCATGAGGTAAATTGAGAATTTTTAATTGTACTTCTCCTGTATAAGCTAAATTAGAAACTTCACCAATTGCTTTTTCTGTAGCATTTATTCCAGCTTTATCTGCATCAAAATTGAGAATTAATTGCTTAGATTCTGTATAACGTAATAATAGCCGCACTTGTTCTATACTTAATGCTGTACCCAAGGAAGCAACAGCGTTATTAATTCCGGCTGCATGGAGAGAAATCACATCAAAATATCCCTCTACAACTACCGCTTGATCAACTTGAGAAATAGCATTCTTGGCTTCATCTAAAGCAAATAAAGTTTTCCCTTTACTAAATAATTCTGTCTCAGGAGAATTGAGATATTTTGGTTGTTCTTCCGTTAAAGTTCTGCCTCCAAAAGCAATTACTCTCCCTTGAATATCACGAATAGGAATCATTAATCTATCACGAAATACATCATAATATCCTCCTCCTTCTTTTCGGGGTTTAATTAATCCTGCTTGTTCTACCAATTGCAGGGGATAATGTTTACTTTCTACCAAATAACGGTAAAGAGTTTCCCAACCAGGAGGGGCATAACCTAAACCAAATTGTTGAATAGTGTCCTCTTGAAATTGACGAATTTTTGTTAAATATTCCCGCGCTTTTTGTCCTTGAGATTGTCTTAAAGTGTGTTGATAAAATTGAGCAGCGGCAGCGATAACCGTATATAATTGGTCACGTAAAGATATTTGACGTTGTAATTCTTGTCTTTGTTCAGGTTCTAAAGTTTTAACCGGGACTTGATAACGTTTTGCTAAATCTAGTACCACTTCCGCAAATTGACGTTTTCCCAAATCCATGACAAACTTAATTGCATTTCCCGCAGATTGACAGCCAAAACAATAATACATTTGTTTATAAGGACTAACCGTAAAGCTGGGAGTTTTTTCATCATGAAAAGGACACAAACCCACAAAATCTTTACCCCGTTTCCGCAAAACTACATACTCTGATATGACATCAACAATATCAGCACGGAGTTTAACTTCTTCAATAGTATCTGGATGTAAGCGAGGAATTTGCATGAGGAATCAATGATCATAATCTACATTTATTATACTATAATATATTTTAATTGTGTTAGTGGCTAGTACGGTGTGTTAGCTACAGCGTAACGCACCAAACCCTTAAACACAGCATATTATATATAATACTCTGTTATAAATATCTGAAAAAAACTATTAGCTAAAATAGCAGCTTGAGTTCTGTTTCTGAGATTTAGAACATTTACAATATTTTTAATTTGAGTCTTGGGGTATTTATATGATAGGAAACTGAGGGATTATATCATCTATCTCTGTCATTAATTTAATTGTTTCTATGACGACAATAATGATTTTTTGATAATGAGTAATTTCCGCGTCAGATAAATCTATATTAGCACTTTTTCGGTCTTTTAACCATTTATCTAATACTTGATAACCACCAATTTTAAATTCCCATACTATTGGAGAAACTCCCGAAAAATAACAGTTCTGATTAATCAAAATTTGCTGCTTATTAGTATTATATTTAACTTGAGTTATTTGATTTTTACCATCACCTTGATAATGAATAGCACCCCTTTCTTCCCCATTAAATAAAGGTAAATTAGCAGTAGTAGAAGTTTCTGATTTAGTAATGGGAGTTGGGGGCAGATTTTTCATCAAATGTAAATTAACTAACTTTTCTCCTTTGATAACTAATTGATTAAATAATTCATTATTGCTAGTTAAAGGAAGACGCGGAAAATCAATCTTTAAAAACTGGGAGTATCGTTGACGATATTGAGGAGAATGAAACACCGCATAAATATAATAAAAGATATTTTCTGCTGTGGGAATATAACCTAATTGGGAATTAATTACAGTCAGAAATTCTGGAGAAAAATTAGGTTTTCTGTCTTGGGTTGTTTCGTTTTCTGGATAAATATAGAGAGGGAATAAATAATTAATTTCTTTGGTTTTATTAGAAATAGCACAAGATTCTATGATATCTTGAGTAGTACCAACTAAAGACCATTCCCCAGGCTGAGATTGTTGTCTAACGGTAATTAATCCTAAATTATCACCTAATAACATATTTTTCATCACATCATTTCGAGGCATACAAATAAATCCCCTTGATTTACCTGTATAATAGGTATATTTGATATCAAAAGGACGATATAAAATCCGTTTAATCAAATTTATATTTATTGTATTAATTTTATTCTGTTTAACTCTGCTTTTTTTAATATCATCTTGCGCTAAAGCAACTTGCCAATCTCTTGTATCTTTTCCTAAATTATACTTTTCTCTTGCTTCTTCTGGTGGTAAAAATGCAAAATCATTAACAATTTTTTCCACGTCTTCAGGGGTTTTCTGAATTGTTAAAGAATCTCTTGCTGTGACAATTCCCACAGAATTAACAAGCATGATATCAGTTATTTTCCAACCTCGATTATATTCTGCTAAAGCATAAACATCTTGAGGAGTCAACAAATAAAAGGGAGAAATAGGATTGATTTTTTCCCATGCTACGGTTTTCATCGTTAATTCCTTCAATAACTCATATTTATGTTCACGATTTCCCCATAAATCAGCATAAAAAACGCCATTCTCTGGTGCATTTTGCTGATTAAATATCAGCTGATTTTTAGGAATATCCTTAACAGCAATTAAAATCGCCACTCCCTGTTGAATATCAAAGACATTTTGATCTATACTTCCATCTGGAGAAACTTCTTTTTTCTTAGCATTACCATGTAAATTCAGAATATAAATCCGATTAAAACTTTGTAATAAACTTTGACGCATTCCTCTAAATGTGGGGTTATCTAAATAACTATGATTGGTAACAAAAGCTAAAATTCCTACTCCTGTTTTATCAATTCTCCATTGTCCAAAGCGAATAAATTTTACATAATCATCTTGTAACCATTTGGGATTTTTTTCATCTAAAGATAATCCATCTATGTGATAATAATCTTTCACTAATCCTTCTATCCATTCCTTTTTATTTTCTGAATGTCCCGAATAGGGAGGATTTCCTAAAACTACATGAATAGGGATTTCCGTTTTAATTGCTGCTGCTTGGTTTGTTTCTGCTGAGATATACTGGCCTAAAATTAATTCTGATTTTTTCACCCCTTCATTTAAAGCATTAGTTAAAAAGATATTTAATCTTTCTTTTTCTTGAAATTCATAACCTAAGTTTTCTAATAATAATCCCAGTTTTAAATGTGCAATTGTATAAGGAGTCATTAATAACTCAAAACCATATAAACGTTTGAGAACTTGTTTATCTCTAAATAATTGATTCCAACGGTTGACTCCATATTTTTCAAAGTTAAAATAAATTTGTTTAATGACTTCATATAAAAAAGTTCCTGTTCCCGTAGCTGGGTCTAAAATTGTGACGTTTTTACTACCCAAACCATCATCTAAATTAAAATCATTTTCTAAAATATGATTAACTGCTTTAACAATGAAAGATACTACAGGTTCAGGAGTATAATAAACTCCTCTACTTTTTCTTAATGATGCTTCATAATCTGCTAAAAATGTTTCATAAAAGTGGACTATGGGATCTTGTTTTCTCGTTTCTTGTCCAAAGTTTTCTAGAATATTATTCATATCAACTTTAGCTAAAAGTTCCACTAAAATATCAATTGTCCAATTAATTTTACTGATGATATTTGTGGAAATGACTGTACTAAATAATCCTTGTAAAAAGGGAATTTTATCGCTAATATAAATACCCGCATTTTGACGATTAAATTGATATGTTGTTTGTCCATGACAATGGCCTACTCTAGCGGTAAATAAACCATAAGCTATGGTTTGAGCGTACATATCAGCAAAATTATAATTATCTAAATCTGGTAATAGTAACTCTTGGAATAATAATTTTAATTGAGTTAATTCTCCTGTTTGTTCTTCGTTTTTCAAGGCTTCATTAATACTATAACGAATAGCTTTAGTTGCTGCGGCCATTTCCTTGGCTAAATCATAGTAGTTATTAATAGTTTTTTCTTGCTTACTGAGAAATGATCTAATTAATTGTTCTGTTTCTAATATATTAGAAGCAGGAATTATTTGATTGTTTTCAATGTTTTCAATTGTAGCTAAGGTGGTTTTTAATTGCAGTTTACCATCAAGATACCAATGAAACTGAAGATAATTAGTCAGGATCAGATTTTCACCAATGGATGATTCTAAATAACGTTGTAATTGTTCAGTTTTTTCAATTTTATCTAAGTTTTCTCCGATTTTTTTGGCTTCAATATAACCGAGTAATTGATTATTCTTTCTTACAGTAAAATCAGGAATACCTGCTTGATTTCCTAATTCTTCAACGGTGGATTTTATTCCTAAAATAACACTATTAATCAGATTTTCTAATGTGGAGTAATGAGTGCGTTCACTGCCTTTTTCTAGTTTCGATTGCAGTTGTTGTAAGTAGTGTTTAAAGTCCATATATTTTCTGTGTTTTTCAAATAAATATGTGATGTTATTACTGATAAGTTGCTAGTGAAATACATCGTCAGAATCAGGATATCCAAGATTAAAGCATTTATAGGATGAAAACAGGAATTATATTACTAATCTCTACTAAATAATTGGTCACTTTATAATTATAATTGATTTTGAAGATGAAGGTGGTGAAATTCATTAATTTTTAATATTTCTTTACTTTATTTTCTGAGATAAATTTTCTAAAAACTATGATTTTGAGAGTAAAATAGTTTAATAGTTTAGTAAAGGAACTTGGACAATAATTTGACAACCTGCATCTGGATGAGTGTTAATTTCAAATTCTCCTCCTAATGCTAAAATGCGATCGCGCATACTTTGTAAACCAAATCCGGTCGTATTTTGACCTAAATCAAAACCTTTACCATTATCCTGAATTATTAACTTTAAATTTTCTAAAGTTGTTGTTAATTCTAGTTTAATTTCTGTCGCTTGGGCATATTTAGAAATATTTGTCAATGATTCTTGAATAATTCGATAAATCGAGGTACTAATTTCCATAGATAATGGAGATATAACGGATATTTGACAATGGGGTAAAATGCCATTAGAACGCTGAAAATCTGCTGCTAGTCCATAAATTACCTGTTCTAAACTTTGTCCTTAAAAATTATCACTGCTTGCTGGTACACTGGCCTTAACTTTAATCGCAACTCCCTTTGCAGTGCAAGCGCAGAACAATTCACCCTTACCCCAACCTGGTCAAGAATTACAACAAAGAGGTCCATTTAAACACTTGAATTTAACCAGTGAACAAAAAGCGAAAATAAAGGAAATTCAGACCAATACCCGCGCTCAAATTCAAGCTGTTTTGACGACGGAACAAAAAAATCAGTTAAAAACTGCAATGGAAAAACGTAAAGCTGAACGTCAACAAAGACAAGGACAAGGACAAAATCAAGAAAGAAGAGAAAAGAAAGGTGATATTTTTAATTCTTTGAACCTAACGGACAAACAGAAAGATCAAATTAAACAAATCCATGATTCGGAAAGACAAAAAATGCAAGCTATATTAACTCCCCAACAGCAAGCACAAATGAAGCAAAGACGAGGAGAAATGCGTTCTCATCATCAACAACGCAACCCCCAATAATTCTGAGTCATTTAAATAAGAATAATTAACTAAGGGTGGGTATAAAAGCCCATCCTATTTTTGTATGACTGACTATAAAAGCTGGCATAATCAATAAACCCAGTTACTTAAAAACTCCACTTGTCCCTGCATATCTTCTGCTGATTTGGTGTTAATAAGTCGCAAAACTCCACGCATTAACTCGCCAATGCTGTATCTTTGCTGAGGTGCTAAAATTATTCCAGCGTGAGATGACTCTTCTTCCAGTAAAGTAGTATGGATATAATAGAAGTCCCTGGCATTAAAGCTAAATATAACTCGGTTATTTTATTTAGCCCAACTTAGCTGTTTTCGATCTGATTTGTACAACATTCCCACATCTGCAACTGTTAACACATCTACATTGCGCGAACGTAGGGCTTGAACAAAATCTTCATCCATAGAGTCTTCGTCAATATAAAGCCGGATTTTATTCATCTGTATTTTTATCTTTCTGGCTGTGTAACTCTGCTAAATTCCAGTATTCTGCTTCTGCTTGGGCTAACTCAGTTTCAATCTGATGACGATTAACGTGGTAGTAAGCTAAAGCTGCATAAACTTGGGCAAGGTTGAGGTGACTTATCCGACGGGCAATTTCTTCAGCATTTGCACCTTGTTTGTAAAGAACAACCACCCGACTCACAGAAGTTTTAGTCCCTGTAATCACGGGACGACCATTATTGATATCTGGAGAACAGGTTACTAGCGTACCAATGTTAGTAGCAGTTGCCATGGTTGAGAGAATTTTTAGCTAAGGTTATTTAATTCTAGTTTATTATTGGCGCATCGCACCACAGGCGATCGCTTACAATGGATACTTGTCGGCATGATTTCCAAGAGTTCGATAGAATATCAAATGAAAAAAAGATAAACTCTTACTACTCTCAATCTCTGCGCCTGAAGCGCTTATGCTTGAGCTAAACTATCTGAATCAGCAACAGCGAAAATATAATAAAAAAAGAGGTCTTTTTAGACCCCTAACAAAATCGAAATAAAATAAGCTCGCTATGTATAGAAATTAAGACAAACCAGCATTAGTACCTTGTTTACCAGTTGCTAATTCCACTTTAACAATCTTGCCACCCATTTTTTGAATCCGTTGTTGTTCACGGAACCAATTTTCATAGGGAACTAACTTAGTAAAGTAAGTGTTTTGTAATTCGCGTTGGGTGCGAGTACGAGATAGACTAGGAACACAAGCAGTTACTTTAAATAAACGAGCCATTTTTTTCAAATCTCCTCTATTTGTTTGTGGAAACTTTTTTATCTCAAAAATCTTGAGTGCAAATCTTTAATTAATCTTTCCCAGACTGGAAATCAACCATCAACACTAGACTGATAACACTTACAATTAAATTAGCAAGAGAACCTTCTAGCAATCATGATTGATTTCCAGATCAAAATACCAGTCCCGCACCTATATTACTAAGTGCAAACCTAACTCCTAGCTCAAGCCAGAGGAGATATAGTCGAAGTAAACGCCCATTTCTTTACCAGCGTCAGGACCTACCAAACTAGCGGTTACTTCCTTCATAGCTTGGATAGCTTGAACGGTAGAGCCTACGGGTACTCCCAAGGAATTGTAGGTTTCTTTCAAACCATTTAATACGCGCTCATCCAAAATGGAAGCATCACCAGCAAGCATAGCATAGGTAGCATAACGCAAGTAGTAATCCAAGTCACGGATACAAGCTGCGTAACGACGGGTGGTGTACATATTACCACCGGGACGGGTGACATCAGAGTACAACAAAGACTTAGCTACAGCTTCTTTAACGATCGCAGCAGCATTAGCACTGATAGTACCTGCGGCACGAACGCGCAGTTCACCAGTAGCGAAGTAGCCTTTTAGTTTTTCGAGAGCAGAGGTATCAAGGTATTTACCTTGAACGTCTGAAGAATTGATAACGGAGGTAATTGCGTCTTGCATTGTTGTTTTTTCCTTATTTCCAACCTTATTGTCACAGTATCAGTTTTAGCCGAGAATAGAGCTAAAACCTACTGCATTGCACCAACAACGTAGTCGAAGTAAGAACCAGCTTCACCAGCGTCTTCAGCAGACAACAAGGTAGCAGCAACGTTCTTCATAGCGGCAACGCCACCAGCAACTGCATCAATGGGAGTACCCAAAGACTTGTACATTTCCCGAACACCAACGATACCGATTTCTTCGATGGCTGTAACATCACCAGAAACGATTCCGTAGGTAACGAGGCGGAGGTAGTAGTCTAAGTCACGCAAGCAAGTAGCTGTCATTTCTTGACCGTAAGCGTTACCACCGGGGGAAACAACATCAGGACGTTTTTGGAACAGTTGGTCACCAGCTTGCTTAACAATGCGCTCGCGGTTTTCGGTCAATACTTGCGCGATGCGAAGGCGTTGTGCGCCACCAGCAACAAAACCTTTGATTCTATCTAATTCACCAGGGCTGAGGTAGCGAGCTTCTGCATCAGCATTCACGATAGCTTTCGTGACGATACTCATTAATGGATTCCTCCAAAACTAATGTAACCAGAGTTTGATTAAACTGGTACGACTTTATGTGGTTGATAGTCAAGCCTGACATCTTGATTTACATTTGCAACCAGATTGACCGGATTTGGTGTAAACCAGATGGAAAACTCAAATACCTTCCGCAAAATATTGTCCAGTATTATGTTGAGCATTTATTACTGCTCTTAATATTTTGTAACATTAATTTTCAGATTTGCTCATTTTGAGGCAACAGGGAACAGGGAACAGGGAACAGGGAAGAGGTGACAGGTGACAGGTGACAGGTGACAGGTGACAGGGAATAGGGAACAGGGAACAGGGAACAGGGAAGAGGTGACAGGTGACAGGTGACAGGTGACAGGGAAGAGTTAGTTATTACCAATTACCCATTACCAATTACCCATTACCAATTACCCATTACCCATTAACCTACCTACTGCTGGGACGACCTGTTAAAACAGCAGGAGACAAGCTAGACCAAGATTGTTTCACCAAATCAGCCTCAGCTTGTACACTACCCAAGTAGTTACCCGCTGGTAAAGAGGGATAGCGTTTGTAAGGTACTACGTCTTCACCAAAATAACGAGCATATTCAGGACTATTGACAATTGCCTCTACAGCAGCCCTTAAACCACTATCAGCCAATAATTTGTTATATTGACGGATTTCGCCCTGGGTAGCTGGTGCGCGTCCCAACAGGTGACGGAATAAAAATTCAATTACCTTAGTATTGGGATAGGGAGTGTAGAACCGTTTGCGATAGATTTCGGAACTAGCTAATTCCAGGACAAACTCACGCACGGTAATTTCACCATTACGCAATTTGCTATCTAAGTCAGAACGGCGGAAATAACCAGGAACTTGACCACTAAATATGTCCATTACCTGACAGTAAATAGCATTAATTACCTGATTGGTTTCCGGGGAATTTGTGCCAGTAGTAGCGCGGTAAATCCGAACTGGCTTGCGTCTGCTTGTGCCTACACCAACTTCTACTGACTGTCCACGTCCATCATTGAAAGAACGACCCAACTCAATAAACAAGGGTTTAGTCTTGTCCATTTTCTTACTTTGGGCTGCTAAATCAGCGATCGCCTTCGCTAAAATTGGTGTATTCTCAGTTTTAATCCGAGGCTTAACTGTTTTAAAGCTGGGAACAACCAAATCATCATTTTGCTTAGTTAGCTGGTTGTAAAGCTTTTCAGTATTGGGGAAGTTAGCAGCAGGTAAAGTGGGGAAGCGACGGTAAGGAACAGTATCTTCACCGAACACTTGACGATATTCCACACTCTCCACCATAGAGCTAATAAAGGCACGAATACCTTGAGTAGCGAGAATTTGGTTATATTTGCGGATTTCTGCTTGATCAATTGGTGCGCGACCCAAGAAATGCTTAGTACCCAACTCAATTACTTTCGTGTTGGGATAAGGTGTATAAAACTCCTTCAAGTACAGGTTAGAGTACCCCACACCTTGAATAAATTCCTTCACCGTAATTTCACCATTCACCAACTTACTTTCTAGACTCGTGAACTCGTTCTGAGAAATGTAAGGAGCAATATCCCGCTCGAAAATCTGGCGATAAGCACCGCTAATTACAGTATCAACAGCAACCTTATCATTACCAACTGCTGTTAATTTAAAGACCTTGGTTTGTTCACGTTGCTTAGTAACACCTTGATTAATGCGGAAATCAATATCTGGTTCAGTCCGCATTTCTGTAACTGCACCCAATTCCACAAAGCGCGGGGTTTCTTGTTTTTCAACATTGGCCACATCTTCGCGGATAGTACCCACGCGCAACTGACGTAAAGATACACCAGCAGGAGTTAAATAGCGTTCGTAAGGAACAGTATCTTCACTGAATGCTTGGCTGTATTCATCACTGTCAATGATAGCATCAACAACAGCATAGAAACCCTTCTTAGCCGCAAGGTCAAAATACTTATTGTTCTCTTCCCGACCATAGGTAGGACGACCTAATAAGCGACGGTGAATATACTCAATCGCTTTACACACATAGAGAGAAGTCCAATACATCTTGCGGAATAAATCCGACTTAGCCAATATCCGTACAAACTCGCGGACAGTGATTTCGCCGTTTTCCAGCTTAATTTCTGCAACTTTCAGCCGTTGACCTTCATAAACATCACGACCGAAAACTTGTAAGTATGTAGCCTTAATTACTGCTTGGGTAGAACTTTCAGAGAACTTAACACTTGCTCCCTTAGGGGCTTTTTTGCCAATAGTTCCTGGTAATTGGTCTAATTTAAAGACTTTAGCTCCTAGAGTCCCTGGAGCTACACCACGGGCTTTAGGGTTACTAAGTTGATTATTGATACCAGGTCCTTGGTGAATCAAAATCCGGCGGGTATCCTTACTAAAAGGTGCGGGACTGCTGCTGGGGTTGCGAGTTTCTTTCGGGAAAATCGCCCCAAATTGAATTTCCAAGGGATCATTACCAGAACCATAGGGATGTTGATCAGGTAATGGCTGTTCATAAGCCGCAAAAGTTGTAATAAACTGAGGTACTTTACGGAAAGGCGCACTGTATTTAAACAGGTCTTGCTGTGGTCCCCAGTTGCGACATTCTTGAGCTTCTTGACCCAGACCCCGAATGTAGGGTACTGTTTCTTCGCCAAAGTAATCGCTGTATTCGGTAGAATCTACCAAAGCATTCACTAAAGCCGCTAAACCGCCTTTAGAAACAATGGCAAAGTATTTTTGCACTTCTTCGCGGCTGGAAGGTCCCCGTCCTAAAATATGACGGAAAGCCAATTCAATTACCCGACTGTTAATAAAAGGCTGGTAAAATTGCTTTTGGTAAAGGGGAGACTTAGCAAGACGACGAATAAACTCCCGCATGGAGATTTCGCCATTTTTAACTTTTGATTCCAAATCAGAAATAGACAAGCTATAAGCACGGGTAATATCGCGCTCAAATACTTGACGATAAGCCGCTTTGATCACCTCTGTCTTTTCGCTGGAAGACAGACCTGGCTTCATAGCGTATTTGGGACGATTTTCAGCCGCGTTAGCGTAAATTTGGGGTAGTTGTAACCCTTGTTGATCACTACTAGGACGTTGGCGGACCTTTGTAGAAGGTGTAGGTGCTTGAAATTCTGTCAGCAACACATCCATGTATTGAGTCACAATTTCTGTAGCTGCCGCGTCTTTGCGGAAATAGGATAAAGAAGCCACCTTGATTTCCTGTAAAGCCACTATGGTCGCTTCAGAAGAACAGGCATTTTCAATAATTTCCCGTAAACCTCTGGTATTCACAGAGATGATATTAGGGTCACCAGCGACAATGGCATAAGTAGCATAGCGCAAGAACCAGGATAAATCCCGTAAGCTCTTGGCCATGTTACCCGGACCATAACGAGCGACGTTAATGGGTCTAAAGCCCGGAGGTGTGGGGCCGCCAGCAGAAGTATTGAAAATAGAACGCAGGTTTTCCAAGAAACCACCACGACTTTCAACGTAGGTGACTGTTCCTAGTTTCATGCCCTCTTGCAGACTAGCACCAGCGCCGACCATGGCCAATTCTCGTTCTTGAGGCTTTTCTAAGAAAGCCATAGGTGAACCACCGACAAAAATCCGGTTAGCAGCGCGAGAAACGATGATTTCGGAATTTTCTGTGAGAATTTGGGCGATTTCTAAACGTTTTGCCCCAGAGGCAAAATAACTGACTAGTTCACTTAGTTCACCTCTTCCTAAAAAGCGGTCTTGTTGTTCCGCTTGGGAAATGGTGGACACGGGTAGGGTTTGATATAGTTGCGGACGCGCAACTGAGCTTCCACCGCTTGCCTTAACACTCATTAGCTTTTTAAAACTCCTATCATAATCGTTTATGTGTTAAGCCTGAGTTATTTATTTTTAAGGCTTGACATTTTTGCGTATTTGTGAATATGACGCTGGCAAAACCCAGTAAATTAACTCAGTTCAATTTTTAGATTAGAACGTTTTGTGTTGATGCTGTTGGTTTATTAAGAAGTATGTCGAATCTGTAATCTAAATTTGATATTCCAATAGATTTTATCCCATATTTTGCACCAATTTAATGATTAAGCTTATTCATAAAGGCAAAAGACAGACGGTAGACAAAAATGATCAAGGCTATATTGATACCAGCTTGATAAACCGCTATCTTATTTTTGTGGTTATTGATAAGTTAAAGCGTCAGTAAATTAAATATGTATAAATATTCAAGGGTATACCCACCTATAAAGTTTTCAATGACTGATTTTGTCAAATTTAAATGCTAAACAGCTTATTAAATAAACGATTATCTATAATTCTGGGTTTCGCATTAACGCAAATATACGCAGTAATTATTTTATTGT
Organism: Anabaena sp. CRKS33; assembly: GCA_001672075.1. Taxonomy (GTDB): domain Bacteria; phylum Cyanobacteriota; class Cyanobacteriia; order Cyanobacteriales; family Nostocaceae; genus Dolichospermum. Next base: position 27,231 of record LJOT01000015.1, read on the forward strand.
TTGGTAACTTATGGGTAATTCCTACACTATTGCTATATCTAAATATAAACTAACGCATAGTATTTGGTATTGATAGAAATAATAAAAAGTAAATTCATAAATACAAGTATAAGCAAAAAGCATAATTTTTCTTTTGTAGTCAGGGCTTTAGCCCTGATTTTGTTCACTTAGTACCTGAAAAAGAGGACTAAAGTTCTCACTACCGGGAAAAGGGGGAAAGAGGACTAAAGTCCTCACTACGTTAATCAATACTTATTAGTAAATCCTAACTAAACTAAATTTTTACAGTTTCTTGAGACTCTTGATTAATTGTTTGTGGATAGTCTTCTTTTTGGAAGTAGTAATAGCTATGGGGTTCATTTTTAATGATTACACTATTAACCACCTGTCCTAAGACATTTTGTCCAGATTTTGCTAATAGTTCCCTAGCAAAAGTAGCATTAACAGAATCAACAATACCAGGACGAACTACTAATAAAACACCGTCGGCCATTTGTCCTAAAGTAACAGCATCAGCGGCGACATTTAAGGCTGGAGTATCAACAATTACATAATCATATTTATCAGAAAAATTTGCCATTAAAGTTGCCATTCTTTGAGAATCTAGAAGAGAGGCCGGACTAGGAGGAACTATGCCAGAAGTTAAGATATCTAAGTTAGGCATGACTTTTTTGATAGTAGCAGTGATTTCCTCTTCTTTAATAATTAAATTACTTAAACCTTGATTATTCATCAAGTCCCAAATTTTATGCTGAACTGGACTGTGCAAATCTCCATCTATTAGTAAAACTTGACGGTCCATTTGTGCCATTGCTGTAGCTAAATTGGCTGCTACCGTTGATTTACCTTCCTTGGGTACAGAACTGGTGACAACAATAACTTTCAGCTCTTTATCGGCACTCATAAAATTGAGATTTGCCCTTAACATTCGGTAAGATTCACTAATAGAAGAACGGGGGAAATCTCGAATGATAATACTTTGATTATAGGGATCAATTTCTTCCCGATTATTAGAGAATCTTTTCCACTTACTGGCTGTAGGAATAACTCCCAATAAAGTCAGTCCCAGTAATTCTTTAGCCTCATCAACAGTCTTAATAGATTTATCTTGGAGTTCTAGAATATATATAGTAATCAAGGCTGCCAATATACTAATTAGGGCTGAACTTAGATAAGAACCGATAGCAGAGAAGGTAGATTCATCAGGAATTTGTGCTTCAGATATCTTAGTAGCGTTACCTAAATTTTGATTTTCGGCTATTCTGCTTTCCTGTAGCTTTTGAAGTAACAGAGAATAGGTAGATTGTGCTGCTTGTAGTTTACGTTCTAACTGACGCTGTTGTTCTTCTAATTTGGGTAAGTTATTCAATCTTTGTTTATAAGCAAGCTGTAAATTTAATAAAGAATTGACTTGACTTGCTAAACCTAGACGGTTAGATTCTAATTCTACGAGTCTAGTAGAGAGTTGCTGTTGTAATGCACTCAATTGTAAGTTACCTTGTGCTTGCAGTTTATTTTTACCTAATGCTTGGGATATCCTCTGATCAATAACCCTGTTTAAAGAGATTATTTTGTCTCGTATGTCTATAATTTCTGGATGACTATTCTCCAAAATAGTTTGCCTATTTGCCAATTTTGATTGTAGCTGTTGGATTTCTTTAAGAATATCTTGTATTCCAGAGATTTGACTAATAGAAGTCATTAATAATGCCTGTTCGGGACTCATTCCCAATTGTTGACTTATTACTTGAGACTGGGATTTAATATTAGCCAATTGAGATTGAGTATCGTTCATTCTTAATTGCAAATTAGCCATAATTTCTACTGCTTGAGTTGCTTCTTCCTGTAAAGAAACAATCTTATTTCTCTCTTTAAAACCTGCTAATTCAGATTCAGAGCGACGCATGACTAATTCGGCTTGTGGTAGTTGTCTTTCTATAAATTTGCGAGCTGCGGCTGCTTCCGCTCTGCGTGAAGATAAATTCTGCTCCAAATAAACTTTCATTAGCTCATTTACAACTTGAGCAGCAGTTTTTGGGTTACTATCTGTGTAGGTAATTTGCAGAACATCAGCACCTTTAACTTCTTTGATAGTGAGGTTTTTGAGAAATAGCTTAGTTTTTAAAGCCAGTCCTTTATCATCTTTGAGTTCTAAACTGTTAATAGTTTTCTCTATTACCGGAAAAGAACGTATTATTTCTACTTCTGTGTTCATGGGATTACTTTGTTCCATGAGAGGAACTAATTTACCTATTTCTGTTCCTAGTCCCGTCATAGAAGAAGTAGAATTATTTCTTTGAAAACGTAACTTACCTTCTGCTACATAAAGAGGTTTTTTCAAAGATGTTGCTAACTGTGATACACCAAAAACAACAATACTAATAGATAAAGTTGCTAACCAACGACGTTTGAGAATTGTCCAATATTTTGCCGGTGATATAGAAGATTCTTGTAGTTCCATAATCATTAAAGTTGGGTATTTTTAAGTTGTCGAGTAAATAGCTGTAATCACAGAAATTACCCTTTCTAAATCTTCCTCTGTTAGATTAGAGCCAGAGGGTAAACAAAGACCGCGCATAAATAAATCTTCCCCGACTTCACCACCAATACATTCACATTCAGAAAACACAGGTTGGAGGTGTAATGGTTTCCAGACAGGACGAGCTTCAATTTGTTCTTTAGCAAGTTGAAGACGAATATATTCTCGATCTGCACCAAAAGCCTCGGTAGCGACTGTTAAAGCTGTTAACCAGCGTGTGGAATATCCAAAATTAGCTTCGGGCATAAATTCGATTCCTGGTAAATCTCCCAAAGCAGATTGATAAATTTCAAAATTGCGTCGTCTCGCTGCTACTCTTTGATTTAAAACTTGTAATTGACCACGACCGATACCTGCTAAAACATTACTCAGACGATAGTTATAACCGATTTCTGAATGTTGATAATGGGGTGCAGGATCACGGGCTTGAGTTGCTAGAAATTTGGCTTTCATAACTAATTGATCATCATCAGAAACTAACATTCCCCCACCGGAAGTAGTGATGATTTTATTACCATTGAAAGAGTAAATACCAACTCGCCCAAAAGTACCAGGAGAAAGTCCTTTGTAGGTAGCACCTAAAGCCTCGGCTGCATCTTCAATTAGGGGAATATTATATTGATCACAAACTTGGATAATAGGTTCAATATCTGCACTTTGACCATACAAATGTACAAGGATAACTGCTTTTGGTAATTTACCAAAATAGGCGCGTTTTTGTAAAGCTTCCTGCAACAATTCTGGGTTCATATTCCAGGAAATGCGATCGCTATCAATAAAAACTGGTTTTGCACCTAAGTAAATGATAGGATTAGCAGTAGCGGCAAAGGTTAAAGTAGAACAAAAAACCTCATCCCCAGGACCTACACCAACTAATTGTAAAGCTAAATGTAAAGCTGCTGTTCCCGAACTGACAGCAGCAGCATAACTAGCGCCAGTTACCTGGCAAAATTCTTGTTCAAAAGCATCAACATGAGGACCAACGGGAGCGATCCAATTAGTATCAAATGCTTGTTTAACAAATTCTAATTCTTGAGATCCTATATGGGGGGTTGAGAGCAGAATTGGTTTATTCATATTTACCTAAATAGTGCGTTTGCTGCTGAGTAATTTAGATTTGCCATTCAGGCATTTTCCGGTATTTAAATCAAACTCGTAGTGATGACCTAGACAGCGCAGAATCCCTCCGGGTAAAACCTCTCCTACTTCCTGTAAGTCAAAACCTGCATGGGGACAATGGCGCTGTACCAAGTAATTACTTCCGTCGCAATGGATTGTAATTTGCTCTTGAAAATCCACTGAGTTTTCATAATCTTCTACAGCTTGTAAAGACCTAGAACAAGCAAATTTCAAGAGTCCTAAAAGATGGTCATTGTAGATATCTGGATTTCGCCATACCTGAAATCGCAAGGACAAAAAGAAGTCTTCCCAAGACAAGGAAGCATCTAACAAAGAAGGAAGCCATCTTGAGGCAAAACGGTATCCATAACTACATTCACCTATCTCTTCATATACCCCTTCTAAACCGGGTCGAAAATCAACCGCCCATTTTCCCCCACCAGGTCCTGTGATATCAAAGCCAACTCGCATCTTGATTTTGCTGTTGAAGTAAGGACTCATTGCTAAAAGACGCTGGAAATAGTCGCAAAATGGTGAGTAAAGAGATGCGGTAGGTTGAGGGTAACGAGCCTTTAAAGCCAGAAGATTACCAGTTCTCGATTCAGCATAGTCTTGCACATAGAAGGAGCGATTGCTAAAGCGAAAGTCATCCCAGATAGGATCGGCTGTTTTTTGATTTGTAGTCACATCAAAAGCATCACCTGGGAGCAAAATCATAGTATTTTTAATTCCCTCCTGCCCTAGCCAGTCTACTACCTGCTGTTGATCTGGGAAAATTCCGGCTTCGATCTGGGCATTTGCCCAAGTCAGTTCTGAATCAAGGAAACAGGGAGGACCAGCACAGGGGATAACTGTTACTGGTTCAACAATAGTAATCGCCCGTTCCATGTACTTAAATTTAGCTAGGCGCTTATTCTGGGAAAGTTCTCTTTTACGCTCTTCGGGGTACTCGTAACAGATGGGATACCAAGAAGCTCCTGCTCCTTGCAGTGCTAACACATCAATTACTCCCCCCACTTTGTTACGGATGCTGCTAAGTTGAGATCCTGACAAGCGAGCATCATTGAGATTAAGTAGAGTCTGCCCGTCAGCAACAATAACCACCGCCGAATCATGGTTCATTGGTGACTGTTCTGATACAAAGAAAATACTAATGCTTTCAGCTATTTCTATTGGTTGCCACTGAGGTAATTCTATAATTTCCTTTAAACCAGCAGCAGCAATTTTTCTCTTTAAGACTGGTGAGGGATAGTCAGGAATAATAATAGGTGTATTTGCTGGTATTTGGGACAAAAACCAAGGGTCAAGGTGATCTAAATGCTCATGAGAAATAGCGATGGCCGTTGGTTGCAGCAGTGCGGGGGTGATCAAATGTTGGTTAGCTGGGTACTGAAACCATGAACCCAGGAACGCCCCTTCTGGTGAAAACCAAGGATCAATCAGCACTTTAGCATTTCGAGTTTCTACTTGGAGGCCTGCATGACCGAGAGAAATAATTTTCAT
>LJOT01000211.1 GCA_001672075.1 Anabaena sp. CRKS33
CTCTTCCTGCGGTGATAACCTGGAGTTAGGTATTTCATCTTTCGGTTAAATACGATTAACCCCAGTATACTACGTTATTTTGAGATTAGAGAGACAGGCTTGTGCTGTCCTCTCTACTTCTGCTAATGATCAGTCTGATTCTTTACCCGCACTCACAATGAATAGTAATAAATCTTTAGTCAAAAAAGTAACTCTTATTGCTAGAGAAGAAAATTTACCACCTTTGGGTGTTCCTATTGATCCTCAGCGGAATATTGGCTTTGCTTCGGTCTTTTTAGGTTTGGAAAATCCTCAATTAACTCCTGTAACCGTCACGGTTACTAAGGTGGAAATTCGTAGTTTATCAAGTGGAAAGTTACAAAATTTTCAGCATTCACCCCAGGAAATTCAGTTAAAACCCTTAGAAAATTCTCAGGTGGTTTTGCAGTTGACTAATAAAAGTGGTTATATAAGTAGGAATCAAGTTAAAGCGATTGTTACTTATCAAGTAGGAGATGAAATCAGTATTATCGAATCAGAACCCGTTGAAGTTAGCCCTTAAGCTGTTTTCACTCTCAATATAAACCCTTAAAGCTTTTCAGCCATGCCTTGGACTTTTTTACAAGCTATAGCGAAACGCTCAATTCCGGCTAAATCAGCATGAATGGAAATATTGCTATAACTACCATGATTTTCTAACAATTCTGCCACGGTTTCTGCCTGTCCTGCCATCATTTCCACCAACCAAACGCCACCAGGACGTAAATAATCGGGGGAAACTGTGATTAAATGACGAATATGGTCTAAACCATCTGCACCACCGTCTAGGGCTAAATGTGGCTCGTGTTTAACTACTTCCGGTTGTAAAGTGAGGACGGTATCACTGGGAATATATGGCGGGTTTGATATCATACCACTAAATTGACCTTTGAGAAATTCTAGGGGTTGCCACCAAGAACCGTGATAAAATTGAATCTGCTCTCCAAAACCCAAATTTTTAGCATTGGTTTGGGCTACGGTTAAGGCAGCAGGACTAATATCTACACCATGAATTGTGGCATTTGTCAATACCTCAGCTATGGAAAAAGCGATCGCTCCGCTACCAGTTCCTAAATCTGCCCAGTGTCCTGCTTTGATGTTATCATCAGCAGCAGCGATCGCTAGATCAATTAACATTTCTGTTTCTGGTCTGGGAATTAAGACTCCTGGGTTAACTGTGAGTTGAAACTTGCGCCAAGATGTCATACCTGCTATATACTGCACTGGTAAACGATCATTTAATCGCTTTTGCCACAATTGCTCTAATTCTGTTAAAGACAATTGTATGGGGATTTGCTCCCAAGTTTTAAAAGTTTCTAAACGCAGTGCCAATCTGTCTAAATTTGTAATTGTTTGTAACAGCCAGTCTATTTCCATCTGAGGTATATCCGATGCTGTAGCGGCTTGAATGGACGCATTGCGCCACTGCCAAAGTTCTAAACCAGAAACTATTTGATTTGGCTCTAACATACTGAATATTACGGGTAAAGATGATTTGGTGTTGCCTTATGGTAGTATGAGTTATGTTTCGCGCCAAGACGCTAAGGAGCAAAGACGCAAAGTTAGAGAGCAGGGGTTTTTTTGGCTATTCAGTTTGAGAAACCATATCTTATGATTTCCATTACACAATAGGGTAAATTAGTCAACCATTAAAAATCTCTGGTTTTTTATACTCCAATTTATCAATACTGCTGATAAGGCTTCGGGGTTGGGGATTATTTTTTCTTTTGTTGGTTTGAAGGTAGAGAACGAATAAATTCTATTGACTCTCGTGAGGGAAACAAGAAAATTTTACTGGTGTTGGGGTCTTTGCTACTATTGAGTGTGTTAATGACTCCATCTAAGTCTAACACTTGAATTTCTGTATTCTTTGCTTCCTGTGGTCTGGCTTTTTTGAAAGCTTCTAAAAGGGCCACTGCTTGTTCTTTATCGAAATAGAAGGGAATGTAACGTTCATTACTTTGGGAAATGGGAATTGTCAAATAGTTATTTCCCTGTTTAAATTTCGGTACAAATAAAGGAACACCATTAAATTGCTGAACAGGTTTCCCACTGGAAGTCAAAATACTTTTAGCTGAGTCTACTTGTTGTTTCGTGGGTACTAAGGTAAAAATTACCCCAGAATCTTTTTTCTTTTTATTTTCTACTAATAATTTGTAGTAATCTCCTAGAGAAATAGGTTTGACTTGAATGGTATTGGCTAACTGAGGATTGTCTTTTTTCAGCTTACCTTCGAGAAATTTTTGAGCATCTTGTTTACTAATAAAAAAGCCTATTTGGGAAATAGTTTTGGATTGATTTTTGGTGGAAATAACTACAAATTCTCCTTGAGGATTAGCAAAGGTAAATACTGGTACTTCTTGTAAGGTTTTTACTACTTGCTCCTGTGGTAAGGCTAATGCTGGGGAGTTATTTATTCCTGATATTCCCGCAAATATGAAACTCCCCGCAATACTTAAAGTTACGCCCCAACGAATTAATGATTTCATGATTACTCCTCACTTTCATAATTTAATTAATGTTAATATAAATACAAATTATTGTATTTATATACATTAATCAGTTTTAGTAATGTTTTATAAGACTCATTACCCATTACCTATTACCTGTTACCCATGACCCATGACCCATGATGAATTACCCATAGCATATCTTTTACACCTGACTGTACAAAAGATAACTATAAGGTGCTTCTAGGGATTGAACGGTACTGGATTTTATGTTATCTAAATAACGTACTAATAACTGGACTTGTTGAGAATTGGGACGATAGGAAAGATTACCTTGTTTTTCAAATAGAGGTGATATACCGGAGGACACAGAAGCTATGGCGTTGTAGTCAGGATTTTGTTGGGAGTTATGAGTCAGCCAAAGGTTGTCTGTAGCAGTGGGAATTAAACCTGGGGGTAGTTCACCTTCCAGGAAGGCTAATAATCGTTGTTGACAGATACGGGTATTAATACCACGACTTTCAAATAACTGCAAGACTTCACCAAAAGATAAAGAACGTTCAGGTAATAGTTTCAGCAATTCAGAAAATAAGAAATAATCTGTGTATTGTTGCTTAGGTATGTCTAGAACTTGGGGATGTAAAGGTAACATGGCTAAACCTAAGGCCACCCGACTACAATTGGGAGTACCATTTTCACCAAGATATAAGTCTTGGATAATCTTAGCATTAGGCAGTTTTTGCCGCAACCAACGGTTAATAGTACCCACACCGGCTACACCACCGCTAACAATAACTTGATTAATAGCTCCGGTGGGAATACCACGGGCTACTAATAATTTATTTAGTTCTCGGTTCAGACGACGGACAAAGGGGACAAAAACTTGACTTTCCAAATCTCGGCGTTGTAATACCCAACTTTGGTCAGCAAATTCTAGGGTAAAGGTTTCTTGATGCTGTAAAATCAACTTTAAGGCCAAAGCAGCATCTAATAATGCTTGTCCCAGAATGGAACTTTCTAGATACTGCTGGAGACGAATCCGCGCTTGTGTATCTGGTTCTCCCACTTTAGGTAATGTCAATGCTTCTAAACTCAAATTAGAAAATTGCATTTCGTCTAAACCAGGAATTGAAGGTTGCCAATGCCAAGGATTAATATTAGCAGATTCATGATGGTCTTGTCCAGCTTGGCGAGGTTGACGGGATTTTGGTGGTAGTAGTAACTGACAGATAATATCCTGTTCGATGCCTTTCCCCGCATAGGCGAAACTGTGAAGCATGAAATCTTTGTGTGTTAATTCTCCCAAATTTGCTAGTATATCTACTAGTGCCATTTCTGTAGATATTGCGCCAATGTTGATGGCTAAGGTATTACCAATCACAGGGTAATCAGTAGTTTTTAAAGGTTGTAAACCTTGATTTTCGCTAATTTGGATAAATTGGCCATTGACACTATCTAATTCTGGTAGTATAGTAGCGATCGCTTCCTCGACAAAAAAGATTTGTTGAGGATGGGAGACAAGTTGACTGGTAAGAATTGCTTCCCGGATATTAAAGCGATATTGTTCGGTCCAGTTAGCAGGACAATTACAAATTACACCAGCAATATTTTTAATCACTTTAGAGAAAGTTGATATATTCATACCCACCCCATTAGCAATTAAAGCGGGTGTGGTACTGGTTTGACTGGACTTTAAAGTTAACAGTAGTTTTGAGAGAGATCTAATGATCCAAATCAATGGACCTGGGGAAAATTCATTTAATTGTAACATTGGTTCCCATTTTTGGCGTTCTTGCTGGTAGGGAACTGCTATTTGTAAATAAGGCTTTAATTGTGCTGAATAAAGATGATAGGGAACTGATGATTGGGGGGAAGGTGATTCTTCGCTTTTTTTCTGAGTAGTAGCTGCATTTGTAGGTAAATAAACTTCAGCAGGTAAACGAAATGATTGCTGAAAATCAGTATTGTTATTTGGGTTTTCTGCTGACCAATAAATTGGATAAACTACTAATTTGGAGTGATTTAATAAAGCCGCAGAAATTCCGGTTGTTCCTACATCAATTCCTAAATACCAAATAGAATTTAAAGTATCGTCTGAAGGAACATCATTATTTTCACCATGGGTTGGAGGCTGAATAGCGGTAATTGGAGATTGCTGACTAGTAATTGAAGCTGGGAAAACATCTTCTTTTTTCTCTTCTATGTTTACTACAGTTGTTAAATCTGAATTTACTTCCTTATCAGCAATTTGAATATCTAAATTAGTATTAGTGGTAGATTTCTGATCATCATCTAATGATGAATCAAAGTTATCCAATAAAGATACTAAATCTCTTTCTAAAGCTGTGGAAACATCGTTATCAAAACCCAAATTCTGATTTTCATTTTCCGTGGTTGTTGGTAATGTCACTACAGAGGTATCTGCTGTATTAATTTCTGGATTATCCCATAGGTTTGATGTTTCCCAGGAGATTTCTTCATTGCTATTATCAATCAATAAATCAGTTAAAACTGTAATGGTATCTGTACTATTTGGTTCTAATTCAATTGTGGCTTTACCTTCTTGAAAAGTATCGGAAATTATTGTTTGATCATTGTAGTTTTGATCATTTGGTGATTCACTGGTTGGAATTGACAGCAAATCTGCTTGTGGTTCTGCTGGGATAGAAACTGTTAATAAATCATTACTAACAACTTGAGAAGTGGTGGGTAAATTGCTATCTTCTCCGAGAAGAGGATCATGATAAAATGATACATTTGCTGGTGAAGAAGTTTGAGAATTAGAGAAACTTGCATAAAGATCATCTACTTGATCAGAACTTGTTAAGTCTAACTCCTGGTCAAATTTTGGTTGTTCCTGTAATAACTCTGTTTCCAGAGAAACTGATGTTATTTCCTCTGTAGGAGTTACTCCAGATAAATCTGGTATTTTCTTTAATTCTTCCCACCCTGGATACTCTGCTAGATCAGGGTTGACATTAGAAATTAACGGCTCACTAATTAGGGATTGCTGCTGTAAATATTGAGTTAAATTATTCAGGAAATTTGCCATTAACTGTTCACCTTGCATCCCATGACTGTGCATTTTTTCTAGGGATTGGGATAGGGAATGATAATAGGTGTTAATATTGCGTTCTAGAGCTTCAAAAACAATATTTACAGTTCCATCTAAGGAAAGCAAACGTTGATCTAAATTACGTGCTAAAGTTGCTAACTGTTCTACCCGTTCTGCTGATTCTAAAATGGGTTGAATAGCAGCAGTAATAGCTTCTAAATTCTGTTGATTAGGATTAATTATAGGACTAGCGTTTAATTTTAAATGCGCGTCCAATCGACTCATGAGGACTTCTAGGAATTGAGAAATAATCTGCTCTTGGTTTACGAACTGCTGACCAACGGAACGGTTTTGCAGTTGCTTTTGTTCTAATTGTCTAATTTCCTGGATCAGACTGGCTCTTTCTGCTAATAGTCTTGATAATTCCGCTTGTAAGGGTTGAAGTAAAACCGTCAGTTCTTGTTTGATTTCTGTTGAAATCTGATTTGGCTCTGATGGGGTTAAAGTAGACTCAAAGACGGTCGACGAGTAACTCTGTTGGTTAAATTGCGTCAACAAAGATGAAAACGGTTTTGTGTCCGATGGCGGATTTGTTTCTACTGGAATTTGATCCTTTGATATTTGATTCTGGCTGAGTTGAACTAAAAAGTCATGTACTCGTTGTAGAATCTGTTTTTCCCTTGGTTTTTGGTGAGACAGGAATTTAGAAAGACCTTGACTACTGTGGGACAGTAAGTGATCAATATCTGCAATTAGTTGCTGAATTTCATCAGTATGGGAAGTCACGTTAATTTACCTGAGTGAAAATTGGAGGTTAATGTGTAATGCTTGACAAGCACGGAAGTTATTTGACTGAAAATTACTTAATTATACATTTATTCTCAAAGGTGGTACGGTGCTGTTGATTCCTTGACAATTATGCCATAATTGCTAAATTTTTGTGATATTTAATCTAGTAGAACGGTAACGGTAAAATAGCAATTTTTTGGTAGGTTTTTGCGCTATATTAACATTGATCAATTACTGACGATATAGTTGACCATTGTATTGCCTTTTCCCAATTACCAATTACCCATTACCAGCTTTAACAGATATGATCAGTGTTCAAGGGAACATGATATCACATCTGGACAAGTAAAAAGCCACACATACAACTATTCCTGACCAGCTTTGGCAAAACCATAGTTTAATTTAATTACCTCCCCATGAGTATTGTTGATTCCCTACCGGA
>LJOT01000212.1 GCA_001672075.1 Anabaena sp. CRKS33
AGTGCATTACGCCAAGTTTCAAAATCATACCAACCACAGCCAATACAACCTTCCTCAGCTTCATCACCTCGCTGATGTTGGGAAGGCCAATCTTCACCTGATTGATACCAGAATTTAATGCCAAAAGGTGTACCGCGTTGACCAGTTTGAATACAACGTTCACAACTTCTCGATTTTAAAAGATTATGATTTCCAGAAGCATCTTTCTTGAGTAATTGAAATTTTTTCCTGATTTCGGTTTCATTCATAGAGGTTAAATGTGGAGCTTCACTTTTTCCCCAACGTTCCATAGGAAATCTATGATCAATAACTAACTCATGCTTCTCTCTTTGTCTCTGTTCTATTACATCTGTATATGAATAAAGTGCTAGAATTTTTTTTATTAACTGACGAGGAATATTAGTAGGAGCATTTGCTTCTTGTCTTTCCCCTGTCCATCTATCCCAATCTGTTTTCTCTTGACACACTTCACAATATTCTTTTTTCGTTTCAATTACAAGTCCAAGACGCTGTTTGTTTCCACGTTGTAATCCCTGTATTCCTCCACCACCAGCATATTGTTTTGATGCAATTTTTTGTCCTTCATGTGTACGACAATGCCATTTTTGATCTGATAGTAGTTCAAAAACTTTTGATTGTAACTTAGCATTTTTAAGTTCATCTTTAATTTGTCTAATCAAATCTTCTTCAGTCATTTTATTTTATCAGCTTCAATTTCCAGATTTTGCAGCAGAACGGAAACACTAATACCTAAGCCATCTGCAAGACTGACAAGAGCAGTGAGGGAAGGATTTCTGACTCCACGTTCCACACCAGAAATGTATGTGCGGTCTAAGTTAGCACGTAGTCCTAACTCCTCTTGTGAAATTCTTAACTCCGTTCTACGTTGTCTGACCAGATAACCTAAAGCATCAAGAATTTTTTGTTTTGATTCATTCATGTACTGATTATGAGTCTTTATGGACGATCAGTCTACGGACGATGTGTCACATTAGAGGATATGATCTATCAAATGAAGTACAAAATTATCTACGTCCATCTGCGTTCGATTGTTACTGCTTGTACCCTTAGAGGAAATTACGGAAGAAGTGAAAATTGTCCGTTCTCAAATTTATGCCAGAAAACAACAAATATTTACCTATGTGTTATAATCCTTCTAATCTGTGTTAACAGGAGGATCACAATGAGCTTAGTCATTTCCGAAGATATTGTCCAAGCCAGTGGATTATCAGAAAAAGAATTAGTTTTAGAATTGATTATCCTCTTATTTCAAAGAAAAAAATTAGTATTGGTAAAGCGTCTGAACTAGCGCAAATGCCATTACTACAATTTCAGAATGAATTAGCTATGAGAAATATTAATATTCATTATGATGGAACTGATTTAGATGTTGATTTAAAAAACTTTGCTATAATATATAGGACTATATCAAATAAAAATAACTGAGTAGTGATTTATTTGAAAAAATGAGCATTTGTAGTGATTTTTCAGTAAAGGGTGCGATCGCTCTCCGTAGGAATCATGTATACCTCACAACGAACGAAGATGAGCGATCGCCTTAATCCCCCACCAGTATCAGAAAAACTCCGTCAACTTAGAATAGAAAGACAAGCGAAAGTATGAGGAAATGATCATTAAATATTTGATTAATGAAAATATCAATCCTTTATATCCAAATCTTTAAAAATCATTTTTATCAATCCTCTTGTAACTTAAAATTCACATCTTCATAAATATCTAACAGTGGAATTTCTAAATTTATAGAACCTAAAAAGATTTTATCTTGATCAGATTCATAAGCACGAAATAACCAAGCATCATCTTCGGCTTTTTTATAATGTTCTATGCTGATTTCATATTGGTTAATTAACACATATTCCTGAAATTCAGGAATTGAGCGATAATAACGAAATTTATCAGTGCGGTCGTGATTTTCTGTAGATTTAGAAAGAACCTCAACAATTAAACAAGGATTAAGAATAGTATCTTTACGTTGCGGTTGAAAAAGTGGTTCACCATCAATCACTAAAATATCTGGATAAGTATATTGATGATAACGCGGAATCCATAATCGCAAATCAGCGACATAAGGTTTACAACTTTTACCCCGGAGTGCAAATTTCACAAAGGCATAAACATTGCCGGCAATTTGGTTATGATTAAGAGAACCCCCTGTCATTGGTACTATTTCTCCATTTCGGTACTCGCTGCGAAATTCTGCAAGTTCTTCTTGTGCTAAATATTCTTCAGTAGTGTAGTAGTGTTGTTGAGTTTGCATAGTTTAGTTTTTTGCTATCTCATGTTTTGATGATAACTACAGTAGATACATTTTTCAGGTGGTAAATTTTATATTATTTTAGATGATATCGGTGAAAACTGCAAGCTAACACCAGTATAATCATAAAAAATTATTGGTGTTGATAATGTTGGGTTTCCTTGGGTCAACCCAACCTACTTAAATCTTATATGATTTGAGATGACATTGATTAAGAAACAGTCAAATAATTGTTATTTGCTGTAGTTGTAACTTCTGAAGCTCTATCATTTGTTTTTGTATGAGAAAATTCTTCCAATAGCTTGAAAAAGTTATAAAAAGCTCCTTTTTCATCAATAGAATTTAAAAGAATAATACTATCCCATCCTTTACTATCACTAATATTATATTTACGCTGTATCCACTCTTGAAATTGATCAAACTCTTTTTCTTGTTCTGTCCGTGGTAATCCTAATTCCATTCTCGCTTGACTATAACCAACCAATAACATATTTAGTCGAGTAATCGAACAATTTCCTAAATACATTCCTGGTCTTTGCTTAATTCTGTCTAATAGATGATGAAGGTATTCATTTTCAAAATCTATGGTGAACCAAAAAATTCCCGACTTCTCAAAGAAGTCGGGTATCTAAATTACCTATTCGCTAAATATTGATACATTTCCCATCTAGCATTAACTTCTGCTTGCGCTTGTTCTAGCAACAATTTCGCTACCTCCGGTTTACTTTTCGTCAACATTTTAAAGCGGTTCTCCTGATACATTGACTTTTCCACCGATTCAGAAGGTGCTTTCATATCCAATTGGAGGGGATTTTTACCCTGGGTTTGTAATGCCGGATTATAGCGATATAATAACCATCTTCCTGAGTCTACTAAGGCCTTTTGTTGTTGTAAACCAGTGGTCATATCAATCCCATGAGCAATACAATGACTATAGGCAATGATGATTGATGGACCATCAAAGGCTTCCGCTTCTAAAAATGCTTTGAGTGTATGTTCATCTCGCGCACCTAAAGCGACGCTGGCAACATAAACATTACCATAGGTCATGGCCATTAAACCTAAATCTTTCTTGGGTGCAGGTTTACCTCCAGTGGCATATTTAGCTACTGCGGCTTTGGGTGTGGCTTTAGAAGATTGTCCTCCGGTATTAGAATAAACTTCTGTGTCCATGACCAAAATGTTCACATTGCGGCCTGTGGAAATTATATGATCAATTCCTCCAAAATCTATATCATAGGCCCAACCATCACCCCCAACTATCCACACACTTTTCTTGACTAAATAATCAGCTAAGGATTTTAGATTTTGGATTTTGGATTTTAGATTGGTTTCTGTTGTGGTTTCGGAAAGTTGTGCTAATTTATGTTTAAGAATGACAATTCTTTCCCGTTGGTCCCAAATATCAGCTTCGGTTTTTTGTTCGGCTTTGAGAATGGCATTCACTAAATTATCGCCAATTTCATCACTTAATTGTGATAATAATTCTGCTGCAAATTCCGCTTGTTTGTCTATGGATAAACGATAACCAAAACCAAATTCGGCGTTATCTTCAAATAAACTATTGGACCAGGCCGGACCTCTTCCTTGATCATTTTGACTCCAGGGAGTTGTGGGTAAATTTCCCCCGTAAATGGAAGAACAACCGGTGGCGTTGGCAATGAGTGAGCGATCGCCAAATAATTGTGTTAATAATTTAAGGTAGGGGGTTTCTCCACAACCAGCACAAGCACCAGAAAACTCAAACAATGGTTCTTGTAATTGTTGTTGACGAATTTGGTTTACTTTCAAAGTTTTCCGGTCAGGATTTGGTAAACTCAAAAAGAAATGCCAATTTTCTCGTTCTTGTTCCCGCAAGGGTAATTGTGGACTCATGTTAATGGCCTTGCGAGTGGGTTCGGCTTTGTTTTTGGCCGGACAGACGCTAACACAAATTTCGCAGCCTGTACAGTCTTCTGGGGCTACCTGAATGGTGAATTTCTGGTTAGCAAAATCCTTATCTTTGGCGTTAGTTGATTTAAAAGCTATGGGTGCGTTGACTAATTCATTAGCTGGATAGGCTTTAGCGCGAATAGCCGCGTGGGGACAAACCATCACACATTTACCACATTGAACGCAGACATCACTATCCCAAACTGGTATTTCTTCTGCAACGTTGCGTTTTTCCCATTTTGCAGTCCCACTGGGAAAAGTTCCGTCAGCAGGTAAAGCACTCACGGGTAAATCATCACCTTCCCAGACCATAATTTTACTGAGAACATTCTCGACAAATTTGGGTTTGGTAATTGCTAATTGGCAATTTTCTTTATTACCTATTTGTACGAGAGGAATTTCAATTTCATGGAGATTTTCTAGGGTGTTGTCTACAGCTTTTAAATTCTTCTGGACAACTTCTACACCTTTTTTACCATAAGTTTTTTCTATGGACTGTTTGATTTTAGCAATTGCTTCTTTTTCTGGCAATACTCCCGCTAAAGCAAAGAAACAGACCTGCATAATAGTGTTAATTCTATGCCCCATACCACTATTTTTCGCCACTTGACTGGCATTAATAGTGTAAACTTTGAGATTTTTGGCGAGAATTTGCTGTTTTACTTTTAAGGGGAGATTTTCCCAAACTGTATCTACATCATAAGGACTATTTAACAATAAAATCGCCCCTGGTGCAGCAGCTTTTAAAATATCAATAGTTTCCACAAATCCCCAATGGTGACAACCGATAAAATTAGCCTTGTCTATGAGGTAGGTTGAACGAATTTTTTCAGGTCCGAAACGCAGGTGAGAAACTGTCATTGAACCGGATTTTTTGGAATCATAAACAAAGTAACCTTGGGCGTTATTTTCTGTGCCTTCACCGATGATTTTGATGGAGTTTTTATTTGCACCCACTGTACCGTCTGAACCCAAACCATAGAACATTGCCCGAACTACATGATCCGGTTCTGTAGAGAAATTGGCATCAAAATTTAAAGAAGTGAAACTCACATCATCATTAATGCCAATTGTAAAATGATTTTTGGGTTTAATTTGGGTGAGATTATCAAAAATACTCTTGACCATTGCGGGCGTAAATTCTTTAGAAGAAAGTCCATATCTCCCCCCAACAATTTTTGGAAATGTGGTTTTTTTCCAGCCTTCATAAATAGCTGTCACCACATCTAAATATAATGGTTCTCCTGCACTGCCGGCTTCTTTGGTTCTATCCAAAACTGCAATAGATTTGACACTATTAGGTAATGCTTCTATAAATCTAGCAATATCAAAAGGGCGGAAAAGTCGCACTTTAATAACTCCAACTTTTTCCCCTGCTTTGTTGAGATAATCTACAGTTTCATGGACAGTTTCACAACCAGAACCCATGATAACAATTACTCTTTCTGCGTCTGGTACACCATGATATTCATAGAGTTTGTAATATCTACCTGTGCGTTTGCCAAATTTATCCATAATCTTTTCAACAATATCGGCACAAACATGATAATAAGGGTTTGCACCTTCACGAGATTGGAAATAAACATCAGGATTTTGGGCTGTTCCTCGTAATACTGGTTTATCTGGAGTTAAGCAGCGTTGACGATGGTTAGATATTATTTCTATAGGTATAAATTCCCGGAGATCTTCATCTGATAATAACTCAACTTTCTGCACTTCATGGGAAGTTCTAAACCCATCAAAAAAGTGCAAAAATGGCACTCTTGTTTCTAAGGTTGCAGCATGAGAAATTAAGGCGAAATCATGACTTTCCTGGACAGAAGCGGAACACAAAAAAGCGAAACCTGTTGCCCTAGCAGCCATAACATCACTATGATCACCGAAAATAGATAACGCATGGGTAGCTAAAGAACGGGCAGAAACATGAAGGACAAAACTAGTTAATTCTCCGGCAATTTTGTACAAGTTAGGAATCATTAATAATAATCCCTGGGAAGCGGTGAAGGTTGTACTTAATGCCCCCGTTTGTAATGCCCCATGGACAGCAGCAGCAGCCCCTCCTTCGCTTTGCATTTGGGTGACGCTGGGAACTGTACCCCAAAGATTTGGTTTATTTTCGGACATCCAAGCATCTGCCCATTCACCCATATTTGAAGATGGGGTGATAGGATAAATAGCGATAACTTCGTTTAATTTGTAGGCTACACGGGCAACGGCTTCGTTACCATCAATTGTGGCATAAGATTTGTTCATGATTTTTCTTCCTGAGTCTTTTGTGGTTGTTTCAACTGTATGCAGAGAAACCAAAAAGATAAGCATTAGAAATAGCTAGAGTCAGGAAGTTAATTTGTCAGATATATGACATTTTTATTAATTATTAATTATTAGTTATTAGTTATTCTGACTTCTAGCCAATATTTTGATTATAGCAGATGGTGAGTATGCTACAGCACTTTTATTTTTAAAGTACCACACATAAATATCTAAAATGTTGATGGAACAAGGGTTGTAGGATTCCATATTGTACCAAAGCGTTACACAAA
>LJOT01000928.1 GCA_001672075.1 Anabaena sp. CRKS33
TATTAACAGCTTAAAAATATGTGATCCTGCTGTGGGTTCAGGACATTTTTTAGTTTCTGCTTTAAATGAAATGATTGCGATTAAAAGTGAGTTAAAAATCTTACTGGATAGACAAGGTAAGAGATTAAAGGAATATAGTTTTGAGGTTGCTAACGATGAGTTAATTGTCACTGATGAAGATGGTTTATTATTTGAGTATAACCCGAAAAATCAGGAAAGTCAACGAGTACAAGAAACTCTATTTCATGAGAAACAAACGATTATTGAAAATTGTTTATTTGGTGTGGATATTAACCCCAATTCTGTAAAAATTTGTCGCTTACGTTTGTGGATTGAACTTTTGAAAAATGCTTATTATAAAACCGATAGTAATTACACTCAATTGGAAACTTTACCGAATATTGATATTAATATTAAATGT
>LJOT01000929.1 GCA_001672075.1 Anabaena sp. CRKS33
TATTAACAGCTTAAAAATATGTGATCCTGCTGTGGGTTCAGGACATTTTTTAGTTTCTGCTTTAAATGAAATGATTGCGATTAAAAGTGAGTTAAAAATTTTACTGGATAGACAAGGTAAGAGATTAAAGGAATATAGTTTTGAGGTTGCTAATGATGAGTTAATTGTGATTGACGAGGATGGTTTATTATTTGAGTATAACCCGAAAAATCAGGAAAGTCAACGAGTACAAGAAACTCTATTTCATGAAAAACAAACGATTATTGAAAATTGTTTATTTGGTGTGGATATTAACCCCAATTCTGTAAAAATCTGTCGGTTGCGTTTGTGGATTGAACTTTTGAAAAATGCTTATTATAAAACCGATAGTAATTACACTCAATTGGAAACTTTACCGAATATTGATATTAATATTAAATGT
>LJOT01000930.1 GCA_001672075.1 Anabaena sp. CRKS33
ATCTCGAAATTTAGCATTTACTCAGGCTCGTCAACAAATAACTAACTTGGCAGAAGTATTTGATATCTTGAGTTTACAGATAGCACAACAACCTTTAGCTAATCATAACCTCAAAGACCTGACTCAACAGGTCTTATTAGGGTCAACAATTCATTATTTACGACCAGGAAAAACACCTTTACGAGAATTAGAAAGTAGTCGGATTTGGTTTGTAAGTAGTAGTTGTAATCTGAGCAATTTAAACCCTGGTGATCGTTTAGAAGATGAAGTAATTGAAGTTAAAGATAAACTGCCTATCCGCTTGTTGGGTATCAGTCAGAGTGATTTATCATTAATTGATAGTCCACCTCTAAAAACAGAGAAATTAGAAAATCTATTAGATGGTACTGTCACCATAGAAGAAGTTCCCTACGCAATAGA
>LJOT01000931.1 GCA_001672075.1 Anabaena sp. CRKS33
GGGCGGGTTTTCCCGTCCTCTGCTGATTGTGTAAATTAATTCTTGGAGGTATAGCAAATGGTAATGCAGCGGCCACAAACTAACCCAACTCCTCAAATTCTACCATTAGAAAATGGCGATCGCTTATCACGCCATGAATTTGAACGTCGTTATGCTGAAAGTCTCGATATTAAAAAAGCTGAATTAATCGAAGGAGTAGTTTACGTGGCCTCACCTTTACGCTTTCAACGTCATGCAGAACCCCATAGCAATTTAATCGGTTGGTTGTGGAATTATCGTATTTATACCCCCGGAATTAAATTAGGAATAGAACCCACTATTAGATTAGATCAAGATAATGAACCTCAACCCGATGGAGTTTTATTAATTGATGAAAGTTTGGGTGGAAAATCTCGAATTACCGATGATGATTATATTGAA
>LJOT01000932.1 GCA_001672075.1 Anabaena sp. CRKS33
GGGCGGGTTTTCCCGTCCTCTGCTGATTGTGTAAATTAATTCTTGGAGGTATAGCAAATGGTAATGCAGCGGCCACAAACTAACCCAACTCCTCAAATTTTACCATTAGAAAATGGCGATCGCTTATCACGCCATGAATTTGAACGTCGTTATGCAGAAAGTCCCGATATTAAAAAAGCTGAATTAATCGAAGGAGTAGTTTACGTGGCCTCACCCTTACGTTTTCAACGTCATGCAGAACCCCATGCTAAATTGATGATTTGGTTAGGAAATTATCAAATTTATACCCCCGGAATTAAATTAGGAATAGAACCCACCATCAGATTAGATCAAGATAATGAACCTCAACCCGATGGAGTTTTATTAATTGATGAAAGTTTGGGTGGAAAATCTCGAATTACCGATGATGATTATATTGAA
>LJOT01000933.1 GCA_001672075.1 Anabaena sp. CRKS33
AACACCAAACTCATCAGGGAGGCCCATGACTACACCAGAAGCAGGCCAAAAGATGACACCACCGTATGGAGCCGACCGTCGCCGGCACGGCATCACCGAGGATCGAGTGCAGGTTATGATCCAGGAGGCCATGAACAAGGCCCTGAACGAGCATGATCGGCAATTGACTGCGCACATTGACAACCAGTTCAAGGCGTTGCAACAAACGATCACCGACGCCTTCCCGGGCGGTGATCCGCACGGGCACCGCATCGCGCACGAGCAAGCCATTGCGAACGCCACTTGGTGGGACAAGACCAAGAGCGACGCATTCTCGAAAGTAACGGCGGCTGGACTCTGGGCCGTCGTAATGTTCCTGGCCGTGGCGGCCTGGGAGCACATCAAATCAGAGGCTCGAAAGTGAAAGGACTCACATGAAC
>LJOT01000500.1 GCA_001672075.1 Anabaena sp. CRKS33
TCCAGGATTTTAGGACTTTCAGGATGGTAATTTGTAAGTTATTGGTGGGATGCTGAAATTGTCATTGTCTGAATCAGGATGTCCAGGATTTTAGGATTTACAGGATTGTGATTTGTAAGTTATTGGTGGGATGCTGAAATTGTCATTGTCTGAATCAGGATGTCCAGGATTTTAGGACTTTCAGGATGGTAATTTGTAAGTTATTGGTGGGATGATGAAATTGTCATTGTCTGATAGCGTAGCGTGGCGCAAGCCATATCAGGATGTCCAGGATTTTAGGATTTTCAGGATTGTGATTTGTAAGTTATTGGTGGGATGCTGAAATTGTCATTGTCAGAATCAGTTAATGGTAGGTGCGTTAATGAAATGTAACGCACCCTACTAACTTGATATATAGCCATATATAAAACTTTTTTATATGTTAAACTATACATTATGGTACATATATTTAGCTATCAACCATAGAGAGTATGCAGAACAAGGAAGACTACTATAAAATTCTGGAAATTAGCCCAGATGCAAGCTTTCAGGAGATTAAAACTGCTTATCGAGTTTTATGCAAGGAATATCACCCTGATAAAATGCCTCCCGGAACTCCTGAAAAAGCTCGCAAATATATAGAAGAGCGATTTAAACAGCTTAACGAAGCTTATTCTACACTTAGTAATCCAGAAGAAAGACAAAAATATGATATGAGTCGTTATTCTGATGTGGCTTCATCTCAGGAGGTTACATCTCAGAGAACTACAGTTAATAATGACCTCACTGTGTTTGATCCTGAAAAAATGCAACAAGTGGCCGGGAGACTCGAAAAACTTAGAAAAAAGATTGAAGCAGAATATGAGACGAGTCTGAGACAAGTCGATCTATCTGTCAAAAACCAATTACAGGTACTAGGGTACAACAAAGAAGATTGGGATAGATATACAAAAAAAGATTTGGAAGGGTTCACGCTCGAAGATAAAGTAAAAACTTCTATTTTCTTGCTATTCATTGCTTGTTTTGGATTACCATTTGGTGTAATAGGATGGCTTTGGTCTGGCTTTTGTTTATTGGTGTGCTTAGGAGCATTTTTAAACCCAACTATTAATAAAAAAACTGCACAGCAAATTCAAGAGATTAAAAATAAAGCGGATGCAGATAAATTTAATGCTGAAAAAAAACGGCAACATGAACTGGATAATCTGGACAAACATCAACAACAACGTGTTAGTTTTTTCAAGTCTATTGCTATTGAAAAAATTTCTGAGGATTATATCGCTGCTCTCAGTGATGAAGATCAGTTTTATCTATTAAAGGCTATTCAAGAGAGAAGGGATGCTGAAAAACTTGGTGAACATCTGAAGAATGCAGCAGGAGTTGTAGTCGGTGTTGGTATTTTAGCTGCGATTTTTGGTTTGGGTATTGGTATTGGTAGTTCTTGGTTTGGGGATTAGTGCGATCGCTCAACTTTTACCTTTAGCTGAGAAAACCCAACACTTTGACAATAATATAGATGATGATTAATTTGTTGGGTTTCACTGTGTTCTACCCAACCTACAGTTTGTATGGTTCTTTGGTAATTTGTAGGTTGTTGGTGGGATGATGAAATTGTAATTGTCTGAATCAGGATGTCCAGGATTTTAGGATTTACAGGATTGTGATTTGTAGATTATTGGTGGGATGATGAAATTGTAATTGTCTGAATCAGGATG
>LJOT01000016.1 GCA_001672075.1 Anabaena sp. CRKS33
GCATTTGTACGGACCGTTTGCCATGCTTCGGCACATAAAGCCCGTTTTTGTAAGGCGGTGACAATATGGGGCGCATCTAAGGTATCTTTAGGATATAAGTTATGGGATTTTGCACCTAAAGCATGAACCCCTGCCCCTTTGAGTTGTTTGATAATAAATACTGTTAATGTGCCACTTAAAGCGGAACGGGCAGCTTTATCCATGCCTACTAGTACGGCTTTGGTAAATTCTAACCGTTTTTGGAAGGAGAAAGCGGTACTATCAACATAATCACCGGGTTGGTTTTGATCGTCAAATTCTTTAGCATTTACTAACACGACTTCGGCAAAACCGTTACCTTTCCAGTAGGCGATCATTTCATCGTTGGTTTTTAAAGATACCATACTATGATGTTCTTGGCTGTAACCATTCCACACTAAAACTGGTAAAAAGTTTGTGACAGTGGGGTAAGCGGTGTTAAAATGTGCCATGGAACTCATGATATAGGGTTCACCCAGTCCCCCGTCTCCCACGGTAAAGGGGAAGAGTTTGTCACGGTGTAACAATGCGGCGGCCATGGCAAAATGCTGTCCTTGTCCCAAGGGTCCAGCAGGGGCAAGAATACCGGGAATATAACCGGATAGGTGTCCTAATAATCCGTGTTTTTCCCGAAAGCGATCGCGCAATTGTTGTACAGTAAAAATGCCCATGTCTTCTAAAGATCGGTCTAAAAACATGGCACTATAAAAACCGGGAGCATGATGTCCCACTTCGGTAATAATGTTCTTATGTCCAAGCATGACCAAAGCTGCATAAGCTTCCGCTTGACTGGCAAAACCACCGGGGTGTCCAGAAGCTTTACTACCAGTGATTTGTAGCGTCAGGTAGCGCAGGGCATCAGCAGCCAGTAAAGTTTGATATACTGCATTTGTATCGGTAGGATTTGCTACTGCTTTTTGACCAGATGCGATCGCGGGAATTATACCATAAGTTTGAAAATCTGGCAATACTTCCCCAAAATATTGTATCCCTTGACAAAAATTCGGAACTGTGGAAGTTGTATCTTGCGTAATTGCTGTCATGCTGAGTACCTTAATAAAATCGGAAAAAACTAGAGATTCTGGTTTAATTTAATAAATATTTTACATCTTTGCGGAGCTAATAGTTAATTGCTTTTTCTGAATATTACTATAACTAAGTGATGATTGATTTTTCGGTTATTTTATGTTTGGTTGCAGATATTGATGAAATGAACCATGAAGGTAGCAAGTACAAGAAGGAAGAAGAAGGGAATTAATCTCTTGTTTCTATGGTATTGAAAGATCGTTGTTGACAAGTATCTGGAGATGGAAATTAAGAATAATTCCCTTGGTTTTTAGATTTTCTGGCTGAAAAGTTATAATTACCCAAAAATGATTTATACTTGAAGTTGAGTTATTATGTATATAATGCAATTGTTTTTTTTGATAACAACAGGAGAATATGATGCAAATGCTACCACAACCCAAGGAAATATCTATTATTCAAGTCTTAAACTGGATATTCAGACCCATGCCTTATATGATGGAATGTGCTAAAAATTATGGAGATGTTTTTGCTCTAAAATTACAGGGTAATTTACCACCAATGTTATTTGTTCATTCTCCTGAAGCTATGCAGAAGGTGTTAAGTAATGATCAAAAAGAGTTGGAAGCGCCTGGAGATATAAACAGTATTTTTCAATATTTACTAGGCAAAAATTCTGTTATTAGTCTTAGCGGTAAAGAGCATCAACGTCAACGTCAATTAATTATGCCTCCTTTTCACGGGGAAAGAATGCGAACTTACGCAGAATTAATTGAGAATATTACCATAAAAGTTTTTAATCAACAACCAAAAAATCAGTCTTTTAATATTAGAGACATTACCCAAGATATCACTCTTCAGGTAATGATGGAAGCTGTTTTTGGCATTTATGAAGGAGAACGGGCAGAAAAACTTAAACATTTTCTTTGTGAAATTTTAGAACAGGGTAGCACTCCTTGGAGGGTGATTTTTCTGTATTTTCCCAAATTAAAAGAAACCTTTGGGATTTCGGAAATTTGGAAACGACAAATGAAGAAACAGGAACAAGCTGACCAACTTATTTATCAGGAAATTCGAGAAAGAAGAGAAAATTTTGATCCTGACCGTACAGATATTCTTAATTTACTTATGTCTGCTCAAGATGAAAACGGTCAAGTCATGACTGATGTAGAATTAAGAGATGAATTGATGACTTTATTAGTTGCAGGTCATGAAACTACAGCTACAGCTATTTCTTGGGCTTTTTACTGGATTCATAAACTCCCAGAAGTGCGAGAAAAGTTATTAGCAGAATTGGATACTTTAGGAGAAGATTATGATTCTAATACTGTCTTTAAACTGCCATATTTAACTGCTGTTTGTAATGAAACATTAAGGATTTATCCCGTGGGAATGTTAACTTTTCCTAGAAGAGTTAAAACCCCTATTTCTCTCTGTGGTTATCAACTCGAACCAGGTACAATTGTCGTCGGTTCAATTTATTTAGCGCATCACCGCGAAGATATTTATCCTGAACATGATAAATTTCGCCCAGAACGCTTTTTAGAAAGACAATTTTCACCTTATGAATTTCTACCTTTCGGTGGTGGTGCAAGACGTTGTATAGGTTTAGCATTTGCCCAAATGGAAATGAAATTGATCTTAGCAAAAGTGCTAAAAACATGGTCAATGAAATTAGTTAGCACCCATGAAATCACACCTCAAAGACGGGGTTTAGTTACCGGACCGAGTAGTCCGATAAATTTGGAAATTCAAAATATTCGTCAACCAAAATCTGCAATTTTACAAGCAGCAGCACTTTGATAAACTAACAATCAAGAAAGTCCGCGACTTATTTAAGAAGTCGCGGATTTAGGTTTATCTTTGATGTTATTTCTATTTCCACGATTGATCATGTCCTAATTATCCTGGGTACAATAATTACGAAAAAAATGCGATCGCGCCAGCATTACACACAAATGGTATAATTTTAAACAATTAACTAGACAAAGAAGTTTTTTAAACTATTCAATCCTCATCATAAGATATTTTTAAGTAAATATTTTCTTATACCTGACTCGGGTAAAAACTTATAAAGAAATTGTTAAAAAGTTTAGTACAATAATCTGATTAGACAAATAAGTATTTTTTCCTATTGACATGATAGCGGATCAATTTCCTTGGCTTACCGCAATTGTCCTATTTCCACTCCTGGCCTCCTTTCTTATCCCCCTATTCCCTGATAAGGATGGCAAGGTTGTCCGTTGGTACGCGCTAGGTGTAGGTATAGCAGACTTTGTTTTGATGTGTTTAGCTTTTTGGCAGCATTATGATGCCAGTAATGCTAGTTTTCAACTCGTAGAAAATTATGTTTGGATGCCCCAATTAGGCTTAAATTGGGCAGTTTCCGTTGATGGTATTTCCGCTCCCTTGGTGCTTTTAGCGGGTTTTGTTACCACCCTGGCCATTTTTTCCGCTTGGCAAGTTGATCGCAGACCAAAGCTCTTTTACTTCCTATTGCTTGTGTTATATTCTGCACAAGTTGGAGTATTTGTCGCCCAAGACTTGTTATTATTTTTCATCATGTGGGAAGTGGAACTCATTCCCGTATATCTACTAGTCTGTATTTGGGGTGGACAAAGACGACGCTACGCAGCTACTAAATTTCTCATTTACACCGCAGCAGCTTCTATATTTATCTTGGTAGCAGCGCTCGCACTGGGTTTATATGGCGGTGGAAATGTCACTTTTGATATCGCTCAACTCGCACATAAAGAATATCCCCTCACCTTCCAACTACTACTATACGCTGGTTTATTAATTGCCTTTGGCGTAAAATTGGCAATTTTCCCCCTACATACTTGGCTACCTGATGCTCACGGTGAAGCGTCTTCCCCAGTATCTATGATTTTAGCCGGTGTACTCCTAAAAATGGGCGGATATGGACTAATTCGCCTCAATCTTGATATACTTTCCGACGCTCATGTTTACTTTGCTCCTATTCTCGTTATTCTCGGTGTTGTCAATATTATCTATGGTGCTTTAAATTCCTTCGCTCAAACGAACATGAAACGTCGTTTGGCCTATTCCTCAATCTCTCACATGGGTTTTGTTCTCATAGGAATTGCATCTTTTACCGATTTGGGTATCAATGGCGCAATGTTACAAATGATATCCCATGGTTTAATTGCTTCTGTCTTATTCTTCCTCGCAGGTGTCACCTACGATCGCTCTCATACTATGATGATGGCAGAAATGGGTGGTATTGGTCAAGCAATGCCAAAGGTATTTGCTCTATTTACAATGGGAGCTATGGCTTCTTTAGCTTTACCAGGAATGAGTGGTTTTGTTGGTGAACTTTCCGTATTTGTGGGTATCACTACTAGTGATGTTTACACTTCCACTTTTTGCACCGTTACGGTTTTTCTCGCTGCTGTAGGGGTTATCCTCACACCCATTTATCTCCTTTCTATGCTACGTCAAGTATTTTACGGTTCTGGTGCAGACCTGATCTGTGATATTAACAATGCAGGTATTCAAAATCAAGAAGATGAAGGAACTGCTTGTTTTGGTACAGATTGTCTTTTACCAACGGAAACAGTGTATACTGATGCTAGGCCACGAGAGATTTTCATTGCTGCTTCTTTTTTAGTGTTAATTATTGGCATTGGTTTTTATCCTAAAATTGCCATGCAAATGTATGATGCAACAACTGTGGCTGTGAATAGTCATGTTCGCCAATCTTATACTATCATCTCCCAAACTAATCCCCGTGTTTATGCTGGTGGTTTGTTGAATCCCCAAGTTAATACTACTGAGTTAACTCCTGTTTTGGGAATTTTACAACAATCTTAGGCTACATCAGGGCTTTTTTTCTCACGCAAAGACGCTCTAGGCGCAGAGAGTTTTATGTTGATAGTTTTGTCAAATTTTGGTGGTTTTATCGTTACGATAAATATATCGTTAATGATTGTAGCACCATGACGGCTAATTTAACTAATGGTTTAACTTCTGTTTTTCGTCTTTCTCCTCTGATTCGGATCACTTTGTTAAGTTTATATTTAGCGTTGACGGTTCCTTTACCGTTTTTAGCTAAGTTAACGGCCGCAACTATTCCTCCCTGGTTATTATGGATAGGAATTGGTTGCGGTTTTATTTTGTTGTATGCTGTTTTGACTGAAAGGGTGATTTTAGATGAGGAAGGGATTAAGGTTACTTACTCAGCTTGGTTTTCTCAGTTTTTTCGTCGCGGTTGGAGTTTATCATGGTCGGAAGTGAAAGAGTTAAAACCACGAACTACTGGACAAGGTGGTTTAGTATATTATTTTCTCACTCAAGATGGTAAGGCTTATTTGTTACCTATGCGAATGTCTGGATTTTCTAAGTTTATTAATATTGTCCAAGCAAAAACTGGTATTAATACTCAAAATGTTCGTCCTTTATCACAGCCTTGGATGTATTTAATTTTGTTAGTTTTGACTTTATTATTGCTGTTAGTAGATATTTGGACTATTCAAGCTGCATTAGTTATGGGTCATGGGTAATAAGTATTGGGGTGGTTAAGTTGCGATAAATTATTTGGCATTGTATATCTGACTTCATGCTTTAATTTAGCAATGCCAATAATTTATCTCTGTAGTTATATCAATTTAACCAAGAAAGGTTAATATATAAAGTTTGCCTTTTTAAGTTCAAAATGTACCTTATTACATTAAGAATGTATTGGCTTACAGTAAGATTTTAATTATTTACATTAAAAATGTAGTTTATTATTATGCTTGTACTAGAATCTGTTAGTTTATGTAGAGGTTTACAGAATCAACGTCAATACCAGATTTTACAGAATATTTCTTTTAGAGTATCACCAGGCGATCGCTTTGCTATTGTTGGTCCATCTGGTGCTGGTAAAACTTCTTTACTACGTCTGATTAATCGGCTAAATGAACCTACTAGCGGGAAAATATATTTTAAAAATCAGGAATATCACAAAATTCCTGTAGTTCAACTACGTCAACAAATAATGCTTGTACAACAAGAATCTAAGTTGTTGGGGATGACAGTAGGAGAAAATTTAGCTTATCCTTTAATTTTGCGTGGTTTACCTAAACCAACCATTCAGGAAAAAGTCAGTTATTGGCGAGAAAAACTACAAATTCCTGAACAATGGTTAGGAAAGACAGAAGTACAACTTTCTGGAGGACAAAAACAGTTAATTGCGATCGCTCGCGCTTTAGTTACCGAACCGCAAATTTTACTATTAGATGAGCCTACGTCGGCGTTAGATACTCCTGCAATTACTAATTTAATTAATATCCTCACTCAATCAAATCAAGCCCATTCTGCGGCGATTTTGATGGTAAATCGGCAAAGGGATTTAGTGCAGGAGTTTTGTACTCATGTTTTACATCTTCAGCAAGGTCAATTAGTAGTTAATCAACCTGCGGCTGAAGTAAACTGGGAAAACCTAGCAGTCACCCTGACAGCAGCAGAAAACCAAGAAATAGAAGAATGGACAATTAGTTATTAGTCAGTGGTCATTTTATCTGTTAATAGTTCCCTGAAATCAAGAACTTTGAGCGGTTAATACGGGAAGTTGATTAGTAAATCTTTCTCTTGGTAATTTCGCTTGTTGTTGAGGGATATTAGCATTCAAAACTTCCATGTTAAACCGGTATCCAACATTGCGAATAGTTTGGATTAAACTGGGTTGACGAGGATCAAGTTCCACCTTCTTCCGCAGCGATAAAACATGAGTATCAATGGTGCGCGGGTTATCAATAGCGTCAGGCCAAGCACGACGCAATAATTCCGATCTACTTAAAGGCACTCCTCCAGCTTGTGCCAAGACGTACAATAAACTAAATTCCTGGGGAGTTAAGTCAATAAATTCCCCTTGAAAACGAACCCGACGCTGGACTAAATCAATTTGCAAACTGCCATAATCTAAATAAGCTGGTGCATTAGGTGTGCGGTGACGACGAAGAATGGCCTCAACCCTAGCCAAAAATTCTTGCATTCCAAAGGGTTTGCTTAAATAATCATCTGCTCCTGCTTTTAAACCCGCAACAATATCGGCTTCATTAGTACGAGCAGATAACATCAAAATTAAAGGCTGTTGTTGACGATGTAACCAGCGGCACAACTCCATACCATCGCCATCGGATAAATCCGCATCTAGAATAACTAGAGTTGGTTGATGGCTTTGAAATACTTCCTTTGCTTGATAAATACTGGCAGCTTGATGAACTCGGTATTCTAGTTGTTGCAAGTGCCAACCCAATAACGATCTCAGATGGGGATTCCCCTCAACAATTTCAATACAAACCGAACCCACAGTGGCAAAACCCCTTAGCGTTGATGAATCTCAAATTAACAATCTCATGAACAAGGTTTTGTAGTTTTTGTTACTTCAATGAAGATATTCTTCACATTTCCCTCAAGAAAACCTTGCAAAAAATTTATTTTTCACTTTATTTGCAATAAAGCTGGTGACTTTATTAAATTAATATTACATTTACATTCTCTAAACTCAAATTGCTATTTGTCTAGGGTTGTTTGATAATTTCTGGTAATTGGTATAAAATTGTTTACTTGCCAACCCCTACTTATGATTAAACTTTAATTTGAGTCATTTGTCCTACTCCTAAAGAGATATGATAAACTCAGATAACAATCATTCATTAAAGGGAGTAGTATAAAAATCACGCCTGATTATGACTCTTAGTTAAAGAAGGCTTGTTTTCTATCCATGAGGTGGCTAAAAAGTTATAAAACTTAATTATACAGGTTTAGACTATGGCTAAATTTGTATTCCTCAAGAAAACCGGACAAAAATTGGATCAATATCAATTAGCACCTGTGATTATCAACACCAAGTTAACACCACGCTAGATTGCTAAATCTAACTTTTGACAAAGAATCGTAAAAATACACTACAAAATCACCTTATGTCCAGTTTTTTGGCTTAGGATCTAATTAAGTTTTTAGCTGCTGAGGGGTCTCATCTAAAGTCAAAATATTACTTATGAGTTAATACATAAGCAGGAAGTGATACTTCATTGAGCGTGAATCATCATCTACAATTCTCATTCCCAAGAGACTAATACAGCAGTTATGCTCCAAGACACACAAACCATCCGCTACTACCAAAGACTTACCGACGCCTTCGTCGAATTATGGAATCGCGGTTATCGTATGGATGATATGCGGATGTATTTGGATGGATACCTAGCCGCACTCAGACATAGTAATATGATTGAACCCTACTGGATTCATCGCTTAGAAGAGGAAGCCAGCCGCTACTTACATGATGTATCTAATTTTACAATGATGCAACCAGAACCCGAAAGACAACATGGCTACTACTAAAGGTACATTCTGATTTTATCGGGTAGCTACCATCTGACGATAGCGACTGTAGTACAATTTTTGATACTCCCCTCAGTTTGATGCTGCTGAGGGGAATTTTGCTTTTGTTGGTTAAAGGTAATTTTTATATATATAAATGGCAATTAATTGGGATATTGACATAAGTAGGTGAACGGATAAAAACCGACATAAGTAACGAAAAGTAAAGTTGCCCAAAACCTGTTCCCAGTTAAGAGTTCCCTTGTCATAACGACAATTTTTCACGCCAACCTACTTAATTCTTCTAGAGATATTTTTTCTTGATTATATAGTTCTTGAATCTTTTTTGTCGCAGGTTCTAAAATCTCCTTTCCCTTTCTGATTTGAATATCTAATTTATTTTGATTTTGATCAAAAATCGCAAATAGTGATATATTTCTGGCAATAGTTTGTTTACTACCTCGCAATTTAAAATCCGTAATCAATTTACCTTCTGTGGGGACATGAAGAGCTAAATTAGAAGATTGAATAATTTCCTGAATATCCGCAAGTTGTAAACTAGAAAGTGCTGGAGTGTCTTGTAGAATATTGATGAACTTAATTAAATCTAGTTGGTTTTGGTTGATTATTATATTATCTAATGGTTCATATTGAAATGTAATTGTTCCTATTAAATTATCGGTAATAGCATAAATTTGAACCGAATATGGAGGTTTAGGAACAGCACCTTGTTTATAGAATAAACTCCCTTCTGGGGTGACAGTAATTTGCGGTGTATTTACTAGAGTTTGTAAAGATTGAAGATTAGCAATGGTACTTTTAATAAATACAGAATCAAGTCCTAAAATAGATGCTAATTCATTAGCTGTAGGGGTAGGATTAAATTCCATACCAGCGCGAATAATAAACTCTTCTAAGACATTAAATTTACGGGGTTCTTTAATAGTTAATTCTAAGAAATTTTGGGTTACATGATAGTAAAATTGACGTGCTAATAAAACCGATAAATCGGGATTTTCAGCTTCAATTTTATCAACTAAATATTTTAAATTATCGTCAATTATTTTAACTACAGAAACAGGAAACATCAATAAAACCTCCATGATGATTAACAATGTTTGCAACCTCAGAATACATATTACCTACTGTACCAGATTTACCTGTAAATAAATCGTGACAACCGACAATAATTAACAATTCTTGAGCGCGAGAAAAAGCCACATTTACCCGTTCTGGTTTATTTGCAAATCCCACATCTCCTTGATGATTATTCCTGACCATACTCACAATTACCACTGGTCTTTCCATACCTTGAAATCTATCAACAGTACCCGTTCTAATTTGTAAAGAAGGGAAAAGTTCTGATTGCAAACGTTCATCAATTTTTCTTAATTGAGCGCCATAAAATGTAATTACAGCTATTTCTTTTTTTGGTTCTCCATTCGCAACTTTATGAAACCAAACCTGCTCAAATTGGTGACAAATATTTTCAATTACATCAACTTCTTTAGTATTCACAAATGAAGTACCATTGCGTTCTTCTTGAAATTCATTGTCTCTAGGCATTTTTACCCAACATAAATGATGATCAGGTTGAATGATTTTCCCTGCTAAATTATGAGCGCGTTTCCTATCAGGCTCTAAAATGCCACATTCTAATTTACCATGATAAAATTGATTAATTGCTCCCATGATCATGGGGTGCATTCGATATTGAGTATTGAGCATTTTCTTGATACTTTTATCAGCAATTTCAAACTGACTTTTAAATAATGATTCTTCTAAAAATTGCAATTCTTCTCTAGAATTACCCATGGCTTGCGCCACTTCTGCCACTGTGCTAGTATCAAGCATAGGAGGTAATTGCCGATGATCTCCTACCATGACTAATTTTTTACCTTTCAACGCGGGAATTAGTAACTCTGGGGGAGTGCATTTACTAACTTCATCTATAATTACAACATCAAAAGATTGAAATTCTTCGGAGAAACTATAATTTGCAGCTTGAACACAAGTAATACCGACAACGTTAGCATTATCTAAATAAATCCGTCTTAAATCATTACTATCTTGTTCTGAAGGTTGACGTAATTTTGTAATCCAATCTTGAACAAAATTTTGATATTTATCTAGATAATTTTCTTCATTTTGGAGTTGTTTTTTCCATAATTTAAATTTATTTTTGACCATGGTTAAAAACTCTAAATTAAATAAATCATGGTTAGATAATTCTGGCTTAAATTTATCTGGTATAATTTGCCAAGTTGACTCCCACCAATTCCGTTCTATAATTAGATTATCTGATAATTGTAATTGTAATTTGTCTTCTAGATCAGATATTTCTATTTGTAATTGTTCAAGTTGCTCTTGATAAACATCAGTTTGTTCTTGCAGATTTGTAAATTGTTGATTTAAAACGTCTTTAATTGTTTCTAAAATGGTAAAGGGTGCTAATGACGAAATCAGATTTTCTAACTCGTAAATGCGATTTTCCCAAAATTTAACTTGTTGAGAAAATTCCTGTGGTTGTTCCCAAATATTTGCTTGTTTAGTTAGATACTTTTCTGTTAAATTCCTTAATTGATGAGGTATATTTTGCTGTTTATGAATTGCTTGTAAATTATTAATAACTGCTGCAAGTTTTAAATTAGCAGCTTGTTTACTGTTTTCTAACTGAGTTTTAGCTTCAGATATTTGTTGGGAAGAAATTACATTTTGTGGAAGTTCTTGAAATTGCTGTTTTAAAATTTGCAATTGTTGTTGAGCTTCGGTTTTGACTTTCAAAACACATTGACGCGCATTAATTAAGATAATTTCTAGTAGTTCTTGGGTAATGCGGTTAAGAGTAGCTTCAATATTATTCCATTCAAAGGACTTACCATAAGTTTTTTCCAATCTAATTAAAAAAACTTGAATATTTTCAATTAGTAATTTCCGCTGTTTAGGGTTAAGAATTTGATAATTTTTTAACTCTTGATAGGTTTTTTGCCACTGAGTCTGATCACTTTTTGATAATACTATGGGCATTTGATGAAAACTTTGTTGTAAAAAATAACTAAAATTATGCTGTTTACCTTTTTTATCAATAAAATTTCCCTCTATTTCATAAGCTATAGCTTTTGTTAATACTCCCCAAGCTGGTAAACTGATTTTATAATTTTTGGGAACAATAGGTAATTTTAAGTTTTGAGCAAACATCAATAAACCTAATGGTAAATTTACCATATTTTCTGTTAAAAGTAAATCAGATTGTTGACATTCTTTCAAAACTTGATATAAATTATTATAACCTGTAGATTTCCATTCTACAACTGCTTCAATAATATAATCAATTTCCCGTTGACGATTTTCCCAAATTTGGATTGTTGGTTGTATATTATTGTGGATACTAAATTTTTGCAAATCTGTTTCTAATTTCTGTAAACAGACAGAATGTTGTTGAAAAATATCAACTAATTCTGCTACTTCCGCAATAGCTAAAGATAGATTATTAATATCTTTTAATCCGGCTTTAAATTCAGAAAGTTGAGTTATAATAGTTTCCTGTAACCAAACTGCTAAACCAAATACACCAAAACCAGGACGGACAAAACCAAGTTCCTCAATACATTTAATCGCTTGAATTACATTTTCTCGAAAAATCTCTACTTGTTTGTTATTCTCTGTATAGGGTTGAATATGGGGTAAGAAATTCTTGATTTCTGGAGATTCCCAGTCTATATTTTGGGAATTTTTTAGTATATTCTCTAAACCAGTAATTAAGGATGCAATTTCATTTTTATTTACTAAAATTTGATCATATTTAATTTTTTGGTTTTGATAAATTGTCTCTAAATTCTCTTTTTCTGTTTTCAGTTCATTTTGTTGCTGATTAAACTGTTCTTCAAATATATAATAGTTTATAAATCGTGGTAATAATGGTAATAATTGAGTTATAATTGTAATATTTTCCTGACGTTGAATGAGATTATTTTCGCAGTCAGTAGCGGTATTTTGTAGCCATGTACTAATTACTTGATCTTCTAAAAATGGCTGTCCTTCTTCTCCAACTTTTTCGGCTCTTCCCTTTCTAATAGCACGAATAAGGGGATTATGAACTAAGCGACTGAGGGCGTTATCAACCGCTAAATTCGCTTGTGAGGTAATTAATGTTCGTCCTCCGCGTAATGCTACTTGATAGCAAATTTCTGCAATGACGGTGGTTTTTCCTGTACCGGGTGGTCCTTGAATTAAAACTAAATCTTCTGCGGAAAGTACCTTTTCCACTGCGGTTTTTTGTCCTGCATTAGCAGAAGATAACAATAAATCTTGTGATTTTAGTTTCACTCTTTTTGTAATGGTTCTCGCTTGGGAAGCGTCAAATAGAAAATTACCTAAATAGGGGTTTTGAGTCCTTCCTTGTCTTAATTGTTCTAAAGCTTTTTCTTTACGTTCGATTTGTTTGATATCTCCAGCAGCATCAAAAAATAAGTAGCCATTATTGGGAAGTTGATAATTACCTTTGGCTATATATTCAATTAATTCTCTTTCTAGTCGAATATGAATAAGATTATGTTTTTGATCAATTTTTTCAATAGTTCCTAATTGACGACTGTTACGGCGATTTTTTTCTGTGGGGACAGAATCTAAAAATTTAACTTCTTGATTTTTGGCTTTTTTGACCCGTTCCCAAAAGTTTTCTACACTTAAAAAATGTTCTTCAGAACCATCTAAAGTAGCCGAATTAATTTTAATTTCTAAAGTAATTAGTCGAGAATTTGAGCCGTTATTATGATTTTTATTGACAAAAAATACGCAAAATTGACGAGATTTAGCAATATTTTCTTCAACCTTTAAAAAAGCTTTCCAGGCTTGAAGTTGATCTTCTGTAGGAACATGATTACCGCAAATGGGCATATTTTTAATTTTTGCCAATAATGCTTTTGGAATATCAAGACGCTCTTGATAATTAGGAATTAAATATAACCAATAAAGTACAGCATAACCGTCAACAATTCCCCGCAATTCTGGTAATAAATAAGCTGATAAAATTTTAAAACCACTAGATCCGTCTTGACGAACGGCAGCTTTAAATCCTAAAGTCTTGCCTAATTTTTTCAGTCTTTTTGGTAATTGAAAATTATCTTGGTCTGTGGCTATAATTAATTCCCAAATTTCTTCTCCTGGTTCTTTTCCAGTCCCTTGACGACGAATATAAAAACAACCAGGTTGTTTACCAACTAAATCAAATAATAATTCATTGGCACGTTCTCGCCGTTCTCGAAAATCAGGATATAATTGTAGAGATGATTGACCCTCAAAATGGCGAATTAAATTATCAACCGCTGTACCTATGAATGTATAACCACAGTCTTCTATATTTGTTTTATTATTCATATTTTTCATCAAAAATGGGGGAATTTAGGCATAAATAATTTTCAAATTATGAGAATTAATTTAAAATTCTAAAAAAATCTGAAATCAGATCATAATCTAAATCTAATAAAAATAAGGTGTCGGGTTGCGTTCCTTAACCCAACCTACACCTAATAGTTGATATTAAGAAGCTAGGGCTACTTCTACCAACTGTTGTAATTCACCTTTGTTGTAGAGTTCAATCAAAATATCAGAACCGCCAACGAATTGACCATTAATATATACTTGGGGAATTGTTGGCCAGTTGGAATATTCTTTGATTCCTTGACGAATTTCATAATCAGCGAGTACGTCAATAGTCTCAAAGGGAACTCCCAATGTATTAAGAATCTGCACAACATTGTTAGAGAAACCACATTGGGGCATCAATTTGTTGCCCTTCATGAAAACCATAATTTTATTTTCTTCTACCAAAGTATCAATTCTTTCTTTAATTTCTGGGGTCATGATTAGTTATTTCCTGCGTTTTTAAAGGTTGAAAGTCAAGAGAATTTTAGATTTTGTTGAATGCAAAATCCTAAATCTCAAATTAGTTTACTGTTTGCCAAGCTTCGGGAGTGTAGGTTTTCAGGGCTAAAGCATGAATAGCTTCGCTGGACATGGCTTGTTTCAATGCCCCATAAACTAGCTGGTGTTGTTGTACTAGTCCCTTGTTTGCAAACTGGGATGAAACTACTGTCACCTGATAGTGATCACCACCACCCGTCAAGTCTTGTACTTGCACTTGGGCATCCGGTAGTTGTGCCTTGATCATTCCCTCCACTTGCTGCGGACTCATCATTGCAATTCCTAAAAAAACTTTACTTCTCTATTATTAACAGATATCTAACTCTTGGTTGTTGCTAATTAACTTATGCTGATTATTTCTTGTTTGCAGGAGAATAGGGTGCATCCACAAAACCTAATTCAAATAATTGTTGATAAGCTTTTGTCCCTAATTCTCTGGTTGGGTTTTGACTTTTAATGATTTGCACCAGCAAAGGTATGGCTAGTTCTGGCTGATTTCGCGCTCGATATACTAGGGCTAACTGGTAGCTGGCTTCATCTCGCTTTTGGGCAGTTGCTAGGGCTTTTTGGCGTTGGGAGTCAGATACAGAAATGTCAATACCTGTAAAGCTAGAATTTAACTCTTGATAAAAGCTCGATAACTGATTATAAATCTGGCGTGCTTCTTGCAGCTTTTGGGCAGCTAGGGCATAATTTTGACTAGATATCGCTTGATCTGCTTCTTTGACTAGGCGATCGCCTGCCACTATACTCAAGATATTATTACTCTGTCCGGTGGGACTTAGTGTGTTAATCTTATCTCCATTCGTCGGTTTGGTTTCACTAGCAGGATTACTAGGACTTGAGGGCTTTTTTACCTGAGCTTCAGCAGGTGATAATATGCCTAAAAATGCTATAAATGATAAGCAGGTAAAGCGAATTAATAGATCCGTAGCAACATTCATGAGGTTAATCTAGTAAAATATGGAAAAAACTTGAAAAGCTTGATGTATTTTAACTCTCTTTGTACCGATAATAAACTCAAGTGACTGAAAAAATTTCTCTGGCAAAGGACTAAACAGGCAAGAGCCAAGAGTTCAATTAATTTTAAACTAATCCCAGTTTTTTATGAGTGATAATATTAATTCTCCAGATTTTGTTGAACCAGATGTCACAAATAGCGACGAAGCATTAATTTTACAACGCAGTGGCGAAGAGTTAATACTAGAAAAAACATTATATCGCTTCACTATCCGTCCTAATGCTAACTTTCCACGTGAGCAACTATCACAAATACATGGATGTGTATGGCGGCGCAGTATATCCCAGGCAAAGTTAGAACTATATACAGTTTTTCCTGAGCAGCTAGAAACAGTAATGTCTCAAGTACGTGCTGATAAAAATGTAGACTTTGTGAGTCATGTTTATAAACTGGAAAATAATCCCGGTACTTTGGTTTATCTAAGTGATCAAATTACAATTCAATTTGCTACTTGGGTAGATATGAATAAAATTAATATTATTGCGAATAGATTTAATTTAGTTCCAGATCAACCAGTGATAGGAATGTCGAATACTTTTATTTTTCTGGTGAGTAAACAAGCTAAACAAAACCCAATTAAAATCACGAATCAATTACAAAAACTGTCAGAAGTTTTAGCCGCAGAACCAAATATTATCATTCAACAAGAACCCCATTATCGCCCCAAAGATTCCCTTTATCCTCAACAGTGGTATCTCAATCACAATGGGGGAAATCAATTAATAGCTGGTTCTCATATTTCTGTAGAACAAGCTTGGGATACTACTCGCGGCGTTCGTTCTATTATCGTCGCTGTAGTAGATGATTCCTTTGACTTGAATCACCCAGATTTTCTGGGTAATGGTAAAATTGTTGCTCCTAGAGATTTAAAAGAAAATGATTTTTTACCCTTACCAGGAGAAAAAGAAACTAGTCATGGTACTGCTTGCGCGGGACTAGCTGTAGCAGAAGAAAATGGTGCGGGAATTGTCGGAGTTGCTCCTGGTTGTGCAATGATGCCCATTCGGACTACTGGTTTTTTAGATGATCAATCAATTGAGGATGTTTTTAATTGGGCGGTGGAAAAGGGAGCAAGTGTAATTTCTTGTAGTTGGGGAGCTTCTGCTGTTTATTTTCCCCTTTCTATCCGTCAAAGGGCAGCTATTAGTCAT
This sequence comes from Anabaena sp. CRKS33, assembly GCA_001672075.1. Lineage (GTDB taxonomy): Bacteria > Cyanobacteriota > Cyanobacteriia > Cyanobacteriales > Nostocaceae > Dolichospermum. Next base: position 16,465 of record LJOT01000016.1, read on the forward strand.
GCTACTACCAATGGACGTAATGGTAAAGGATGTGTAATTGTCTTTGCAGCCGGAAATGCTAACCGTCCGATTAATGGGACTATCAATGAAAAAAATTGGCCGAAAAATCTTGTTAAAGCTAACACAAATTGGTTAAGCGGTTTTGCAGTTCATCCTGATGTAATTACCGTGTCGGCTTCTACTAGTTTGAATAAAAAAGCTGCTTATAGTAATTGGGGAGATAATATTTCTGTTTGCGCTCCTAGTAATAATGCTCCCCCAGGAATGTGGTTTCAAGAAACCGGTTTTGTTTATACACAACCGGCAATTGTCTCTTCTCTGTTTGGGTTGGGAATCTTGACCGCAGATCAATTAGGAGCAGCAGGTTATGATGCTGGAAACTTTACTAATAATTTTGGTGGTACTTCTAGTGCTACTCCCATAGTCGCAGGAGTAGCAGCTTTAGTATTATCAGCTAATCCTGATTTAACGGCTCAACAAGTTAAACAGATTCTTCAAGATACTACTGATAAAATTATTGATAATAGCTCTGATCCTCAATTGAATATTAATGGGGGTACTTATGATAGTAATGGTCATAGTCAATGGTTTGGTTATGGGAAAGTGAATGCAGCTAAGGCTGTGAGACTAGCAAAACAAATGGGTGTCGTTGCCCAAATTACTAATGAACAAACACAGGTAAAAAATACTCAAGTTGTGAATATTCCTGATAATGATCAACAGGGAATTAAAAGTGCGATCGCTATTAATGAAGTTATTAATATTGGTGATATCCAAGTTACAGTTAATATCACCCATGATTTTTTAGGAGATCTAGAAATTTATTTAATTGCTCCTAATCATCAGCGGATTTTATTGCAAAGTCGCACATTAGGCCGTCGTAACCAATTACAAAATACTTACACAGTGCGATCGCATCCTGCCCTAAAACAATTACTTTCTGAACCCGCGCAAGGTAACTGGGAATTACAAGTCATTGACTACGCTGCTCTAGATGTGGGCAAACTTAATCACTGGGAATTGGTAATTGGACACGGGAAGTAGTTGATATATAGCAGGGAGAGGGAGGAGAAGCAGGTGAGGAATTTTCTGGTTCTATGTTCCTTCTGACTTCTGACTCCTGACTTAATTGTTTTAATTTATGGGTTAAATCTGCTGTCAGCCTTTTAGCTTCCAGTTTTAAATTTCCATTCATATAATCTCTGGCCTGGATAGGTTGATCAATGCGAATGTTGACATCTGCACCCCAGTGAGGATAGGATTCGCTGTATTGGATACTAACAGGTATAACTTTAATCCCCAGCCCTGGGTATTTAGATTCAGCATTTAAGGCTAAACGGGCTATTCCTGGCTTCAGCAGGTGAACTTGACCATCACGATGGATATCACCTTCAGGATAAATAACTAACATTTCTCCCCGCTGCATTAACTTGACCACGTGACGGAGAGTAGCGATTGCTGGACGTTGAGTATTGACAGGGAAACCGCCCATTCTCAGGACAAACCAACCTTGTAACCCCTGACATTCATCAATTGTCACCATAAATTGCATATCTCTACCTGTGAGATGACGACCAGCAGCGTAGGGTAAAACTAATGAATCCCAGCGAGAACGATGGGTAGGAGCAAGAATTACCGGACCACTTCTGGGGATATTTTCTTGTCCAGTAACTTGAATATGTCCAAAGAAAGATGGCAAAACTATGTAACGTCCTAGAAAATAGGCCACTGGCATTAGCCAAGGTGAAATCCGCCAATTCCTCACAGCCACCAAAGGTCGTCGGGGAAATTTGACGTGGGGATTTACATAGGTACTTGTGGTTTGTGCATGGCCGGTAGTAGAAGCAGAGTCTGATTTAATCATAACGGTGGCTAGTTTTTAGAAGTAAATAATGACACAAACTTGATTATGTCCACCGTAGATTTTATTGAGTAATTTTTGTTTTCCCATCTGGACAGTTTGATCTGTGTCTGTTATTTTTGCTGACGTTGGCTAACAAACCAATTTTGTAATTGTTCTCTACAGTCTGATTCCAGAATACCTCCTAGCACTTTTAGACGGTGATTAGAAGCTGGGTGATCAGGGATGTTGAGAACAGTCCGAATTGCGCCAGTTTTGGGATCGTCCACTCCATAAATCAATTTTCCCAATCGTGCATGAACTATAGCACCAGCACACATTGGACAGGGTTCTAGAGTGACATATAATGTACAATCATGCAAGCGCCAATTTGGCAGAATTTGACTAGCAGCGCGAATCGCCATAATTTCCGCGTGCGCGGTAGGGTCTTGATCCCGTTCTTTCCGGTTTTCTCCTACAGCAATCAGGTGGTTATTTGTGTTAACAATTACAGCACCGACGGGAACTTCACCAGCATTACCCGCTGCTCTTGCTAATTCTAGGGCGTGATTCATCCATTTTCTATGTATTAAATATTCTGGTAATTCCAGCATATATTTATATTTATTGTTGTGGTCAGTTATTATTGATTTGAATTAGGTGCGTTACGCTAACGCACCCTACTATTTAAGGTAAATTACTCGGATCAATCCCCTGGGATTTTAAGTACGCTATTAGCCGTTCTTTCTCTTGACGTTCTTGTTCAGCCCGTTGACGTTCTTGTTCAGCCCGTTGACGTTCTTCTGCAATTTTTTCTACAGACCAAGGTAATAAATTACCTGCTTCATTCCACCACCTTAACCAATATCCAGTTCTAGCTTCTTTTTCCCCCCTCCAAGTTCCCAAAAATAAGCCCATTGCGTCAATCCAATGTAAACCATTTTCATCGGGTTGTTTTAATTCGTAGCGACCATTCTCCAGTTGATATAATTCCAATAAACCCCCATCTGGATCAAAAATTACATAGATGGGAACTTGCAAAATTTGCTCATAAAAAAACCATTTTCCCGGTGGATATGTACGTTTAAAAGAATATTCTCCACCTTCCTGATCTGATAAAAATTCTATAACTATAGTGGGAATATCTCCTTCTAAATTCGGTGTGTAACTTTTGCGTTCAGGTAAAATTTCTTTGACTGCGGGAATATATAACCAATCAGGTGCTTTAGCAATAAATTTACCGTCTAATGTCGCACATAAACCAAAATTCGAGGCTATCAACATCTGCGGTTGAATAAAACCCGCAATTTCTAAACTTTCTCGCAAAGCACCAGCCAAAAGTGGCTGTCCTGTATTTTCCACCGGTTCGTCCTCTAACTGAAAATCATCGGGTAAGGCTTCCCAAGAGATTACTAGTTCAGTGGGAGATTTGATTTCACTGATTTGGGTGATCATAATCACTGCCTCTGGTTGATTTGTTTTTATTTTATCTGATACAATGTCAAAATAGCTAAAAATCAGGCGATCGCTATGATTATGATCTAGCTATAAACTGTACTATATTTAAGTATAATTTTAGCGGGCAAGATGCCCGCACCACAATATCTAGTTAGATTTGGGTGATTTGATTTATTTCACCCAAATTATCATCAGTATAAATACAGAAGATCATCCAGTTGACCTTTTGTATCTAAACGATACAGATCATCACAACCGCCAATGTGTTGATTATTAATAAAGATTTGGGGAACGCTGCGGCGATTATTAGCGCGTATAGCCATGTTTGCTCTAGCTATTTCATCACCGTCAATTTTGTATTCTGTAAAATTAACACCTTTCCACCATAGTAGCATTTTGGCACGGATGCAGTAGGGGCAAGTTTGCCAAGTATAAATCTCTACATTGGCTTTGACGCGCTCTGGATGACGACCAAGAAGGGAATTGAGAAAATTTAGCATATTGTTAATTGGGAAGTTTGGTTTTAATTAGATATCATTCTCAACAAATATTTCAGATATCTTGTGTTTTTTTGACGTTTTTGTGAAAAAATTAGATCAGGATTAAATTTAAATATCGCTCATTACTTACTTATGAAGTCTAGGAAATTATTTACAACTATCAAGTCTATTATATCTGGTATCGTCACACTGGAATTAATATTTTTTCTGACTGCTTGTAGTGATGAACCACAAAATACACAGGGTCAGATTAATACCCCTCAAGCACAGGTTACTCGCGTAATCTGGAATCGCATTAAAAGCCGTGGTCAGCTTGTTTGTGGAATTAGCGGTGAATTACCAGGGTTTAGTTTTGTGGGGACTGACGGTAAATATAGCGGTATTGATGTTGATATTTGTCGGGCTGTAGCAGCAGCGATATTTGATAATCCAGACGCAGTAGAATACCGTCCCCTTAACGCTAAAGAGCGATTTACAGCTTTACAAACTGGAGAAGTAGACATTTTGAGTCGCAATACTAGCTGGACTTTTAGCCGCGCAACTTCCCAGGGTTTAGAGTTTGCACCTGTGGTATTTTATGATGGTCAGGCGGTTATGGTTCGCAAAAATAGCAATATTAAATCTATTAAAGACCTGAAAGACAAAGCTATTTGTGTCCAAACAGGGACGACAACCGAACAGAATTTAGCAGACCAAATGCGAAAACGGGGTTTGACTTATAAACCCGTTGTTTTTGAAGATGTGAATGTTACTTTTGCTACTTATGCAGAAGGACGTTGTGATGCTGTAACCACAGACCGTTCTGGTTTGGTTTCCAGACAGATAACCCTACCGAAACCAGAAGATAACATCATTTTAGATGATATTCTTTCTTCTGAACCCCTTGCGCCAGCAGTTGCTAAGGGTGATACTCAATGGAGTGATATAGTTAAGTGGACTGTTTATGCTTTGATCAAAGGGGAAGAATTGGGGATTAATTCTCAAAATTTATCACAGTTTGCAAATAGTAAAGATCCCGATATTAAACGTTTTTTAGGAACAGAAGGAAATTTGGGAGCAGGAATTGGTTTAACAAATGATTTCGCAGCCAGAATTATTAAACACGTTGGTAATTATGGCGAAATTTATGAACGCAATTTGGGAAAAAAGACAAAACTAAATCTCCCTCGTGGTCAAAATCAATTAGGGACAAAAGGAGGATTACTCTATTCTCCACCTTTCCGGTAATACTATATTAGTATAATACTAAAATACAATAATGACTAACTATAAACCTCCTTTATGGCGTGATCATCGTTTTTGGCAAAATGCTATTCAGTTAATGTTTGTATTTTTAGCAGTATTTATAGTCGTGATATTGTGGAGTAATGTCAGACGGAACTTACAGCAATTAGGAATTCAATTTGGATTTAATTTTCTCAAGCAACAAGCATCTTTTGATATTGGTGAAACTATCGTTAATTATGAACCAACGGATGCTTATAATTATGCTTTATTAGTAGGATTAATTAATTCTTTACGAATTGCAATAATGAGTATCTTACTAACTACAATTGTGGGAATTACTGCGGGAATTTCTAGACTATCAGATAATTGGTTAGTCAGGAAGATTAGTTTTGTTTATGTGGAGATTTTTCGGAATACACCATTATTATTACAATTGCTATTTTGGTATTTTGCAATTTTCTTGAGTTTCCCCAAAGCCGAAAATAAAATTTCTGTTTTGGGTTTCGCTAACTTTAGTCAAAATGGCATTGAATTTCCTTGGTTTACCTTGTCTCCAGAGTTTTCTAGTTTGTTATTAGGGTTAAGTTTTTACACGGGTGCGTTTATTGCGGAAATTGTGCGGGGGGGAATTAAATCAGTTCCTCAAGGACAATGGGAAGCAGCAAAATCTCTGGGTTTAAAGCCAGGTTTAGCAATGCAATTGGTGATTTTTCCTCAAGCTTTAAGGGTGATTATTCCCCCATTAACTAGTCAATATCTGAGTTTAACAAAAAATTCCAGTTTAGCGATCGCTATCGGTTATCCTGATATTTATTTTGTTGCTTCTACGACTTTTAACCAAACTGGAAAAGCTGTGGAGGTCATGCTGTTAATTATGATTACCTATCTGACGTTGAGTTTGATAATTTCTTTCACCATGAATTTATTTAATCGTTCTGTACAGATTCAGGAAAGATGAAAAATAGCAATTTTATTTGATTTGTATTTGTGAACAGGATTTATTTTTTATCGAACCACAGGGGCACAGAGGTCACAGAGGAAGAGATTTTATGTTTATGGTACGCTATACAAAAATATTTTATTTAGGATCTCTATGATGATTAAACTAACTTGGTTGAGAAAAAATCTCTTTAATAATTGGTATAATTGTTTATTAACTGTTGTTTGTTTGATTTTTCTATTTTGGCTATTTCAAGGATTTGCAATTTGGTTAATTAATAAGGCACAATGGCAAGTAATTACAGTTAATTTACCTTTATTTTTGGTGGGAAGGTTTCCCCAGAATTTATATTGGCGAATTTGGCTGGTTTTGGGAATATCTACATATTTAACCGCAATTACTGGGGGTGCATTTACTAAAGAAGCAATATTCACAAAACGCAATTCTCTGATTTTTGGTTTTATGATTGGGATTTTATTATTAATAATACCCCTCCCGTTAATTAGTCGTTTTTCTTTATTATTAATTACAGGGTTAATAGTTTTAGGTTTGATCATTGGTCAAAAATTTGCCCAAATTATCGCACCTTGGCTTTCCCTAATGTGGTTATTATCCTTTCCGATAATTATTTGGTTAATTGGTGGCGGTTTAGGGTTACAACCTGTATCTACAAACTTATGGAATGGTTTATTACTCACCCTATTAATAGCAATAATTAGTATTGTGCTTTCCTTCCCCATAGGAGTTTTACTCGCATTAGGAAGAACAAGTAATTTACCTGTAGTGCGGTGGTTTTCTATTCTTTATATTGAAATTGTCAGAGGATTACCATTAATTGGTATTTTGTTTTTAGCCCAAGTTATGTTACCCTTATTCTTACCAGCAGATTTGCGTTTAGATAGATTACTTAGAAGTATTGTGGGACTAATCTTATTTAGTGCAGCATACATGGCCGAAAACGTGCGCGGAGGACTACAATCAATTCCCAGAGGACAAATAGAAGCAGGAAAAGCACTAGGATTAAATACACCCTTATTACTCACATTAGTAATATTACCCCAAGCATTACGGGCAGTTATTCCCGCAATTGTTGGTCAATTTATTGGCTTATTTAAAGATACATCACTTTTATCATTAGTGGGATTAGTAGAATTAACAGGAATGGCACGTTCCATATTAGCCCAACCGCAATTTTTAGGAAGATATGCAGAAGTATATTTATTTATTGGTTTGATTTATTGGCTATTTTGTTATTCAATGTCCTTAGCTGCTAAAAAATTAGAAAAGCAATTAAATAATTAATTTTAATAAAACTTAATAAAACATCTCTTCCTCTGAGTCCTCTGTGCCTCTGTGGTTGGTTAAAAAAGATTCAAATTAAAAAAAGAGTAAAATATGACAGAAACAAAACCGATAATAATTGCCGAAAATGTCCATAAATGGTATGGTAAATTTCATGTTCTCCAAGGTATAAGTTTAAGTGTAGAAAGAGGAGAAGTAGTGGTTTTAATGGGACCTTCTGGTTCAGGAAAATCAACTTTTATTCGTACATTTAACGCTTTAGAAGCATATCAAGAAGGAGTTATTACTATTGACGGAATTATCCTCAGTCATGATTTAAGAAACATTGAAACAATTCGTCGAGAAGTGGGAATGGTATTTCAGCAATTTAACTTATTCCCTCATTTAACAGTTTTACAAAATATCACTTTAGCGCCAATATATGTCCGCAAAATATCCAAAGTAAAAGCGGAAGAATTAGCAATGCAATTATTAGAAAGAGTGGGAATTTTAGCACAAGCACAAAAATATCCCGGACAATTATCTGGTGGACAACAACAGCGAGTAGCTATAGCGCGTGCATTAGCAATGCAACCCAAAATCATGCTATTTGATGAACCGACATCAGCATTAGATCCAGAAATGGTGAGAGAAGTTTTAGATGTCATGCAAAATCTCGCTAGTGAGGGAATGACAATGGTAGTTGTTACCCATGAAGTGGGATTTGCGCGGGAAGTTGCTGATAGAGTGGTGCTAATGGATAGCGGTTTATTAGTTGAATCTTCTACCCCCGACACTTTTTTTACTAATCCCAAAGAAGAGAGAACTAAGAAATTTTTATCACAAATTCTCTAAATTATCTCTAAATTAATGAATGTGTTGGGTTTTGTTCCTCAACCCAACCTACAATTTCAGGGTTAAATTTTTTTAATTCCCCTAAGAATTTGACAAAATTATTAATTCTCCTTCTTCACCACCTGCGGCTAATAATTGTCCTTGGGAATGCCAAGATAGAGTAGAAAAACCTGCTTCTGTATCGCTAAAAATCTGTGATACTTCCCTATTTTCATCCCATAAACATAACCAACCGTCAGCACCAGCGGAAGCGAGAATCAAGCTTTGGGGTGCAAAAGATATTGCTTGAATAATATCTACATGATTGGTTAATACTTGCGCTTCCCAACCCACAGATTCATCTATGGACTTCTCCCATAATACTATGCCTTCAACGCTGGAAGCAGCCAAAATTGGCGCACCTGTAGGGGTTTTGAGGTCTGACCAAGCTAGTTGACGAATTTTCCCCGGAAAGCCTCGCATTAACCAAGGATCAGGATTTTCCCATTGTAAAACGGTGAGAGTTCGATCCATATTTCCAGAGGCTAAATATTCACCATTACCTGACCAAATTGTTGTTATACTAACGGTAGGCATGGAAAGGATAAATGGTTCTGCATTCCAATCTTCAGTAGACCAAATTTTTACACCTTTATAACCATTAATAGCCAAATATTTGCCATCTTTACGCCAGTCAATTCCTAAAATAGAGGAATCATTAAAGTTAAGAGTGACAACGACTTCTAATGTGTCTGCATCCCAAATTTGTACATCACGTCCTAAACTAAAAGCTAGTTGATTATTAGTATCACTCCATGCTAATTGATCAACCCAAACAGGTGCATTTTCTAAAGTTGTAATTAATTGATTTTCGCACCAAATTTTCACTTTTCCATCTTGTCCACCAATGGCTAAATATTTACCATCATGGGAAAATGCTAGACAATTTACTGCTTGATTTGTAGCTGTTTGTAAGGTGATTAATTTGCCATTTTTCCATAAAACAATTTCACCAGCAGCGGAACTAGCAGCCAGTATTTCTCCTTGAGAAGACCAAGCTAAAGCAGTGACATAATCTGCAAGTTTTGTGGAATAATGTTTAGTAAATTCTGGAGATTTGCTGGTTATTAGGTTCATATTTGTTATCTTTTATTGATCAGAAAGATTAAGCAACTAGAAGTCGCTACTACAAAATTACTACACAATTAAAGTCTACCTGCGTGGACTAAGTTTACTAGATTTTTAACCCACGCAGGTAGGTTTTGTCTGTGTAGCTGTGAATTTTATTTACCTAACTTATACAGGCAAAGAAATCTTTTTTTAACTGCGCTTCATCTAAATTTCTGCCAATAAATACAAGTTCATTTTTACGAGGTTCATTTGCTTTCCAAGGTCTATCTGCTTTACCTTCAAATATCATGTGTACTCCCTGAAAAACAAAGCGGTTATCTTCATTTTCAATATTCAAAATTCCCTTCATTCTGAAAATGTCTGTTCCTTGGGTTCTGAGTAATTCTGACAACCAATTATTTAATTTTTCACCATTAATAGTCCCTGGTGATACTATAGCAACTGAATAAACAGTTTCATCATGAACATGAGCATCTTCTCCTAAGAAATTAGGATCAATTTCTAAAGCATGATCTAAATCAAATGCTTTTACTCCTAATAAAGCTGACATTGCTAATTGGGAATTATGGGTACGGTAAATTTTTGCCACTGCATTCATTGACCGAATCCGGGTTTCTAATTCATCTAAAACTTCTGCTGTAACTAAATCGGTTTTATTCAATAAAATCACATCAGCAAAAGCAATTTGTTCCTGGGCTTCGTCTGCTTCCCAATGTTGCCAAATATGCTTAGAATCAACAACTGTAACCACTGCATCTAATGACAATTGACTTTGCAAATCTTCGTCCACAAAAAAGGTTTGAATTACAGGTGCAGGATCAGCTAATCCGGTGGTTTCAATTACTAAATGATCAAACTTATCTCTGCGTTTCATCAAGTTGCCAATAATGCGAATTAAATCACCTCTGACTGTACAACAAATACAGCCATTATTCATTTCAAATATTTCTTCATCCGCATCAATTACCAATTGATTATCAATACCTACTTCTCCAAATTCGTTAACAATGACGGCGACTTTTTTACCATGTTCGTAAGTGAGAATATGGTTTAATAAGGTGGTTTTACCAGCACCTAAATAGCCAGTTAAAACGGTTACTGGTATTGAATTGAATGTTTCTGAATTCATCATAATGTCAAAGCAACTTTGATAATCTTGCCTATGATAACCGATTTAAAAATGGTAGTATAAACTGAAAAACCTCTCCTGGAAATTCTTCATGAAGTCCTAAAGAACCCGGAACTACCACACTCTCTACTTTTGGTAAAGCTGCTAATGCGTCCATTTCCTGACGTGATTTTGTCGGACTAGATGCGCCAATAATCGCCATAATGGGTACAGACAAAGATTGAGCTAGAGAAAGAAATTCTGATTGAGTGTAAAAGGTGTCAATATTACCTGTGACAAAAGCCGCTGAAGCAAATCTCCCTCCTGTTTTTTGGGTAGTTTGCCATTTATTGGCGATAAAATCGGGTGTAAGTTTGTCAGCATTACTAAAAACGTGACGAGTATACATCCATTTTAAAAAAGATCGTGCTGTATTGAGCTTATACAGGAGTTGACCAATAATGGGAAGTCTGATAATTCCCCGTACCATAGCCGCTATTTCCTGACTTGCACCCATTGTTGGTAAAGGTCCACGCCAAGTTGGAGCTATTAATACAATTTTGTTAAGTATTTGCGGTTCTTTAAACCCTAGTTCGAGAATATAACCAGCAGCATGACCGGCACCAATCACGGAAACTGTCGTATTAAATACAGATTTGACAAAATCCGCCAAAAATTGCTGATATATGACTGGTCTGTAATCTAAACCAAGTCGAGAAGAGTCACCAAACCCAGGCCAGTCTATGACTGTGACTTGAAAATGGGGTGCGAGTAATCTCGCTAATTCTGCCATTTCTCCCCTGGTAGAAACGCTGCTAAAGGCTGGTAATAGTAAAAGAGGTGAACCTTGGCCAATGGTTTCATATACTATTCGTAATTCCTGATTTTCCCATGGCCAAGGATATTCCTGTACTTTACCACCAAATGCAGCGGCGGGATTTGTTAATAAATTAGTAGACATCTGATTAAGTTCATAATTAGAAAGAATTTACTTATTTCCTCATCTCTAACTTTCTAACTTACATTCTAAAGCTTTTTTTTGCATAGTTTTAAAAATGTTGTAAAAGCCATTAGCGCGAGAAGGCGTTAAGCTAACATTTAAGCCAGTTTCTTGAATAAAATCGGGAGTAAGTTCGACTATTTCTGTAGGTGTTGATCCATTTAATCCTTCTATTAATACTGCTAATAATCCCTTGGTTAATTGAGAATCAGAATCACCCTGAAATATTACTTTATCATCTGCTAAGGATGCAGTCACATATACTTGAGAAACACAACCGGGAACTTTGTTTTCTGGGAGTTTATCAATTTCGGGAAACTCTTGCAGTTTTTGAGCGTACCATATTAACTGTTCATAGCGTCTTTTGGGTTCTGTAGCTCTTTGAAAGCGTTCGACAATTTTCTTTAGCGCAGGTGGTAAGGAATTAATAGTTGAGGACATGATCAATTTCAGGAAGTAATTACTTTTATCTTACCAATTATCAGCCATTCCAGATATCATAAGTATGATAAAACACTAAAATCGGCTATTCAAGACAATGATTGTTTCTATTGTGAATTGCAAACAAATATTAAATTTTGCTACAAAGTAAGCAATGATATAGATTTTTATTACTGAATATTTAGATGATATTGTTAAGTATCCCCAAATATCAGGAGTAAATTAGATGTTAACTTCAAGCTTGCTGGCTACAGCTACAACAACGTTAGAATGGAGTCCTAATATTGGCATTATTATGATTGTAGCCAATATTTTTGCGATCGCTGTCGGCAAATTTACTATTCAGCAGCCTAACGCTAAACCAGAATTACCAGCACCTCAATTTTTCGGTGGTTTTGGTTTACCCGCTGTACTAGCAACTGCTTCTTTTGGACATATCTTGGGAGCAGGTATTATTTTAGGACTACATTACATTGGCAAGATCTAAATTTTTGTAACTGGAAATTAGAGGAAGGAAAATATATTCCTTCTCTCTTTTTCTCATAATAATAAAAATCAAATAGGAGCGTGTTGCATAATGGTGGTATTATGTTTCCCACAAAGTCGCAAAGTTTGAGATTCTAAATCTTGGTTTTTTCTACTTTAGTTCAGTCACACCCAAATATTTAGTCAAGAACTTATGAGTACATTATCAAAAATACAAAAATTACGATCTCAATTAATTACACCAGAGAATTTTCAACCCTATGGACAGGTAATATATGTAAGTAAAGATGGTAAAAATTTTGATCAAGAAGATGCACAATTAAATTTACAAAATGGTATTCCCCGTTTCTATATTATGCGGTTACAGGAAAAAGGTAGACAATTTCACCACATTACTCGTCATGTTAAATGTACTCAATGTTTGGGATCTTTAGATAGTAAAGATTGGTTCATGGTAGTTTGTCCACCTAATAATAATATAAATGAACCTGAATTATCAAAAATTGCGGCTTTTCAGATTCCCGGAAATTGTTTTATTAAATTAGATGTGGGAACTTGGCACGCAGGACCATATTTTGATCATGAGTTTGTGGATTTTTATAATTTAGAATTAAGTGATACAAATGTGGTAGATCATTTTACTCATAATTATCTCAAAAGTCATAATTTGTCCTTTGAGATAATTTAAACACTCTTCTATTGGTTGATTATTAATGAAGTCTGAATAATTCTTTTGAGTGAATTTTCCTTCACTAATTCAGCAGCTTGGTTAACTTCTAACCATTTTCTTTCCCTTGCAGTGGCTTCTGGCCAATCTTCTAATACTTCTTCTACAGGTAATAAAAATAAATTTACTCGATAGATATTCCCCCGTTTTCGATATTGATAATTACCCAATTTTTCCGTTGTGACTCTACCTAAAACTCCCGCTTCTTCCCATGCTTCCTTTGCTGCTGACTCATGAGGACTCATACCTTTACAAAGTCCCCCTTTAGGAATCACCCACCCTTGACGTTTACGAGTTGTAATTAATAAAATTTCTAGTTTTCCCTCTATTATTCTATAGGGAATAACTCCAGATTGTTGTAAAACTTTACTGGTTTTCTGAGCCATGGTGGTAGATTCCTTTTCAACTACTATTTTCGGTTTTCTGCGGATATTTGATGTTGATTTAATCCTAAAATAATCTTCAGGATAATTAACCTAATTTTGGGCAATCTTTACTAGAGATTCATCAATCTTTCACAAAAATCCGGGAAAATATCTGGTAATACCCTAATTAATCCTAATTAATATTTACTTGTTTTCATCACTTGATCACCCAAAATATGTTAAAATTCAACCAGAGTAAGCATTTTTTACTTAAACATACTCATGTTAGAAATTCTAGAAACCCGAATTTACCAACTGGAACAATTTGCTAATACCCTGGTTGCTAACCAACTTACCCACTTAAGTATTGTGAGTATTGGCATTATTTTTGCTGCGGGCTTACTTACCAGTCTCACACCCTGTATGCTGTCTATGTTGCCCATTACTATTGGCTATATTGGTGGTTATGAAGCTAAAACCCGCTTGCAAGCAGCAGTTCAATCAACTTGGTTTGCGTTAGGATTAGCAACTACACTGGCAGGAATGGGCATTATAGCAGGTTTAATAGGTAAAGTCTACGGTCAAATAGGAATTGGTTTACCAATTATTGTCAGCATTATTGCTATTATTATGGGGTTAAACTTATTAGAAGCATTACCCATACAATTTCCTTCTTTCAATGAAACTTGGATTTCTGAAGATTTGCCACCCGGAGTGCGTTCCTACTCTATTGGTTTAACATTTGGGTTGGTTGCTTCCCCCTGTAGCACACCAGTTTTAGCGAGTTTATTGGGTTGGGTTGCTAATAGCCAAGATTTAGTTTTAGGTGCGGTTTTACTACTTGCTTACACAGCCGGATATGTAGCTCCATTAATTTTAGCAGGTACGTTTACTGCTACTATTAAAAAACTATTAGAATTGCGCCGTTGGTCTGGCTGGATAAATCCTATTAGCGGGGCATTATTAGTAGGTTTTGGTGTTTTTTCCTTAGTTTCTCGTATTCCTATTAGTAGTTTCTAAATAATGACTTTAGATCAAACAACATCCACAGAATTAATTTGGTGGTTAATACCTGGGAAATTTATGCGGCGAAAAATTTTACCCATATTAACTGATTTACGTTTGGCAATTATCCTCTTATTAGTAATTGCTTTATTTAGTGTGAGCGGTACTGTAATTGAACAAGGACAATTACCTGCATTTTACCAATCTAACTATCCAGAACATCCTGCTTTATTTGGGTTTCTTACCTGGAAGGTTATTCAAGTAGTTGGGTTAGATCATGTATATAGAACTTGGTGGTTTTTGAGTTTATTAGTTCTATTTGGAACGAGTTTAACAGCTTGTACCTTTACTCGTCAATTACCAGCCCTGAAAGCTGCTCAAAAATGGAAATATTACCAAGAACCTCGCCAGTTTCAAAAATTAGCTTTGAGTGCTGAATTAGAGGGTGTTTCCCTACAGTCAATTACGCCAATTTTGCAGCAAAAAAGTTATCGGATTTTTCAAGAGAAAGATGATATTCTTTATGCCCGCAAAGGTATAATTGGTCGCATTGGTCCGATCATTGTTCACATTGGTATTGTCGCCATTTTATTAGGCGGAATTTGTGGATCAATGACGGGATTTATGGCTCAAGAAATGATTTCTAGTGGGGATACATTCCAGGTAAAAAATATTGTTGATGCTGGTGCTTGGTCTTCTCAAGATGTGTTAAAAGATTGGTCAGTGCGTGTCAATCGCTTTTGGATTGATTATACACCAACGGGAGGAATTGACCAATTTTATTCAGATATGTCTGTGCTGAATAATCAGGGTGAAGAAGTTAATCATGAGAAGATCTATGTTAACAAACCTTTGCGTTATCATGGTGTAGTTTTCTATCAAACAGATTGGGGAATTTCCAGCGTTCAGGTAAGATTAAATAAAAGTCCAATTTTCCAATTACCAATGGCACAATTAGACACCAAAGGTAAAGGTAGAATTTGGGGAACTTGGATACCAACAAAACCTGATTTAAGTGAAGGTGTTTCTCTATTAGCCAAAGATCTACAAGGAATGGTATTAATTTATGATGCTCAAGGTAAATTAATTAATACTGTGCGTGCAGGAATGTCTATCCCTGTAAATGGAGTCAATTTAAAAATTATTGATGTCATTGGTAGTACAGGTTTACAAATTAAATTTGATCCTGGTATTCCCATTGTTTATACTGGCTTTGCTTTATTAATGTTGGGTGTGGTCATGAGTTATTTTTCCCATTCCCAAATTTGGGCTTTACAAACAGGTGAAACTTTATATATTGGGGGTAAAACTAACCGCGCTCAAGTTGCATTTGAGCAAGAAGTTTTGACAATTTTAGATCAACTTAGTTCTGTCAGCAAAACAGAAAAAGGTGAATAATTTTGTAGGTTGGGTTGAGGCGTTGGGAAACCCAAAAAAATCTCGAAAATGTTGGGTTTCATTCTTCAACCCAACCTTGTATCTTAGAGGTATGTTAGAAGAAGTGGTAGACCGTCCCAACCTGGGTCAGAAAAGACCGCTTTGTAGCAAGGATCACCACAA
>LJOT01000934.1 GCA_001672075.1 Anabaena sp. CRKS33
AACTGATTACAGAACAGCGAAACAAGTTAAACGCAACAAAATCAAATCAGTTTTCGACAAGTCTATTGCCAAAGGGAATAGTGCCAAAGCCGATAGAATCAAACGGAATAACCTCGGTAAAATCAAGTGGAATAACCGAGAAACATCATTTCAAGGTAGGATTCAAACAATAGTTTTTACAGCTACGCATAACTTGATGACTGATGCAATCAAGGTAGCTTTTGAAGATTTGACGGAAGCACTAAAAAGCAAAAAGCCCATGAAAAAGCGCATGAAGAGAAATGTTTCTTCATGGTGCAAGGGGGTAGTTGCGGATGCCCTCAAACAAGTTTCAACCCGTGTAGGTTGCACGGTTGTTAGTGTTAATACTGCATATACGTCACAACTTGACTCCAGATTTGCTACTTTAACGGGTAGT
>LJOT01000935.1 GCA_001672075.1 Anabaena sp. CRKS33
ATTTTGATGTAAACGAATGGCCTTTTCTACAAAGTAACCATCAGCATCTTTAACTTGTTTTGTTCCCGGTTCAATGCTATTATGAGAACGGGTTTCTTCGTCCCAAGGTTTATCTTCGTGACTGTCTTTAATTATGTTCCAATCATTTTTATCTATTTTCCCGGTTTTTAAATATTCCTTAACCACACAGAATGGTAAATATTGTCTGAATTTTGTTTCTACTCCACTGCATTTAACAAAATCATCTTTATCATCTTCATCATCATCTTTACTATTATGAGGTCTAACTAATGGACAAGGTTGGGTTTTATCCCATAAAGCATTATTGATATAAGATTCTGTTTCCCAAGTTAAAGGGACAAGGGGTACAGATTTGACAAAACCTAAAGGACGGGGAAGATATAGGGTATTTTTTGTG
>LJOT01000501.1 GCA_001672075.1 Anabaena sp. CRKS33
GATGCTACTTTATAATCTCGCACATCTCGTAAACCAATTAATCCTACCGATGAGGGAAAATTTTCTGGACGATTAGGAAAACCATCTCTTAATTGTCGTAAAATAGAAATTAATGTTTGGTCTTGTAAGGAATCAATTTCATCTATAAATAATACTAAAGGGCGGGTTAAAACTTTTGCCCAACCTCTTAAAAAAGCCTTAATTCTTTGTCCTGGTTCTTCCTGTTGCCATTGTTTTACAGGTGGTTGTAATTCTTTAGGTAAACGAATATCTATTGTATCATACCAAGTTCCTAAAATCGCTAATTCTGCCGCACCGGGATCATGATTAAATGCACTTCCTACTTCTACAGATACCATGACTGCTGCATAATTTCCTGTGGCGTTAAGTTGCTGTGCTAGGGATAACATTGCCGTGGTTTTCCCGGTTTGTCGTGGTGCATGAAGGACAAAATAACTACGCTGTTGAATTAGCTCCTCCAAGTCTGGTAATCTGACTGTGGGAGATAGGAGATAGTGAATATCGTCTTTACAGGGACCGGCAATATTAAACCAGCGTGTCATAGAATTTTGGTATTTGGTGGACTCTTTAAGTTTACACAATTGTTATGCTCCCGATATATTGGAATTTGGGAAAATGATGATCTGGTATTCTAAAAAGGTTCACTGGTTGCGACTGTGGTATGATCAAAGTTGTATGATTTTCACACTTTCGGGAGGTAAATTCACGGGTTTGGTAATTGTTAAATCCCACATTAAGGTAGTTTCTAATGATCCGAGTAATAAATGATAGTATTTTAGTTTGTTACCACAGTCATTTTCACTAACAAGGAGTAACGAGTGCAACTGCAAGTTCAGCTAATTCGTGGTGAGGATAGCACTTTTGTAAATGCGTATTTAGTAGAACTGGCACAAAAGCACATTAATGATTATCTATTGCTGTGGAAAAGCCAACTAAATTTATATGTACAAGCTGATAAATTTTGGGACTGGGAGTTTAAACTGAGATTTATTGCCAGCAGTTCAAACCGTGAAGGTTATGCTATTGAGTGCGAAGGTGAAACCCAAGGATTGATGCTGATGGAAACTCAGATGCACGGCTCACGTATCACAGAGGGTAAACGCTTAGTATATATTGATGGAATTGCTACAGCACCTTGGAATCGTCAGGATGTGCAACGTCCACCAAGATACAAAGGTGTTGGGAGTGCATTTTTGCTATTTGCCCGTAGCCGCAGTTTACAACTAGGTTATGAAGGTAGGGTAGGCTTACATTCTTTACCAGGAACGGAAAAATTCTATGATAATCAAAGAATGCTAGATTTAGGGCAAGATGAAGATTATGATGATCTAGTTTATTTTGAGTACGGTATATGGCGTTCTTATAACAAAAGCAGTGAGGGTAAATAATGAGTCAGCAAGAATTTAATTATATTCCGTTTACCTCTAACCAAGAATTAGCAAATCCGATGGATTTATTGCTTAATGAAGAATGGTTAAAAAAAAGCATTCAAGCTGAGGAAGAAGTAGGGAGTAATATTGGTGCTGGTTTAGATTGGGGTTCTAGTTTTGAACAACTGTTGTTGAATACTGAATTGTTTTATCGTTTAAAAACTTTGCGAATTTCTTTGAATAGAGAAGTGCGTTTGTTGATTAAAGATTGGAATTTAGGAACTGCGACTTCTATAGCAT
>LJOT01000213.1 GCA_001672075.1 Anabaena sp. CRKS33
AACTGCGACAAGTCCGGGAATTTGGGGTTCAAGCTGTTCATAAATCCATTTAGCGATCGCTTCACTGGTAGGATTAGCTAAACCCGTGGATTCATTTAAATGGTAATGATCCAGATAATTTTCCAAGAGGGGTTTTATGTATTTTGATATATCACCATAATCCATAATCATCCCCTGTTTAACACCTGAATTTATCAATTTATTCCCCGTAACATAGACAACACCGCGCCAAGAATGACCATGTAATCTAGCACATTTACCATCATGATTCGGTAATTGGTGAGCAGCTTCAAATCTGAATTCCTTACCAATTATCCAAGTTTCTAAAAAAGATTCAGATTCCGGTTTTGAAGTCATCATTATATCCTAAATTACCCAATAATTGGATAATTAAAATGAATGCAGTGTATCTAACACTGCTTTAACTTTAGGAACTTCATGAGTTCTGAATAAATCTGTTTTTCCTAATGCTGCTAAAACCGCAAAAAATGATTCTGCACTTCTTACTTCTTCCCCAAAATATTCAAAAGCGTGAGGGAGAGCATGACAGACAGGAAAACCTAATTTTCTCAGTCTAAAAGTAGTCAAAAAAGTTTTCATTTGATAACGAATTCGCAAAGAACTATCCTGGAGATTCTTATAATAAAACCCCAAACCAGCATCAACAAAGATTTTTCTCACCCCATATTTAGCTGCTATTTCTATTTCATTAGCAAAATATTCATACATTAATTTTGTCGGATCATCACCAAAATCAAAATCACCAACTTCTCTGACATTTTTACCTTGAACATAACAGATAATCACCCCAGCGTCAAATTCAGATACAGCTTGATAAATTTTCTCACTATCAAAAGCACCCGTTAGATTAATCACATTAGCGCCAGCTTGTAAACATTCCCTAGCCACTTGAGGATAATAAGTTTCAATGGAAGTTAAAACCCCCTGTTGACTCAGAGATTTTAGCACGGGTAAAATTTGGGAATTTTGGCGAATATCCTCAACTCTTTCCGCTTTTTCTAAAGTAGATTCAGCGCCAATATCTATAATATCAGCACCTTGAGCCTTTAATACTAATCCCTTGCGAATAGCTTGTTCTGAACTTAAACATACGCTTTCTCTGTACCAAGAATCATTAGAAAGATTAATCACTCCTAAAATTGCTGATTCGGAATTAAAATTAAATTTTTTATCACCAATTGTAAATTCTTCTACTTTTACTTGCAAAGCATCATGATATTTTTCATATATTTCGTAAATGTCTTCAATCTTCAACATATTTCCAATCCTTTTTTGATAGACAATAGTTTTTTATTAGCTGTTCACAAGCATTGAGCAAAAATAACCAAATCATCAGATAATTACAACCTCCATCCTCCCGAAACGTCTAATACCTGCCCTGTGATATAATTAGATTCTGGGCTAATAAAAAACCAGGCTGCATGAACAAGTTCTTGTAAAGTTGCAGGTCGCTTAGTAGGTAGTTCAGGGAGGGATTCCTGCAAATCAAAGGAATTTTCTGCTATTCCTGGAGATACAACATTAACAGTAATGTTATCTGTAATTACTTCCTTTGCTAAAGATTTTGAGTAGATGATAATGCCAGTTTTAGCAATTAAGTAGGGTGTGTTAGTATAACGCGCTAGGAGGTTTTGGGCACCAGCACAACCAATATTGACGATACGTCCCCCATTAGCGGCTTTCAGGTAAGGTAGTGCAGCTTTGGTGACATAAAATGTAGCATGGAGATTAGAGTGAATAATTTCATGCCATTCTTCTACTGATAATTGGCTCGTTGGCCTGTCTAAGTAGTTACCCACATTATTGACAACAACGGATAGACCTGCCAATTCCTCAGCAGCATTTTTGACTAAAAACTCCGCTTGTTCAGGATTTCTCAGATCCGCTTGTAAAGCAACAGTTTTTACGCCGTACTTAGCACCTTCCTGACGGGCTTGATTACAGGCTTCCACACTTTTATGACAATGAAATGCTACATCAAATCCTTTAGCAGCTAAATCGAGAGCGATAGCCTTACCAATTCCCGATGATGATCCAGTCACCAGTGCTTTTTTCAGCATTATTCTTAGACCTAATTCCTATATAAACTACCAATGTTATTTTCTACAAAATCCTCAATCAATACTTGAGTATAACTATTGAGAGGATATTCCTTTGCTTGTGCGGGAGTCACCCAAGCCCATTCCTCAATTTCTTCATTAGGTGTAATCGTATCTATCTGTGAAAATGCGTAATAGTTGATCATAATAAAATGGGCAGGTCGCACAAATTGTGAGTCCAGCACTGCTTCTTGTAGCAACGCAAAACGCACATTAGTTAAGTCTAACCCGACTTCTTCCTGAAACTCTCTCAGAAGTGCAGATTCTAGAGTTTCACCCCAATCTACTTTTCCCCCTGGTACACCCCAAGCACCCCGCCACTTCGTAGATTTAACAATTAAGACCTGTCCGAGAGAATTGATAACCAGCGCTCCTACAGTAGTCAGAGGGAACTGCTTTTGTATAGATATTGGTTCAATAGTTGTCTGATACTGCATATTTACTCCCGCACCCCACGACGACTGACTTTTGGTGACACTTAATCTTAGTACCGTTTAGATTTTATCAGCAAATGCCTGACTCAGTTCAATTATATTTTGATCTGGATCTTGAACAAAAATCGCTGGTCGGCCAGAAGCACTAGCTTGAAACGGATAATTTTTAGCTGTTAATTCGGTTTTAATTATTTCTAAATCCATGACAGCAAAAGCGATATGAGGATTTTGTCCCCATTTTTCTTGTTGCTTATCGGTGGGTACAGTAGGCGCAACAATCAGATGTAGTTGATAGTTACCAATTTGATACCAGATACCAGGATATTTTAAAGGACGTTCTGCTTTTTCAAGTCCTAATATATGAGTATAAAAATACTCGGAACGGTCTAAATCAGTTATGAGAATAGCAGTATGAAGACTATGGGTAATTTGCATAATTGTAGATTCAATTAAATCTGATAATCTATAGACATTGATATGATATCTAATCATAGTAAGTAGGTGAACGGAAAAAAACCGACACAAGTAACGAAAAGTAAAGTTGCCCAAAACCTCTTCCTGGTTAAGAGTTAAGAGTTAAGAGTTCCCTTGTCATCACGACAATTTTTAACGCCAATCTACTTATATTTATTTCTATGCTGCCCTCCATCTTCAAAACCTGTATTCCTAGAGACGAAATTTTAGCAGGGGAACTCGCCCCCGAATTATTTGCTGCCAAATTACGCTTAGTAGTGGAAGGTACAGCCCCCTATGTCTACCAAGATCCGACAACCTTTTTTGCTAACACCTTTCCTACAGATGGGTTAAAAACCCTGATTTCCGAAGTATTTGGGCGATTAGGAGGTGCTGCTATTGGTTCTCCTATTATTCGCTTAGAAACCAGCTTCGGGGGTGGGAAAACCCATGATGAAATCGCTTTGTGGCATATCGCCAAAAATGGGCGAGAAATTCCTGGATTAGAGCGTTTTGTTGATAATATTAATTTAATTCCAGAGCGTCCAATTCAAGCATCAGCGATCGCTTGCCAAGATTTAGATCCAGTTAACGGTGTTTACCATTCAGATACAGGCATTACCACCTATACCCTGTGGGGAGAAATAGCTTATCAAATCGGTGGTGTAGCAGGTTACAGCTTACTCAAAGGTTCTGATGAACAACGAGTTAGCCCCGGCACTGTAGTTTTAGAACGCATTACCCAAGGGCAACCCACAGTAATTATTCTCGATGAAATAGCCCGTTATCTCAGGGCAGCTAAAGCCACAGTAGTTGGTAATAGCGACTTAGCAGAACAAGTTGTCGCCTTTTTATTCTCCCTCATGGACTTGGCAGCAGCTTCTAATAATTTAGTCTTTGTTTACACCCTCGCCTCCTCCACTGACAGTTTTGGGGCAGAAACCACGGAAATTCGGGAAACCATTTCGGCCACAGCTAGACAAGAACGGATTCTCAAACCCAGTACCGATGTGGAAATTTACAATATCGTTAAACAACGGATGTTTAACAGCATTGAAGCCAACGCAGCCAGTAATGCCGCTAAAGAATATCTACAAACTTATAAAGCCAGTCGCATTGACTTACCAGATGGTTGTAAAGATGCCCGTTATGCCGAAGGCATTGAACAGAGTTATCCCTTCCATCCTGAACTATTTAGCCTACTAACAAAGAAAATCGCCTCCATTCCCAACTTCCAACGCACCAGGGGCGCATTACGCTTATTTGCTGGAGTTATACGTTATCTCTGGCAAAACATTCACAGTTCACAGCCAACAGTCAACAGCCAACAATCACCAAATTGGATACCCCTAATTCACACCCATCATATCCCTGTCGGCATTGAAGAAGAAATTACCAGTGATTTAACTTCTCGACTGGGTAGAGAATTAATGCGAATCCCCATCCAAGCAGACATTTATAACCCAGATGGTAGAGAAGCATATAGCCAATTACAAGACGCAGAATGGCAAGCAGCCGGTAAACCTCCCTTTTCTACCTGGGTAACTAGAACCATTTTCTTACATTCCATTAACCAAGGAATTGCCGCAGGTATTCGTCGTCCTGAATTAAACTTATCCCTACTGACACCGGGATTAGAAATTGGCTTTGTACAGACTGTTTTAGACAGACTCACAGCAGTAGCGTGGTATTTAGAAAATGATCCGATTACCTCTATTGCCAGATTTAAAGAAGAACCATCACTCAATAAAATCATTTCCGAAGAAAAAGCACAAATTGGCACTACTGAAGCCAAAGATGAATTAAGAAAACGCCGGGATACGATTTTCGCGGATAAATTCTTTAAATTAGTTTCAGCACCAATAAGTCCCGCAGATGTAGATGATGTTGCTGATAGTGTAGCTTTGTGCATTATTGATTTTGATGAAGAGACAATTTCTTCTACCACAGATGGACCACCTGCTATAGTAGAACGCATTTTTAACAACACTGGAGAAGCTGGGAAATTCCGCACTTATAGAAATCGCCTGTTA
Source organism: Anabaena sp. CRKS33 (assembly GCA_001672075.1). Taxonomy (GTDB): domain Bacteria; phylum Cyanobacteriota; class Cyanobacteriia; order Cyanobacteriales; family Nostocaceae; genus Dolichospermum. Next base: position 5,041 of record LJOT01000213.1, read on the forward strand.
TTTCTTATTGCTAATAAACAAGAATTACAACGTGCCATTGAGAATGTGCGAGAATACCGGGCTATGCAAAATATTCTCAATTCTCCTAATCGTTTGCAAGATTTATCAGAAAATCAACAAAAACAACTCAAAGAACGTAAAGGTAAATTTGAATTAAATATTAGAGTATCAATTACTAATACCTATCGGCATTTATTTTATCCTGCCAATGATCCGGTAAAAGCCCCCAAGGGTTTAATGCACTATCCCCTACCTGCCCAAGAATCTGGTGAAGTCAAAGGTAATAACCAACAGGATATTATTTTAAAATCTCTCAAAGATTGTCAAAAAATCCGTCAAGATGAAGCACAATTTTATGCACCAGCATTCATATTACAGAAAGTTTGGCCAGCAGGGATAAATCATTGGACAACGAAAGCATTAAAAGAAACTTTTGCTAAAGATTTGAGTTTAAATATATTCTCTGATGCGGAAATATCTAAATTACGAGAGACAATTCGCACAGGAATTTTAGATGGTAGTTGGGATATAAAAATTGGTGAAAAACTATTCATCAAAACCGATGATCATAAAATTGTTCCTCCTGATTCGATAGAATTTTCTGAAAGAATAGAATTGTATCGTCGGGGTATTCTCCAACCACCCAAACCACGAGAAATTGAACTGAATGCCCAAGTCATGTCCAGTACAGATAAGTTAAAACCTGTGCGGTTAAGGTGGAAAGCATCTGGGGCATTAACCATTAAATTGTATCAAGAAAACACGGAAATTAATGATAGGGTGTTTCGTCCTAGTGATGAATATGAAACTAGCATTACCCAAACTACAATTTTTAAAATAGTTGTTGATTACGGTAATGAAGAAATAGTTGAAAAAGAAACTAAAGCTTCCATAAGTAATTATGGTACTGGTACTTATGGTACTGGTGGAACTTCTTCTCCTGGTGTGGCAGAACCAGGAAGTTTATTTGTAGTTCAACCAGAAGTATTTAATAAACCAGAAACATTTAATGCTGAAGGTTCATTGAATAGCACTTTTACCCAATTAGCTGATTTTATCAAAGATTATCAAGCCGAAGGCATTGAATTGTTAGAAATTTCGGTAGCTGAAGTAATGGACTACCGCAAGTTATTAACTGCCTTTCCTTTGTTGATGAAATTACCCCTGCAAATTGACCAGACAGCAAGTATAACCTTGGGAGAGCAATTTATTCGTTTAGAGTACCAAGGACCATATAAAGGGTTTAATAGTTTCCAGAATACTCTTAATACCTTATTGGGTAGTAAAGATGTGAAAGCAGATGTATTCTTGAAGTTAGAATTTAAATTTTTGTCACCAATTCTGCCAGAGGGAACAGAAATAAGTAATATCAAAAGTGCCTTAAACCGAAATCCGGTGGACAGGTTGAATTTAATGGCAAAATTGACGTATTAGTTGACGGTTAAGCTGATGTGCAGCTAAATTGTATACAGCTTTTTTCGGTGTTATGAGGTATACATCTAGCGGGCAAGATGCCCGCACTACAAGGGTTTTATGATTTCAATTTGTACCTGATTGTAACGAAATATGCTGTAATTGAGAAATCCTGAAATTAAAGTTATGAGGTACACATCTAGCGGGCAAGATGCCCGCACTACAAGGGTTTTATGATTTCAATTTGTACCTGAT
>LJOT01000502.1 GCA_001672075.1 Anabaena sp. CRKS33
GGTTGTAAGGAAATTCCCGCAAAACCTGTAATTTCTGATAACCATGCTTCTAGTTGTTGGAACAGGATTTGATAACCTCTGGTTTGGGAAATTGGCGCGAAAGGATGAATTTTGCCGAATTGTTCCCAAGTTACGGGAATCATTTCCGAAGTTGCGTTTAATTTCATGGTACAAGAACCCAAGGGAATCATTGAGGTGGTTAATGATAAATCCTTGCTTTCTAGTTGATGTAAATAACGTAATAACTCTGTTTCTGAATGGTAACGATTGAAAACTGGGTGGGTGAGATATTTACTTTCTCGTGATAATTGAGAATTGGTAATTGCTAATTCTTCTACAGTAAAAGGTAATTGATCTTTGAGTGCGAAAATTTGCCAAATATCAATTAAATCTGTTTCTGTGGTAGTTTCATCTAAGGAAATACCCACGGTGGAATTATCAAAAATTCTCAAGTTGATATTTCTCTCATTCGCAGCGTCGAGAATTGCTTCTGATCTGGTATTTCCTAATTCTACCCGTAAGGTATCAAAGAAGTTTTCCGAAGTGATTTTATAACCTAACTTTTTCAGTCCTGCGGCTAAAGTTGCGGTTAATTGATGAATATTTTGGGCGATCGCTCTGAGTCCATCAGGTCCATGATAAACTGCATACATACTCGCCATCACTGCCAATAAAACTTGGGCTGTGCAGATATTACTGGTGGCTTTATCTCTGCGGATATGCTGTTCACGGGTTTGTAAGGCTAAACGGTAGGCAGGTTTACCATGAATATCTTTTGATACTCCGACAATGCGCCCTGGGACTAAGCGTTTATACTCTTCCTTCGTGGCAAAATAAGCAGCGTGTGGTCCCCCAAATCCCAAGGGAATACCGAAGCGTTGGGTACTACCTACGGCAATATCAGCCCCTAATTCACCGGGGGGTGTGAGTAATGTTAAACTTAAAGGATCTGCGGCTATTGTCACCAATGCACCCTGAGCATGGGACTTTTCTATAAAGTTGCGGTAGTCGTAAATTGTACCATCAGTTGCGGGATATTGCAGAACTGCACCAAAGATAGTTTCGGTAAAATCAAAGGTTTGATGATCACCGATAATGATGTTTATACCCAAAGGTTTGGCGCGTGTTTGCAATACATCAATGGTTTGAGGATGACATTCATGGGATACAAAGTAGTTATGGGATTTATTTTTGCACACACCATAACTCATACTCATTGCTTCTGCGGCTGCTGTCGCTTCATCAAGTAAAGAAGCGTTAGCAATTTCTAAACCGGTCAAGTCAATGATCATAGTTTGGAAGTTTAACAACGCTTCCAAACGTCCTTGGGCAATTTCTGGCTGATAAGGGGTGTATGCTGTATACCAACCGGGATTTTCTAAGATGTTGCGTTGAATAACCGCCGGGGTGATACAATCATAATACCCCGTGCCAATAAATGAGCGATAAACCTGATTTTTATCGGCTATTTGCTTTAATTTGGCCAATGCTGCATATTCGCTTTGTGCAGGTGGTAATTTCAACTCTTGCCGAAAGCGAATTGCCTCTGGTACTGTTTTATCAATTAAGTCATCAAGATTGGAAATCCCTAATGTATCAAGCATTTGCTGAATATCATCAGGGTTTGGTCCAATGTGTCTTTGTGTAAAGTTACCCAATTTTTGATTAGTTTTGGGTTGAGTACGG
>LJOT01000936.1 GCA_001672075.1 Anabaena sp. CRKS33
GTTTATGACAAAATAAGCAATTAGAGCGATCGCCCTGAAAGAATATTCTTGAGAAATGCAAGCCAAAAGGTATATAAAACTATACCAACAAGTCAAGCGCTCACTTCCCTGACTCTAGATATGACAACTGAACTTCTCCTGAGAGAAAGTCTCAGAAGTAAGAAACGAAAAAAAGAGGTAGAAAACCTAGTGTTGATATGGAAATAGAAGTCAACATTAATCAATCAAATTTCCACGAAAAACAATTATGAAAACTGATAAATTATTTTACAGAATTTTCTTAAATCAACCTGGATTAATCTCAGAATTAGTATCCGGTATTCCCCCTGATTGTGAATTTGAATATAGTGCGCCAGTCATCAAAGAAAACGAAACCCGTTTAGATGGATTATTAACACCAGTCAACAAAAAAACAG
>LJOT01000214.1 GCA_001672075.1 Anabaena sp. CRKS33
CAAAATCCAGAAAACTACATTTTGATGTGTAACTCTCTGTAGTAATTTGTACCTTGATTCCCACAAGTTTAGCTTTATATTCTAACTGCTGTATAAATCATCCATGAGGAATATTGGTAAAGTTTTGGTTAGTTTTACTCCCTAAGTTAATGTTCTGTTTCCAATTCTCATGAGACTGGGGAATTTTGGCGGGTGATTTGAGATTGGGGATATTTTGATTTTCACTTCCTCCTGATTATCAACCTGAAAATTCGGCGGACGCAATTCTATATTAACGTAAGTTGCTAGTTAAGCACAGTGTCAGAATCAGGATATCCAATATCTAAGGATAAACAGGATGAAAACAGGGATTTGATCACCAATTATCAATTACCCATTACCAGTTTCAACCAGATAACTAGCAAATTGAGTTATTAGTTAACTTCTGTTGGTCTTCAAGAGCATATATTTTGAAATATCAATAACAATAGATCATTAAAGACCTAGTATTATTTGTTTTTCAGATATTGTCTCCTATACACCCTTGAAAACCACAGACGTGATCAGGTTTATGTTTGACTGTAACTACCTTAGAACAATCCTAAAGTTAAGGATTTATCTAATGGGAGTGCAGCACCAATACCTAGCCACAGAGTCACAAGAGTACCAAACAGGAATACAGTTGTTGCTACAGGACGACGGAAGGGGTTTTGGAACTTATTCACGTTTTCCAGGAAAGGAACAAGAATTAGTCCCAAGGGTACAGAAGCCATTGCTAACACACCTAATAGTTTACTAGGTAATGAGCGTAAAATTTGGAATACAGGATACAAATACCACTCTGGTAAAATTTCCAAAGGAGTAGCAAAAGGATTAGCTGGTTCACCTGTCATAGCTGGATCTAAAACAGCTAAAGAGACAATACAGGCAAAAGAACCCATAATGACGACAGGAAATATATACAGCAGATCGTTAGGCCAAGCGGGTTCACCATAATAATTATGACCCATGCCTTGGGCAAGTTTGGCTCTCAACTTAGGATCGCTCAGATCCGGTTTTTTTTGCGTTGACATTTTTAAATGCGCTCTCCGGCTGAATTGAGGTTAAAGCATTAGCGAAAGCTATTAGCTTACAACTAGCTTGTGATTTCCGATATCAAGTTATTTTCTTTTATTTTAAAACAAACTCCGATGATCTGGAAACACAAGTTATAGCTGTTGGCTAATAACTTTGATGACAAAGTTACGACAAAGTTACGACAAAGTTACGACAAAGTTACGACAAAGTGATGACAAAGTGATTACAATGGTCCTGAAATACCTTGTTTGCGAATCATCAAGAAGTGGAACAACATGAAGACAGCAATTAGCCAAGGAAGAATGAAGGTGTGGGCGCTATAGTAGCGGGTGAGTGTAGCTTGACCTACACTAGAACCACCACGTAATAAATCGGAGATAAAAACGCCGACTACGGGAATTGCTTCTGGTACACCGCTAACAATTTTTACAGCCCAGTAACCAACTTGATCCCAGGGTAAAGAGTAGCCTGTTACACCGAAGGAAACGGTAATAACTGCAAGAATGACACCACTTACCCAGGTCAATTCCCGGGGCTTTTTGAAGCCACCGGTCAAATAAACGCGGAATGTGTGGAGAATCATCATCAATACCATCATACTGGCTGACCAGCGGTGAATGGAGCGAATTAACCAACCGAAGTTGACTTCATTCATGATGTACTCTACAGAAGAAAAAGCTTCGGTAACTGTGGGTTTATAGTAGAATGTCATCGCAAATCCAGTGGCAAACTGGATTAGGAAACAAACTAGGGTAATTCCACCTAAACAGTAAAAAATGTTAACGTGGGGAGGAACGTATTTGGTGGTAATATCATCAGCAATCTCTTGGAGATCTAAGCGTTCCTCAAACCAGTCATAAACGTTGGCCATACAATCCTAAGTTCCTAAAAAATAGATTGCGGTTGATAAGTTTTGTGATGCGAAGCTTAGTCAGGAGCGACTATTCAACTAACCTAAGTTAGAGGGTTCGCTTCTCGTTTTACTCAAGAGAATTGGCTTCTACTTGTCTACGAGCGTTAAGGGTGTAAGTCACCCTAGTTTAGTGAGTGTTTCTTCCTGTCTCTCGTCTTTATGGGCTGACAATGACAATGTTGACCCCAAAAAAGATTTTATCGTTAGATCAGGAAGAATGGACATCTCATTCAGTTGGACTAGCAACTTTATGAGAATAATGCACTTCTTCTATAAAAAAAGTAACATAGTCGAGAGATAGATTTCATCAACAAGTGAGCATTACAGAAATTTTTAGGGAATTTGAGTCTGACATGGAACTGAAATTAGGGTTCATTCACAAGCGGTTTTGGCGGCTAGGATGTTTACTATTATTGCTTTTTGCTTTGGTGTTTACTGGCTATATTCCCCCGGCTTCGGCTTTGACTTCAGAACAGAAGTTAGTTTATGAAGTATGGCGAATTGTTAACCGCTCTTATTTAGATGGCACTTTTAATCATCAAAGCTGGCTTGATGTCCGACAAAAAGCACTTAAAAATCATTTTGTCAATCATGAAGCCGCTTATGCCACAATTCAGGATATGCTCAAAAGCCTGGATGATCCTTTTACCCGTTTTCTTGAACCTGAAAAGTATCGCAGTTTAAAGGTTAGCACTTCTGGAGAGCTTACAGGTGTGGGATTACAAATTGCTCTCAATCCCCAAACTGGTATTTTGGAAGTTATTACACCTATTGAAAATTCTCCAGCCGATAAAGCAGGTTTAAAACCACGCGATCGCATTTTGAAAATTGAGGGTTTATCTACAGAGAATCTCTCTCTCGATGAAGCGGCAGCACGAATGCGTGGACCTTTGGGCAGTGTTGTTACGCTTTTAATTGGCAGGGAAGGAGAAAAGGATCAGGAAGTTCTATTGGTACGCGATCGCATTGCTCTAAATCCTGTTATATCTGATTTACGATTGTCCCCAGAAGGAAGCAAAATTGGCTATATCCGTTTAAGTCAATTTAGTGCTAATGCTGTTACGGAATTAGCACAGGCTATTTCTATTTTAGAAGAAAAAGACGCGTCTGCCTATATTCTCGATTTAAGAAATAATCCCGGTGGACTCTTACAAGCCGGAATTGAAGTCGCTCGTTTATGGCTGGATTCTGGTACAATCGTTTACACGGCTAACCGTCAAGGCATTCAAGGAAGTTATGAAGCCTGGGGTCCGGCTTTAACACAAGATCCCTTAGTGATTCTAGTTAATCAGGGAACAGCCAGCGCCAGCGAAATTTTAGCCGGTGCATTACAAGATAATCATCGCGCTCAATTGGTCGGGGAAAGGACTTTTGGTAAGGGTTTAATTCAATCTTTGTTTGAATTATCGGACGGTTCTGGTTTAGCAGTGACAATTGCTAAATATGAAACTCCTAACCATCGAGATATTAACAAATTAGGAATTAAGCCTGATCAAATTATTCCCCAACAACCTATCAACCGCGAACAAATTGGTACTGAGAAAGACTCTCAATATCAAGCAGCTATGGCTCTTTTAAGTAATTTTTGACGCTTACCGCCCTAAGGAGGGACGGGGATTCTTGTTTCAATGAGCAACCTTACTCAAACTTGGTAACAAGTTTGAGCGGAGGGTCATCTCTCCACAGGCGTTATAAGTTCCGCTGCGCCCCACCGTACTTGGATCATAGAGAGTTTGTTTTAGTGTTTTTGCTAGTATATTTATCGCTGCATTATTCCGTTCTGCATCTACACAAAACTGGATATAGTAACCATCAGAACGTTTAACTATCCTAACTCTCTTTATTTACTTAATCTGGTAAAAATGTAAATTCCAAGTTCCAGACCTATACCACATTTATCTATGAAAGTATATATTCAACTGAACGGTTATTTTTTGGAAATCTGGGATAACCCTTTTTACCTGGAACTTTGTGCTACTGTACACCGACTGATCTTCCTTCAGAACCAAAAATAATGGGACTCTCAGGCGTTTTTGGTTCCCAACCCACATCAAAACCAGCTTTCCAGGCAATTTCTCTAACTTGACGAAAAGTAGGAAAACTATCAGGTCTGACTAAAAATGCTAAATAATCTTTCTCAGGTGCAAATTGAGATAAAATTGTTCGATATTCAGAATTAACTTGAGTTAGTTCTTGACCTGATTCTCCACTATTAACTGACTTCAGGTTATATTGCCACCCACGATCATTTAAATCAAATAATTCAACCTCATAGTTTTTTGTTTCTACTCGAAACTCTTTTAACTGTTGGGATTTATCTTGTATACAACTTTGATAATTTCTTAATTCATCAATATAACTATCAACAAATCCTGAAATATAAATAGGTTCAACACAAGTAGGTAAATTACCAAGAAATTCTTGAATTTGTTGATTAGCTGATTCAGTATCTAAATAAATGACTCGATTACCACTAATTTCAAAAAATTTTGGTTTTTTATCAGTTTCCTTTGCTAGTGGAGTCCTGACTATTGTACTCGATTGCACAGCTACTAAAGTAATAAACAGACTCATAAACATTAACACCCCAACAGTATTAGTTAAAATATCCAAGAAGGAATCTAGATTTTGTTGGGGACGCTGTGATGCAAAATAACGTTTTCTCTTCATATTCTCTTCATATTTTCTTCATATTTATATCAGTAAACCAGTATATGAGGATTATTTTTAAATGTTTCCTTGGATTTTGAGTTGCCATCCTTCGTCAATAGGTTCATAACCAATATCAATTCCTTCAGACTCAATTAATGCTCTGATTGTTTTAAATACTTCAATACCATCAGGGCGAATTGCGACGATTAGATATTGTTTATCTCGATTGGTTTTCACCTCTGTTAATAAAGTTTGTAATGGAGAATAGGAACTATTAACTTGAGTTAAATCCACAAATTCTTGGCTAGGATAGAGAACAATTCCATCACTACGGCATTCAATATAACGGGGTTGTTTACTCTGATTTTGTCCATGTTCTGTTTTAGCAACAATAGTAATTTGTCTTTGATTGCTAAATGTTTGAGCAGTCAGAACCATCAGTAATAAAATAAGTACACCTATGGTACAAAATAAAATTGAAAGAAAAGGGAATAATTCAATTTCCGTAGCGGATCGATTGCTAATTCTTCTCAGCATAAATTTATCAACTTATCAACTTATCAACGCTTTTCTTCAGATTCAAATAATGTAATCAGTCGTGGTTTATTCAGTTGGTCTAATACTGGTTTTAATAATGCAAGATTTGCACCCACTTCTCCTAATACCTGTTCTAATTGTGCTGTTTGTTCTAAGGTTTGTAAACTCTGTTCTAAACTATCCTGAAATTCGACAATCCTCGCTACCTGAGCAGCACAATTCTCTAGGGCTGCAATGCGACTATCTAAAGCCATTGCTGCTTTCTGGAGTCCTTGAGAAATTTGTTCTGTGTGTGCTGTGAAATTATGATTAACGTTTTGGTAATTATTTTGAATTGCCTGACTAATTTGTTGAATCTCTTGGCTAATTTCTTGACTAGATTTTTCTTGCTGGGCTAATGTATTAACAAAAATTTCCCTATCTTGAACAGCCATTTGATTGATATAACTCATTTGCTCGATCAATTTATTGGTCGTTCCTTGGATTTTTTCTACTTGAGTTAAAAACCCCTGAGCTAAAGCTTCTGCGGCTTGTTTAGCATATTCTTGGGCAGGTTGAATTAATGTTTCTGCTGTTGGAAGATGTTTCTTAAATGCCTGGGATATAGCATCATTAACTAAGGCTTGATTGAAGTTATCGGTTTCTTTGAAACGAGGTAATATTTTGTCATTGATATAAATATCAATTGCCAGTAGTAGCCGTGATTCTTGTCTTTCTACTAAGACCAAAGGAATCATGACTAATACGCTCACAAATAACGCTAGAAGTGTTGTATCAAAGGCTACTGCTAATCCACTGGTAACAGTTCCAATGCCCTGCTTAATTTGTTCAATATCACTGGATTGCTGTAAGAATCCACTAAAACCATTGACCGCACCACTAATACCAACAACTGTACCGATAAATCCTAAGAGGGGAATTGCCCAGACTAAAATACGAGCTACGGAATAGGAGGTTTCTGCGGTGCTGCTGTAAAATGCCGAGTCTTCCATTGCAAATTCAGTAGCCGTTTGGCGATTTCCTGAGACTATATATGCTGCAATCACCCGACTACAACGACGAGCTAATAAGCTTTTTTCCTTCATTAAAGACTGTCGAATTTGTTCTACTTGCAGAGATTTAAGATTTTCAAATGAAATAGTGTCGGGAATTAAATCCTTTTTAAATGCCTTTAATTCACTTTGAATTTTGATCACCTTGAGAATAGTAATAGTTACTACCATACCGCCAAAAAATATGGCGAGAATTTGGGTAAATCCCCGTTCATATAACAGAGTCCCCAAAAATGTATTTCTAATGGGTAATACCGCAGCATAGATACCAAAGGTAACTATTAATCCTATGCTTAAAATAAGCCAAAGTTTGATATCTAATTCTTGGCGGTCTGATTTACCAGGTAAGTTAAGAGATTTTGCAGTCATAATTTTTAGATATTTGTTGTTTAGATATTTGTTGATGCTAAGTTTTGTGTTGATTGATCATAGTTAATTGGCATCCTCTAAATATTGCAATCCCCACTGATACAA
>LJOT01000017.1 GCA_001672075.1 Anabaena sp. CRKS33
TATACCTATTCTTATTTTATAAAGGTATTTCCGATATATTTAATGATTCCCTGGTTATAAAGATTATTTAATCATTTATATCTTTTGGCTTATTTTGATTGAAGGATTTAAATTCACTGTTTTCACTATCATGATATTCATGTTGATTTTTATAACTTTTCTGTTTATGATCATATTAACATGGCGAGCATTTCCAGTAAACTTACTGGTGATATCTTCTAATTAAGTATTTATGTCTTAACCAAATTCTTAGAAAAGAATATCTCTAATGACAGGGCCAAAATAGATATATGATCTAACTTGAGAATTATGATTTTCTGATAAATAATGGTTATATTTGAATTGTTAGCTAGAAAACCAGCTAATGCCAATTAAATTAGTGTTAATGATGAGGTAGAATCATGTCAGTTAATACGATTGAATCTGAGTTACTTGTTGAGTTATCTAAACAGGAACAACAGCTTTTATCTGGAGGTAAAAAGGGAGTTTTGGAGGGTACAGGTGATTTTGTCTACGGTGGTCGAACTTTTCCAGCTACTTTTAAAGTGAAAGTTAGGAATCTACCTAACATAGAAGAAGAAACTACCTGAAATACCATGGACTTTCATGGATTTTTCAAGACTGAAAGCAATTGTCCCTGATGGTAATTATTTCATATAAATTAGATCCATTACTTCCTTGTTAATCAATTTACAGTCTAATTCTCATTGGGGAATTAGACTTTTTTAATGATTAAAAATAAAGGAAAATATTGGGGAACGAATTACTCCATTAAAAGTAAAAAGAAAAGGTAACTGCTATTTATAGTAGTTACCTTTTGATATTCAACACTTTTAATTACAGCACTTCCCGGTGTTATGAGGTACATATCTAGCGGGCAAGATGCCCGCACTACAAGAGATTTATCTTGAATGAATTACCTAAGTTTTCTCCTGTTTTGAATAATTCCAGAGTTTAAACTAGGGGACTAACTTATTAACGTAAGTTGCTAGTTAGGGAAAATGTCTGGGTCAGAATGTCCAGGATTCAAGGATTTACAGAATTAAAAGGGAAAATTACTCACCAATTACCTATTACCTATTACCCATTACCAGCCTCAACCAGATAACCAGCAAATTGAGTTATTAGTAACATTAGTTTTGATCTTCATTATCTGAAGAAGTTTGGTTACTGTCAGACTCATCGGTACTTTTTGCTTCAGAAGGATATATATTGATTACTGGACTGAATACTGGATAATTTTCTACTTCCTGTCTTACCCTACCACGACGACGACGTGAGGGGCTGTAATTATCACATCCCCCAGATAAAAGTTGTTGTTCTTCCGAGGATAATTCAACAAGTAAATCAGTTGTGATGTTTTGGTTTGACATAATTATGTGCCTTAATTAGTGGAATTGCTTCGCTTTTAATTAGAAGGAAGGAGAAAGGTAATGGTTATATTATCTTTCTCTTTCCTCTCGTAAATACTAGATTGAAATTAAATGGCTACCCAATTTGTGAGTTTATTCCAGTTAATATCTCTGCTATTTGTGAAAATCAATCATCACGATCATCATCAGCATCATCACCCTTTCTGCTATATTGATCATAATCACGGTATTTTTTCCACTCATAGCAGATTATTGCTTTGCGTCTGCCTTTTCCGCCAGACAGAAGTTGTTGTTCTTCTGTGGATAATTCCACAAGTAAATCAGATTTAATGTTTTGATATGACATGATTGTTAGCCTCAATTTATGAAGAGGTGTTATTCACCTATGCTTCTTTTATAACTATTTATTATGGGAAATAAATGATCCTCTGGTTATAAAGTTTTGAGATGTTAAATTACTCTTAGGTTATATATCTATTTAGATAAATCTCTCTCTTTTAACTCATGTTTTTTATTTGATTTATCTAATTAACAGTACATAATTATATACTCTATTTTTTTATGTTCAAAAAAGTTATTTATGAACTCAAACAGCAGAAAATGTAGAGCAGGAAATCAACCTGTCTCTACAAGAAAATGTTTTAATTTAATTAAATCTAGCTATTTTAGGAAAACAAATTATTTAGAAAACCGGGTAATAAATTGCTCAATTTATCACCACTAGAACTAATTGTTAGTAACCCAAATGTTAATGAAAATGCCATAGTGACTTGGGATAATTTATATTTGGTGGTTTGTGAACTAGAATCACCTGAAGCAAGTTTTAAATCATTTTTACCTTGAGTTTCAATATCAGTTTTTTGGAAAAATGAATTACCTTCAACTAATACACCTAATTGGGGAGATATTTGCCCACCAATTAGAGATTCTTGTTCTGCATCAGAAAGATATCTGAATAATTGAGGATGATTAAATTGAGTATTTTTAGACATATTATTTGTCGTTACCTAAGTAAGTAATTTTGGTTAAGTAGCACGATAAAAGCTTAAAAAATATTAAAAATATTAATTTAAACCTTAATTTATGCAGTTAAAAACTGCAAATGTTCGCCAGGTTTTGATAAGAAAGTATCAGCAGTTCCTTGAATTTTTACTTGACCTTTTTCGATGAGAACAATCCAATTAGCGCGATGAATGACACTAGGACGATGGGTAATTAAAATTGTGGTTTTACCTGCACGATATTCCAAAAGACGATCTAGAACATTAGCTTCACTCATAGGGTCTAATCCAGCGGTAGCTTCATCTAAAATTAGTATAGGTGGATTTGTAAGAATGCCGCGAGCGATCGCTAATCTTTGTCTTTGTCCACCAGAAAGATTTGCGCCAAATTCTCCTAAAACGGTTTGATATTTATTAGGTAATTGACTAATAAAACCATCTGCATCAGCAATATCACAAGCTTGAACTACCTCTTCAAAAGAAATATTAGGTGTGCCTAAACGGAAGTTTTCTAAAATGGAACGACTCCAAAAATGAGGCTCTTGGGGAACATAAACTACTTGTTGTCGGTAACAATCTAAAGCAATATCTTGGATATTTAAAAAACCGATCCGAATATTACCAGAATCTGGGACATATAAACCAGATAATAATTTAGCTAAAGTGCTTTTACCACAACCTGATTTACCAATTAAAGCAATTGTTTTTCCTCCCGGAATCTGAATAGAAAAATCATCTAATAAATCAACTCTTCCGGGGTGATGAAATTTAAGATTTGCACAACTAATATCAGCGTTACTGGAAATTTGTACAATTGGTTTTTGACTTCCTCCTACTACTTCTGGTGTGGCATCAATAACTTCTAATAATCGAGAAACTGCGGTTTGAGAGCGGAAATATTCATCCACAAAACTAACTAATGAGTTAATTAAGGCTAAAACATTTACTTCTAAAGCATTAAAAGCTAACATTTGACCGATGCTTAAATTTCCTCTAATTACCAAAATACTGCCAAATCCTAGTAAGAGAACGCCACCAATTGTAGATATAATTCTGGCAAGAGTACCGTTGATAATTGCTATTTGTACTGTACTAAAGGCAAGATTAGCTAGACGACCAAAACGACTTTGAAATTCATCCCAAAATTGAGGAGCAGCATTGGTAGTTTTAATGACTTGTGCGCCTTTAAATGTTTCTACTAAAACACCTTGATTTTCTGCTCCTAAAACCAAGAGACTGCGGGTTTTTTGTTGCAAAATAGGTAAGAAAGGTAAAGTAGATAGGGTCATTAAACCAGCAACTAATAAAGCGGCTATTGTTAATTGCCAGCTATAAAATAACATTAAGCCAAGGGAAATTATAGCGATAAAAAACTGACTAGGTAAAACAATCACAATTTGTGATACTAATTGGTTAATTTCGCCAATATCTCGAAGTCTGCTAGTAATTTCACCACTGCGACGGGATTCATAATAATTTAAAGGTAATTGCAGAAGTTTACGGCCAAATTCTAAGACCAAACCTAATTGTAATCTTTGTCCAAAATGAGAAATCATTAAAGCTTGGAATACTTGTAAACCTCCACTAAATAAACTCATGATGACAACAGCAGAAACGACAACAGTAAGTAATTGTACATCTCCACGAACGAGAACATCATCTGTTAATAATTGAATTAAAACCGGAGTTCCTAAAGCTAGTAAACCCAGGACAATATTAATGATTAAAACCTGAGTTAGTAAGCCACGATAGGGTAAAATGCGGCGAAAAAAGCGCGTTATTCCACCTTTTGATTGTTCTTGGGGTTGGTCAGAAAAACGATCTGGATCTGGCTCTAATAAGAGCATTACCCCATTCCAAGCAGCGGTTAGTTCTTCTTTGGTCAAATAACGGATTCCCACCGCAGGATCGGCAATAACGTATTTTTTTCCTTTTTTACCATATAAAACAACCCAATGATAGCCTTGCCAATGGATAATTGCGGGTAATGTAATTTCTGTAATTCTGTCTATAATTTCTGGAGAAGCTTTAACTGCTCTAGCATTAAAACCGAGATTTTCTGAGCCTCTTTTTAAACCTAATAATGTTGTTCCTAATTGTCCAGTACCAACAGCTTCCCGACTTTTAATTATACTTAAAAAATGTCCATAATGCTTGCTAATAGAAACTAAACAAGCTGCTCCACAGTCCTCTTCACTTAACTGTAAAGTACATTGATAATTTTGATGATTTTTAAAAATATTGAGCATATTGAACATAATTATTAAGAGTATTTTAGTAGGTTGGGTTGACGTGAGGAAACCCAACTTTATTAACAAAGCTTTGGATGCTCTTGGGTAGGTTAGATTGACGTGAAGAAACCCAATTTAAAAAAGCTTATGTTGGGTTGCGATATCCCTTAACCCAACCTACATTTTTACCTATGAATTAGTGATTAACTTGCTTTTTCTCAGGATGAATTGGAGTACAGTTTCCTGACGAGAAATAATATCAGCGCGTCCTTCCATACCAGATTTGAGATAACATAAATGATTACCTGTTCCTAAAAATAGACTTTCTGGTTCAATATTAATTTCATAAGTAGCTAATTGGGGTGTACTAATAATTGAATTATTCGGATTATTCTGGGTAGTTGCTAAAACATCTGCTCCAATAGTTTTTACAGTTCCTTTGAGAGTTCCATAGTCAGGATAGGGACAAGCGGAAACCTGCATTTGCACTGCTTGACCTGTTTTTACTTTGTCAATATCTTTAGCAGGAACGTGAGCTTTGATAATTAAAGGAGCATCTACAGGAGAAATTTGAGCGATAGCTTCACTGAGTTGTACAACCTGTCCAGAGTTGCGGAGTTTAAGCTGCATAAGTGTACCATTAGTTGGGGAGCGAATCACACTTTTATGCAACTCATTTTCTAATTGTTGTAGTTCTTGACGGGTGCGAATTTGTTGTTTTTGTAGTTCTAAACGTTGTTGAAATAATGTTTCTTTTTCTTTTTTTAAAGCTGCTATGGTAGCTTCCCCTTTAGACTTTTCTTGTTTAATTCTTTCCGAGGCTACTGTTACTATTGCATTACTAGGATTGACGGCACTTTTTGCTTTCTGTAGGTTTATTTGCGCTAATTTAAAAGCTTGTTCTTTTTCTTCTTGGAGATTTTTAGCACTAAATTTAGCTTGTTCTAATTTTGATTGGGCCGATTTAACGGCTTGTTCTTTTTCTTCGACTAAATTCTGAGATATTGCTCCCGATTCAGCTATATTCTGCAAGCGATTTCGTTGTAATATAGCCAGTTGTAATGCTGCTTCTGCTTCTTGTACCGTGGCTATTAATACCTTTTCTTTTTTTAATCTTGCTAATTGTTCCTTTGCTAAATTTATAGTTATTTTAGCTTGTGTCATTTCTGCACTGGCTTTAATTTGTTGATCTTTATAGTTACGTTGAGTTCCAGTTAATTCAGCTTGGGTAGCTATAATAGTTCGGTTATTTAAGTTAGTTTGAGCAATTATTTGAGTATTGATTTGATTAATTTGAGCATCAATTTGAATAAGTTGTAATTGATTTTTCTCAGTAGTATTTTGCAGTTGTCTTTTTTGAGATTGCAGTTGGGAGTCATCAATATAAGCAATTATTTCTCCTTTATTTACTACCTGATTTTCTTTAACGGCAATTCTTTTAATAGTTCCCGTCATTGCTGATTCAACTAACCGTAATTCTCCCAAGGGTCGGATAGTTGCAGGAACTTTAACCGTAACGTTATAATAAAGAATGGAGGTAAGACTTGCAGCAACTACAAACATAGTAATCATCACTCCCCCACCGATATGAATCCATTTACCGATATGGGGAAGAAACTCATTAGCTTCTAGTATATGCAAATCTTCTGTAGTCGGGTTATTTAAGTTGTAAGAATTGTTCTCTTGACGCTGTAAAGAATTCACCAGATTACACCTTTTGTTAGGACTAAATAAAATAATCTGACCATAGCAATTGCCGAGATAATGCAACCGAAAAGCAACTATCTTAGATCATAAATTTGCAGAGATAAAAACAGGTAAATTTTTCTATTGACATTATTCCTGTGTAGGGGCAATTTATGAATTACCCCCATTTTCATTCTCTTTTTCCTAAGTCCTGTCTAATTTAACAGCGGGCAATTTAGAGACTTAGTAACCTAGATTTACGAAAAGACTGTTTTAGCTATGGCTGAACCGGAGTTCCAGGTGTTGCAATTGGGGGTGTAATTGCGGGTACGTTTCCTGTGGTTGGTAATACCGCAGGACCCAAAGCTCTGACACCAGCGGGAGGTTCTGTGCCTAAACCTAAGAAATCTTGTCCCGCAGTCAGTATAGTATTAGCCTTACCAGCGGAGCTAGCAGTGCTACCGTGAGGACCGGAAGCACTTGTTCCCATTAGTATTGATCCTTTGTTACCGTAATTACTAGCAGCTAGTTCAAAGTCAGCACCACCAGTTAGTAACTCTTGTTCTTGATCTGATAAGACGGTTAACATTTTATTTGACACGATTATTAGCCTCACTTGCGTAATTAAGTGTTTTATGACCTAACAACTCAACTATAAGCATTGTTGGCTAATATTTCATAAATCTAAGGGTAGAAAGTAATGTTTGCAAATTTACCTCTATAAGTAGAGACAAAATAACTTCTAAAAGTAGAGACAAAATAGTTTTTTATCACTAAAATATTATTAGTTAATACATTAATTTTCTTTTCTAAAATCTTTATAATTCATAATTTTTATTGTTTAATTTTTTGTTTTCATAGAAAAATCTGATGATAGGAATTTACTTTGGTTTTTCTCTCAAGAAAAAATTTAATCTCTATATTTTTAGATATTTGCCTATACCAGCAATTATTCAGTAATTAAAGAGTATCTGCGCTAACAGATAAGCACAAGTAGCACTACCGACAGGAACGGTTAAATTATCTATTCCCCAAAAAGAAAATGCTTCTAAAATCGTAGCTACTAAGGCAACTATTAAAGAAACTATCCAAGTTTGCCAAATATTACCTTGAGTAACAAGTAAAATAGTTACACAAATCAAATAACTAATTAAAGTCACTGTTAAAGAACCTTCCCAGCTTTTCTGAGAACCGAAAAATATGTATTGATGTTTGCCAAAACGTTTACCAATTAAAGCAGCTAATCCATCTCCCCAAGCCATAATCATAATCCCTAAAACGGCGTATTCAGGTTGATGTAAATGCCAAAAAATACCTACTAAAACCCCAATACTCACAGCATAGAAAAATGTTCCCAAACTATGACGACCGACGCTATTAATACCAGGAAGAATGGGGAATTTATAGGATATCAAGGTGATAATACTCGCCAAAATTGAAGCTGTAATTCCTACATAAGCAGGAATATCTAACCACCAAGCAATTAAAATCACGTTACCCATGCCAATATGCACGATTTTACGAATGATTTCTGTTTCACTATCAGTAAAACGATATGCTACCCAAGCAATACAGATAATTAATCCTACCCAAACCGCAGCGGGGGCAATTTGCAGCGATAATGGGGAAAGAGTTTCTAAGCTGAGAAATGTGTTAAACAATGTCAAATAGGGGTATTTTTCACTTTAATCCTACTTTATAAGGTTTGGGTATGAAAATGTTATTGATTTGGCTCATTCAGGGTTATCGTTTATTTATTTCTCCTCTGTTTCCCCCCACTTGTCGCTTTCAACCGACTTGTTCTATGTATGCGATTCAAGCAATTGAACGGTTTGGGGTGTTTCGGGGTGGTT
Source organism: Anabaena sp. CRKS33 (assembly GCA_001672075.1). Taxonomy (GTDB): domain Bacteria; phylum Cyanobacteriota; class Cyanobacteriia; order Cyanobacteriales; family Nostocaceae; genus Dolichospermum. Next base: position 8,145 of record LJOT01000017.1, read on the forward strand.
GGATGGCTATTATGCGGATTTTACGCTGTCATCCTTTTCATCCAGGAGGTTATGATCCTGTTCCAGATGTCAAGAAAAAATCTTGTTGTGAACATGAACACTGAGATAAGTAGGTTGGCGTTAAAAATTGTTGTTATGGGGAACAGGGAACAGGGAACAGGGCAACTTTACTTTTCGTTACTTATGTCGGTTTTTTTCTGTTCACTTACTTAGTTTCTTATATTTAATATTTATTAATATTTAAGATTATTTATTAATTTTAATGCTAAAACTCTTGTGGTGCGGGCATCTTGCCCGCATATATTGTATCTATTTCTAAGTCAACACGCTGTAATTTACAGTAACATCATACAAAACCTGACATCTTAGATCAAATTAGCAACTAAAATGCGACCATACCACCAAATCCCCATTATTGAATGTGGTGAACCTTTAGTGAAAATTCCTCTGGAACTATTTGCGGTAGAATCTCCTCACCCCTATCAAAAGTTAGGTGCTAATTATGGGGAACATTCACCTTATTATTTGCGCGAAAGTGTAATTTCCAATTTGATTCAGGCGCAAAATTATTTACAATTACTACATCCCCATTGGTACATTCAAATATTCGATGCTTATCGTCCCGTAGCTATCCAACAATTTATGGTAGATTATAGTTTTAGGGAAGCATTGGCAAGCAGGGGTTTAACAGCAGCAGAATTGTCACCCCAGCAACTCGAAGAAGTCTGGGAAGCAGTTTATGAGATTTGGGCTGTACCAAGTTTGGATATGAATACCCCTCCGCCCCATAGTACGGGCGCTGCGGTAGATATTACCTTGGTCAATGATACCGGGGAAATTGTGGATATGGGTTCACCCATTGATGAAATGTCCGAGCGATCGCATCCCGATTATTATATTAATAGTCATCAAGGCTATCATGCTCACCGCCAATTATTGCACAATGTCATGTTAAAAGCTGGATTTCAACGTAATCCTAGAGAATGGTGGCATTTTTCCTTTGGTGATCAAATGTGGGCTTGGTTATATAATCAATCTCATTCTGAAAGTGTAATGACAGCACGTTATGGCAGGTTGACCTAGAACACACAGAAATTTTCTTTCTTGTTGTGCTATAATCTCAATTAATTATAATTTCTTGGAGAGGTGTCCGAGTGGTTGATGGTGACGCACTCGAAATGCGTTTTGGGGAAACTCAACGGGGGTTCGAATCCCCCCCTCTCCGTTGAATTTACTGCTTATTGTGGTGGTTTTTCCCCATCTTGGGGCGGTTTTTCTAGCTTTTGTGGTGGTTTTTCTGCCTTTTGCGGTTGATTTTCCGGTGCTTGATTTTGGTTTGTTTCTTGGGTTGGGACTTCCACAGAAGAAGAATTTGCTGGTTGAGGTTCTTTCTGGGGGATAATTACGGGACGAGATGCGGGTAAAGATGGGGGTAATACCTGATTTTGATCGGATTCTGGTACGGTATTTTTTGGGACTGGAGGAAGGGTTTTCTCTGATTCTTTAGACTCACCCAAAGTGTCTACTAAAGACGGTGAAGGAGTAACAACTGGTGTTGATTTCTCTGTTGGTTTCTCTATTGTTGTATCAGCAGTTGGGGTGGGTTGAGAGTTATCTTGAGGTGCTTTTTCTTCATAACTGCTATTACTAGTAGGAGTTGGTTCTGGAGAAACAATCACATTTTTTCTTCTTCTTCTCACACTACGCACTGGTATAGATTCCCTAGAATATGAGGTTTGAGTCTTTTCACTTTCAGGTGATGGTGATATTTCGACAACAGGTTCAGGTGTGTTAGATTCGTAAGTAGGTTGTTCAACCAGCGGTTTAGGTGATGATTGTAAATTAGGTTTTGATAATGTCCGAATCATGCTAAAACCTGCTGTAGCTGCAAGTAAAGCGATACCCACACCAATAACTCCTTTCGGTACACCTGTTTTTTGTTTAATACTAGGGACTTTCTTGATGATTGATGGTGTAGAAATGGGAACAGGAGTAGCTTTTTTATGTAAATTTTTTGATTTTAAACCCGATAAATTAATAGTAGGTACTGACTGAGTAGGTAAAATTGGTGACATAGCATTTAACCCATTTCCCGGCAGCATTTGTAGCCATTCTGCGACTGTAGTAGGCCGAAATTGGGGTTCTATGGCCATTCCCCGCATCACTGCTTCATTAACAACCGCGCTGAGATGGGGCTGTAGTTCTTTTGGGGAGGGCATTTTTTGGCGATCGCGCAATAATGCAGGTATGGGAACTTGTGCCGTTAATAGTGCATATAAGGTCGCTGCTAAACCATAAACATCTGTGGCTGCTGTGCGTGGTGCTTGGGTTAAATATTGTTCAATGGGTGCATAACCCTCGCTGACTAAACTTGTGTGTGTCTGTTTTGCTCCGTTATTAAATTCCCTAGCAATACCAAAATCAATTAATACTACTTCCTGAGTTCCTTGACGCAAAATAATATTATCTGGTTTAACATCTCTGTGTAATAACCCGTTATGATGTACTACCTGTAAAGCCGCGCCTATTTGGCGGATATAATGAATAGCGGTGGCTTCTGGTAGGGGTATTCCTGGTAATACAAATGCTGTACCTAAAGTCTCTCCGGGAATGTATTCCATTACCATATAGGGTAGACTGTCTTCCTGAAAAAAATCGCTTACCCGGACAATGTGAGGATGAACACAAGTAGCTAATCTTTTGGCCTCGTCTTGAAATTGGCGCTGGAATTTGGGAAAATCGGGATGTTGTCGCAAGTGTTCATGAATAGTCTTCATTACCACTTCTTGACCTAAATAGTGGTGCATAGCTTTAAAGGTAACACCAAATCCGCCCCGCCCTATTTCCTGGAGGATGGTATATTTTCCATTCTGTAAAATTGTTCCTGCTAACATAGGGTTTTTTGAATCTTAAATGAGCAGATGATTAACTAGGTTGTAGCACCTTTAGCTGTAAAATACAAATACAAATCACCAGTCTAAGATGAATATTTTGATATTCCGCAAAGACGCAAAGACCTAAAGGAAGAAAACGAAAATTTAAACAGATATAAAATGCTCTATAACTTAAAACTAGATTGGTTTTCTGTAGTTGCAATTCTACTAACTCATTAGCTATGATTGCTCCTATTAAATCTCTCTGAGTAAGAATCCAGATAAAGCGATAATCTCCTCGACTTCTTTGATTTATTAGATTTATTATATCCATAAATGATAAATTTCTCCGTTGAAGTCGGGGATTTGGACATAAAGGATTGCTATACTATGGATATAGTCTGTAAAGAAATGTAAATAGTCTGATGCTACAAGATAAAGTTATTGTCATTGTCGGTGCTACTGGTGGTATTGGTGCAACCCTGACCCGTCAACTAGCACCCACAGGGGTGAGGTTGGTACTGGCAGCTAGAAACACGGAAAATTTAGCAGCATTAGCAAATGAGTTACCGGGATCACCTGGAAATATACTTATAGTTCCCACTGATATTACCCAACCTCAACAAGTAGATACATTAATCCAAAGGACAATAAGCCAGTTTGGACAAATTGATGTCTTAGTAAATGCAGCCGGAGCGGGCATTCTCAAAGCCTACAACACCATTGAACCGTCAGATTTAGATAAAATGCTAAATTTGAATTTAAAAGGCTGTTTTTACACGACTCAGGCGGCAGCGAAAGAGATGCAAAAACGTAAATCTGGTCATATTTGTAACGTTGTCGGTATTCTGGGTAAACATTCTATGCCCATGGCTGCTGCTTATTCTGCTTCTAAATTTGGTGTAGTGGGTTTTAGTAAATCCATAGCAGAAGAACTGAAACGCTTTGGAGTGAAGATAACGCTGTTTTACTTTGGGGGGATAGATTCTCCTTTTTGGGATCAGGTAAATTTAAAAGTAGATCGGCATAAAATGCTTAGTTGTGAAACTGCTGCAAATGCCATTTTCTATGCTTTATCGGCTGAACCCCAGGCTATACCGATGGAAATTAATATTCAACCTGAAAGTCATTTATTTTTCTAGTATCTAACAGATGAAAGCTGATAATAAATACTTGATTTTGAATACCTGATTTTGAATACCTGATTTTGAATAAGTTATGCTGGTTGATCATGTTCACTTCTATGTTGAAGATGCAGTAAGGTGGAGAGATTGGTTTGTATATTGTCTTGGTTTTCAAGCAGTAAATGAGGGCATTTTTCCAAGCCTTTCTCACCGTCAAAAATCCTTGCATACTTGTACAAAAGTAGTAAAAAGTGGTTCTGTATGCTTTTTACTTTCTTCTCCGATTTTACCTAGTAGTCCTGTGGCTGAATTTTTACGTCAACATCCTCCTGGTGTGGCTGATATAGCCTTTGCTGTGGACAACGTGGAAGCATTGACAGCCAAGGCCATAAGCAATGGTGCAACAGTTCTGCAACCGGTTGTTGATACTGGATTTTGTAAGTATGCTAAAATTGCTGCCTGGGGTAGTTTGAATCATACATTAATTACTAGAAATAAGGACAAAATCAGGGAAGAGGTAAGAGGTAAGAGGGAACAAGTACATTATGCTATTACCGCAATTGATCATCTAGTTTTGAATGTGGGAGTTGGTGAGTTAGAAACCGCTGTTAATTGGTATGAAAACATCTTTGATTTCCAGCCTCAACAAAGTTTTAAAATTAAAACTGATCGTTCTGGTTTACATAGTCGGGTGATGATTTCTCCCCATGGAAATATCCAATTACCAATTAATGAACCAGCGTCACCTAGTTCGCAAATTCAGGAGTTTATAGAGGTGAATAGAGGGGCAGGTATTCAACATATTGCTTTACTGATACCAAATCTTGTTAATGCAATTGCTTGTTTTCGCGCTGCTGGTTTATCCTTTCTTTCCGTTTCTCAAAATTACTATTCCCAGTTACAAAAACGAGATAAATTTTCCCTATCACCTCAAGAATTAAAAGCGATCGCCCAGCAGGAAATTTTGGTAGACTGGCATGAAGATGCGACTATAGGGCAACTATTATTGCAAATTTTCAGCCAACCAATTTTTTCACAACCAACTTTTTTCTTTGAATTTATTGAACGTCGTCTTTTAGCCCAAGGTTTTGGAGAAGGTAACTTTATGGCTTTATTTCAAGCTATTGAACGGGAACAAATTAAACGTGGTTTTGTTAGTGAGTATTCAAAATCCCAAATCTAAAATCTAAAATCCAAAATCTAAAATCCAAAATCCAAAATCCGGTTACTGAGAACGTTGAATATTACCTGCTTTTACCCAACCTTCTTGATTAGTATCAGCAATGCGAATTTTTTGCCATTTTTTGTCCGTACTTTCCTCTAAGATAATCACTTGTTTATTACCGCCAACTCCTCCTGTACTGGGAGAATTTATATCTGGTTCTGCTCTCATACTTAGCCCTTCTGGCCAAGTAACAATTCCTTGATAAGCGCCTGGTGGTAATGAATTGGGTGATTTTGTGGGAGTAGGTGTAGGTACTGGCCTAGAAATAACTTTTTTCTGAGGTTTAGGCTGGGTAATGGCTTTAGGCTTTGTGATTTCCTTTGTCGGATTATCGTTAGCAAACATCGGTTTGGGTGGATTTACGGCAGTACGGTTGACAAAATAAAGAGCAATTATCAAGCCAGTACCTAATAAAACCGCGATCGCTAAAAGTTGACCAAGTATAAATTTAAGTAAATTTTTAAACATATAGTAGGGACTAGGGAATAGGTAAAAGACTTTTAATTTTTAATTCTTTTCTTGACGTTGAATACGTTGATTTAAAGGGGTATATTTTGAAGCTAAACGCGCCCTACCGGCTGCGGCCCATTCTTGGAGTTTTTGAATTTGCTCGACAGCGGTTCGCGCTAAGGGGATAATTTGACTAGCAGCTTCTAAAATATCATCGGTTGTGAAATCACGGTTTTGACTAAAGCCAATGTGCATAGCTTCGATTAGCGTTTGCTCAATTTCTGCACCGGAAAAATCGGGAGTTTCATAGGCCAACCTATCAATCTCATAGCTGTTCAAATTATAGGGACGTAATCGGGATAAATGGACATTAAAAATTGCTTTTCGTTCCTCCTGACTAGGTAAACCAACAAAGAAAATTTCATCAAATCGCCCTTTTCTTAACATTTCTGGTGGTAAGGCTTGAATATCGTTAGCGGTGGCCACAACAAACACAGGGGAGGTTTTTTCAGCCAACCAATTGATAAAAGTCCCAAATACCCGACTAGTAGTACCTGCATCACCTTTGCTACCCAAACCAGAAAAAGCCTTATCAACTTCATCAATCCATAGTATACAGGGGGCGAGCGCTTCTGCGACTTGAATCATTTGCCTGGTGCGGGATTCTGATTCACCCACCAAACCCCCAAATAACCGCCCTACATCTAAGCGTAATAGAGGTAAGTGCCAATGGTGGGCGATCGCTTTAGCGGTTAAAGATTTACCAGTTCCCTGAATTCCCACTAACATTAACCCACGGGGGTGGGGTAAACCATATTGTCGGGCTTTTTCACTAAAAGAACCACCGCGACGAATTAACCAATCTTTCAAATTATCTAATCCCCCAATATCAGTGATTTCCTCTGTTGCGGGATAAAAATCGAGAATTTGAGTTTGGCGGATAGTTTGGCGCTTTTCTGCTAAGACTAAATCTACATCTTCTGGTTGTAATTGTCCATGGGATGCAACAGCCCGTACTAACACCCGACGGATTCTTTCCATAGACAACCCTTGACAAGAACGCACCAAATCATCCAAAAATTTACCTCCAGGGGGGTTATCCGTGGTTTTTAATAACCGTTCTACCTCTGTTTTGATCTCCCCTGCGTTAGGTAGGGGAAATTCCACTACCGTTAGGACTTCTGTTAAATCATCAGGAATAGCGACGCGGGGGGATAATAAAACAATATTTTTCGGTTGCGACTTCAATAGTCGGGCTAAATTACGAAGTTTACGAGAAATCGCCACATCATCCAAAAAACGATGATAATCCCGCAAAATCAACACCGCAGGGGCAGCAGGAGTCAATTTTTCCACAAACTCTAAGGCCTGTAACGGGTTACGTTTACCAAATCCCACATCATTAGGACTTCCCTGATAACCGTCCACAAAATCCCAAGTATACACCGGGCGATTACCTTGATTGATGGCTTCTTCTCGAATTGCAGCTTCTACCCGTTCTTCTTCATAGGTGGGAATATAAATCAACGGATACCGAGCGCGAAGTAACAATTTAAACTCATCACGAAAGTTCATAAAAGCAATAGTTCTTAAATTTAGAAACTCAGGATTTTCAAAAAATCTCTAATTTATAATAACTCAAGTTGTCATTCATCTGGTTGAGGCTGGTAATTTGGTGATGAATAATAGGTAATTGGTGATCAAAGCCCTATTTTCGTCTTGTTGATCCTTTATTCCTGGACATCCTGATTCTGACCATGTTTTTTAATAAATCTTAATATTTAATCAGCTAATTTTATGTAACTGTAATGTTATAATATTAATCTCATAACAATATTTGATTAGGTTAAACAATGAATTTAATTGATGAAGTTGTAGAAAAAGGTTTAATTAAGTTTGATGATGATATATAATATATTATATATCATCAAATCTTCTTGATATCCACCTATGAGGCTGATATTAAACTCTTGATATTTCCCTATTCATATAAGTGATATTTTTTCACAACAAATTAGATGGGTTTCCCGTGAATCTATATATTTTTTCAATTTCCAATCATGACAAATACAAAAAACACAAATAAACCATTATTTTCTCAACATTATTTAGATTATCGCATTCAAGAACTTCCAGAATGGCAATTAGATATTAAAGCAGAATTTGCGGCATTAAAAAATCTTTATTTATCAAAAAAGGCGATTTTACCAACCCTGAATGAAGCTCAAACCGAAGATATATTTATTAAACCAGCTTTAGAAATTTTAGGTTTTAAATATATTCCTCAAGTCATTTCTCGTGGTCAAGGTAGAGCCGAACGTCCTGATTATGCTTTGTTTTTAAATGAAAGTGAAAGAGATACAGCCTACTCTTTACAAAATAATGAAACTGCTTTTTATAGTCGAGTATTAGTAATAGCAGAAGCTAAATATTGGCAACGACCATTAAGTAAAGTTTCTCCTAATGATCAACGGGACATTTTCAAAAATGCCAACCCATCTTTTCAGATTTCCAGTTATTTAAGTGGTACAAATGTTGACTGGGGAATTTTAACCAATGGGAGAGAATGGCGTTTATATTATCGTCAAGCTTCTTCTACCGCAACGGAATTTTATCCAGTTGATTTAGTGGAATTATTAGAAACCGAAGATATAGAACAATTCAAATACTTTTGGTTATTTTTTAGAAGCGCGGCTTTTGGAAAAGATAGCTACAACAAAAACTTTTTAGAACGAGTCAGGGAAGGAAGTACAACCTATGCGACTCAAGTAGGAAACGAATTAAAAACCTTAGTATTTGATCAGATATTTCCTGATTTAGCAAGAGGGTTTATAGTAGACGCAATGCGACGGGGAAAAACCGTAGAACCAAAACCGATTTACGCAGCGACTTTATCATTTTTATATAAGTTGTTATTTCTCTTATATGCTGAAGCGAGAAACTTATTACCAATTACCACCGCTTACCGTGATTATAGTTTAATTAAAATTACCCAAGAAATAGCCGCAAGTTTGGATAAACAAAGAACATTAAGTGAAACTTCCACAAAAATTTATCAAAGTTTATTAGGTTTATTTGCAATAGTAGATAGGGGTGATAAAGCCTTAGAAGTACCTCGTTATAATGGTGGTTTATTTCACTTTGATTTTCATGAACTTGGAGATAGGGAAGATTATCCAGAGAATTATTTTTTGTCTGAACATCAAATATCTGATGCTATTTTATTTCCCGCTTTGGATAAATTAGCACGTTTTGAAAAATTACCCATTGACTACAGTTTTTTAGGTGTGCGACAATTGGGTTCAATTTATGAAGGATTATTAGAATATCGTTTAATTATTGAAGATGAAAAAACGGGAAAAGTGCATTTAGAAAATGATAAGGGTGAAAGAAAAGCTACGGGTTCTTATTACACACCAGATTATATTGTTAAATACATTGTTAGTCATACTCTCAAACCAATTTTAGAGGAGAGAAAACAAAGATTTGCAGATTTAATGACGCAAATTAACCAATTACATGAAAAAATGATAGATGGTAGATTAGGAGTACAAAGTCGTAATGGTTTACAAAAAGATTTACAACGTTTAGAAAGACAAGCACAAAATACTTTACTTGATATTAAAATTTGTGATCCTGCTATGGGAAGCGGACACTTTTTAGTGGAAGCTGTTGATTATTTGACAGACGAATTAATCAATATTTTAAATGAATATCCCGAACATAATCCTATTTTGGAGATGTTAGGAAAAACCCGCAATAGTATTTTAGAAAACTTACAACAGCAGGGAATTAATATTGATATCAATTTAGACGATAATCAACTTTTACAAAGAGTGGTCATGAAACGGTGTATTTATGGTGTAGATCTAAATCCCATGGCCGTAGAATTAGCCAAGGTAAGTTTATGGTTACATTTTTTCACAATTGGCGCTCCTTTGAGTTTTTTAGATCATCATTTACGCTGCGGAAATTCTCTTATTGGTACGACTGCGCGAGAAGCAGAAGCGAATATGATGAAAGAAGAAAGTGGCCAATTGAGTTTATTAACAGGTCCCTTTGTGGGGTTGTTGCGTGCTGCGGAAATTATGCGCGGTGTGAGTACATTAAGTGATGCAACTTTTGCGGAAGTGGAAACCAGCGAGAGGTTATTTAAGGAATTTGATCAAGCTGCGAAACCTTTTAAAGGGTTATTAGATATTTATGTTTCTCAATTTTTTGGTGTGAAACAAGCTAAGAATTTTTTAGAAAGATTTGGTATAAATGCGATCAATGCTAACTTTGAAAATATGAATGCTGCTGATATTGCGGTATATGAGGAAGCGAGAAGCTTGTTTGACCAAAAGCGGTTTTTTCATTGGGATTTGGAATTTCCAGAGGTTTTTATTGATTTAGAAAGTGCTAGTTGGAAAGAAAATCCCGGTTTTCATGCTGTGATTGGAAATCCACCTTATATCAATGTTTTAAATATTGAGGGTAAAGAACGAGATTATCTTTTAAAAACTTATAATTCTGCTCAAGGAAGGGTTGATATTTACATACTGTTTTTTGATAAAGCTCTTGATATATTAAAAACTGAAGGAGTATGTGGTGTAATTACTCCCAATAAATACTTTGTGTATGGCTATGGTAATTTTCTGAGAAAAAAGCTACTACAAAAAACAACTATCTTAAATCTTGTAGATTTAGCAAAAGCTGAGAGTATTTTTATAGAAGCAGCAACATATACAGTTATATCTATATTTAAAAATAAGTGTCCAACAAATGATCACTTAATAGATACAAGTGTCTTCATTTCAGATCAACCATTATATATTTTGGATATCAAACAAGGAGAATTAAATGGTGCTTGTACTCGTAAATTAATTCCTCAAGATAGGTTTTTCAGAACTCCAGTAAATGTTTTTTCCTTATTTCTTGATGACATTCAATGGAAAATATATGAAAAAACTTATCAAACTTCAACTTTTATTGGAGATAAATGTGACATAGAACAATGTATTCGCATAGGAAGTAAAAAACTTAGAGACGAACTCATAATTACTTCTAGCCAATATTCAAACCTAAAAGAATCAATAAAAACACGCACTAAACCAATTATTGATGCTGAAGAAGTGGAAAGATACTGGATTAATTGGGAAGGTAGATATTTAATTTATGATCAAGAAAAATTATATAATCCAAAATCAGAAGAACTTTTTGAACAGAAAAAAATTGTGGTTAAGGATATAGGAAAAAATTTAACTGTAGGACTTGATATTTCTCAAGAGAATTCATACTATGCTCTAAATACAGTGTATATCATTATCCCCAAATCTAGCAAGGAAGTAAATATTAGTTTTTTAGCAGCTATTCTTAATTCTCCTTTGAGTGATTTTCTTTATAAACTTCTATTTGGTGCTTTAACTATTCGTGGTGGCTACATTAGATTTAGAGAATATCTTCAATATCTTCCTATTCCAAAAATCTCCTTCACAACTCCCGCAGAAAAACGTCAAACTTATCTAGAAAACACAATTAAGCTTTACCAACAATATCAAATCAATCATAACCCAAATATCCTACTTACCCAAATTGATCACCACCTCAATCAACAACCAGAACAAGCAGACGTAATTCATGACTTCCTCGCATATTTAGCCGAACAAATGATAGAATTAAATAAACAAAAACAAACAGAAATCAAAGGCTTTTTAACATGGTTAGCCAGATTAATCGGTACTGACATTGATAATCTTACCAATAAATCGAAAATTCAAAATTACTTAGGTGATTATTATAAACAAAAACAAGCAGATAACCATTTAACCCTTGACGAATTAATTGATATTCTCAAGAAAAACAAGAAAAAACTAAAAATTGATATCAGCGGTAGAAAAGAACAAGAAACATTAGCAAAAGAATATCAAGCCAGTTTAAATACACTTCTACCCATCAAAAAACAACTAAAACAATGTGATTGGTTAATTGATGAAATCGTTTATAAACTATATAAATTAACCCCAGCAGAAAAAGCGATCATTGAGGGAGAAAATAGTTAAAAAATTCTAATTAAAAAATTCAGATCACCGACTTTTTGATCATTGTTCCCTAAAACTAAAAAACTTTGTACTTCATGAGCATGGGAACTGCTATAATCAATCTATTTGTATTTGCGAGTTTGATTATGATTGATTGTCTCAATGTGGCCTCTTACTTTATTGTGAGAGCCTACGAAGACGGTATGGAAGCAGAAATGACTAATATGAAAGTTCAGAAGCTTTTGTATTATTCACAAAGCTTACATTTAGCGATGTACAATGAACCGTTATTTGCAGAAGAAATTCAAGCATGGCGATATGGTCCGGTGTGTCCTCCTGCTTACAGATTTTACAGCGAATTTGAAGCGAATCAATTACCTATTCCTAGTCAAGAATTATTGTTACAAATTCCTGATGATCAGAAAAAACTTCTTGAAGAAGTGTGGGAAAATTTTGGAGGTTATCACGCCTATTTGCTTAGTGATATGACTCATTTGGAGTTTCCTTGGAAAAAAGCTCGTAAGGGTTTACTACCCCACGCAAGCTCAACTAAGGCGATTTTGCTGGAAGATTTGAAAGCATTAGGTTATCAAAAATTAGACCTAATAGAACGTGATCACCCTGCTTATCAACCCATAATGTCTGAACTTGTGAAGGACGCTTGTACTTCGGAATCATTAACTAGAATTAAGAAAGGAGAAGTGCGTGACTGGCTTAATTCCCTTCTCGATTGAAGAATCCGAAAATTTTAAACGTTCTTTCAAAAAACTAAGAAAAGTTCACGGAGATGCTTTTGTTGAATTTATTGTGGAAGTATTGGAAGATTTGATTGCAGATCAGTATCCTCCAAATTCCCGCCAAGAACCATTACCTGGTAAAATTGATTTACCGGAAAGATGGACGTTTCATAAACTGGAATTGAGGTTTGCTAAAGGTGCTTCTGGACAAATTAGATTGATGTATTTAGTCAATTCAGAAATTTTTCTGATTAAGCCTGTGTGGATTTATAGTCATGAACAGTTTACAAAACGCCCTGATGATGCAAATTTAAAGAGTGTTATTAGGGAAATATTAGACTGTTAATTTCAGCTCTTTTACTTATTTATTAACAACTTCATTTAATGCTTCATGAATAATATCATCACTCACACCATGTCGTTTTAAACTAGCAATTAAAGCATTAACTGTATTATTTTCTAACTTTTCTAAATCTGCTCTCATTCCCTGTCCAATATATGCTCGAATCAAGGGTTGATAACCAGAAAAACCAAGTATGGGTGCAAGTTGTTTCAATTCTTCTACTACATCTTCTGGTATTCTTAGCGTAACCATAATCATGGGCCGATTTTTGTTTAAGCGTTGTTTTAATGTTTCAATCTTCATAATATTCTCGCTCCTTTCGTGTGGCTTTACGGGCTGAAATAATTCTGATTACATCATCTTCAAATTCGATATGGACTACAAATAAAAGATTCCAACGGGTATCTAAACCAATAATGGCATCTCTGGCTTCATCATTGCGACTAACATCTACTATTTTGATGAATGGATCAAAAAATGCCTCTGCTGCTTGTTGAAAGGTTATTCCATTGTGTTTACTGGGGTTATTTCGGCTTTTTTCCTCGTTCCAGACGAAGGTAATACCATTTAATACAAAGTAGACATCCATAAAATAAATGATAGACTGCTATATTTACAATGTCAAGACAGTAAGTTATATTTATATTATGTACATCCCCTAAAACAAGATTTGTTTAGTAAAATAATTTTTCTTAGGTTTATGAAACATGAAATAGCCTAAAATTTTTCAAACCCTCTCCCTCGCAGGTGGTACAATACCAAGCTTATTTAACCCTGCATCAATATTTCTCAACAATTTAAAATCATCCTCCGGTAAAAGATAACTATTGCTACTAACAACACCCCCAAGGGGTTGTGTTTCTAAAAACCCAAATGCTTGACGAAATTGTTGCGGTTCTACCTTAATTGGAGCATCAAAATGACAGGGAATTAGCCATTGAAAATCCCATTTTGCAATATGATCAGCCCAATTGATTGTTTCCTGGGGTGCGCGATTTAAAATCAAACTTTGTAAAATTGGCGCAACAAATATCCGTCCATTCCCTCGCAAAATAGCAAAAGAATCTTGCCAATTTTCCCGCCATTGGAAAGGAAATAAACCAAAATATGCCTTTTTAGACCTTTCTGGGGCTTTTTGGGCATCTCGCCATACTTGACTCCATGTAGGTACTTCTAATACACTGGGGCTAAAATACAGGGCAAATAATGTTACCCGCTGCCACCCTTTGAGGCGATTGGCTGGGGTATCTGCAATCATGTCAAAAGCTTGATCTTTGGCGTGGTATAATAAGGGATAGGGGTCAAGTTGGACAATTGCTGGTGGTTCTGCTGGTACTGAAACTATTGTATCTGTAACTAAGAGCGTGTGCGATCGCTTATGGAAAAAAGCCACCTCTGCAAACTTACCCAAACCCAGATCAATAGGTCCGAGGATTGCATAATCAAAATCCTCAGCAAAAGGGGCTTCCTGGCTATTTTCAGGTAATATCCGAGTCCGTTTACCAGGTAAACCCAACCAACTCAAAGGCAAATTTAGGGGAAAACTCCATTGTCCCGGAGCAACAAATATCTGTGCATGGGGAAAGCGTCGCGCAAAGGGACCTACAAATACTTTATGTTCTATTCCCGATATCGTCGGCAAAATAATATACTTAATATCACCGTGTTTTGTGACTAATTCATTTAGTAATCTAGTACATTCTCCCGTGGGTGCAACAGGTGCATAAACTAGTAAACCGCCCTTTTTTAGCTTAATTACAGTCATGCGAATTGGCACAACTACATAAAAAATTCCCTGTAATTGGTCGAAGGTCCAAATAGTATCTTTAATAACTTCTTTACGAATAGTGCGACGTTGACCATAAGGATAAATTGGCACAACAGGCCAAAACCGCCAGGAAAAATCCTGGGCATGAATTTGTTCTATACTCTCATTTTCCACCACTGTGTGAACCTCCACCATTCCGCTCTATCAAACTTACCCAAAACCATAAAAAAAGAGGATGAAAAGGGGGCTGATATAGTAGAGTTATTGTCTTCAAAAACAAAAACTCAAAAACCACAGACAGCCCGAATTAAAGATTATAACACTATTAGAATGTTTCTTACACATCAGTGGATTCCGAAGCCTTTATTTTGCATCAGTTCACTGAGAGGATGTTTTAAAAGTGGGAGGCTGTGTAAGAAAGCTCGCAAAGTATATACTGGAATTTGTAGATAATAGCACCTTGTGAGCAGATGAGTAAAGCATACCCTAGTAACTTGATATGGAATGGGAATTGATAGTAGAAGAGTTTCCTTCAGCCAAATCTGGTGGTCTTCCACGCAGTGTAGCAATGTGTGGATATGTTAGGGCTGGTTTTGCGGGTTTTGGTAACGTCTGCTAATTTTATGTAACTCAACAACACTTTGTATAACGAATTAGTAGAAGATAGAATCCTACAACTATGGAATCTGAATTGTTGTTAATCATTGTGCCATTTTCCATTATACACAAAACCATAAAAAATATCTACAATATCTACTTAATAAATAATGATTACCAACATTTGTTTTTTTAGTTTGAGTAAAAAGATATTGGAGACTTTAATGTAACATCGTCTTTGTGATATAATAAGCAGTTAAATCAATATTTTGCTATCATCAACGATCAACATCTACCACAGATAAAAAACTCTATGCTTACCCAAGAATCACCCAAAACTCAAACCATAAACTGGAAACCCATAATCAAAAAATTTGTCGCAGTCCTGGGAGAAAAAGGTGTAGTACAACGCAAAGAAGAACTCCTTACCTATGAATGTGACGGTTTAACCAGCTATAAACAATGTCCCCCCGTCGCAGTCTTACCAAGAACCACCGAACAGGTATCAGAAATCGTCAAAATTTGCAATCAATTCTCCGTTCCCTTTATTGCTAGAGGTTCAGGAACAGGTTTATCTGGTGGTGCTTTACCAGCAGAAAATTCTGTTTTAATTGTCACTTCATTAATGCGACAAATCTTAAAAATAGACTTAGAAAATCAACGGGCCATTGTCCAACCGGGAGTAATTAATAGTTGGGTAACTCAAGCAGTTAGCGGCGCTGGTTTTTATTTTGCACCAGACCCTTCTAGTCAAATTATTTGTTCTATTGGTGGTAATATTGCCGAAAATTCTGGGGGAGTACATTGTTTAAAATATGGTGTGACAACAAATCATGTTTTAGGTTTAAAAATCGTCCTTCCTAATGGTGAAATTGTTGATATTGGTGGACAAATTCCCGAAACTCCAGGTTATGATTTAACCGGTGTCTTTGTCGGTTCAGAAGGTACTTTAGGCATTGCGACAGAAATCACTTTAAAAATTCTCAAAAGTGCCGAATCAATTTGTGTTTTATTAGCAGATTTTACCAGCGTAGATGCTGCTGCTGCCACGGTTTCTGATATTATCAGCGCGGGCATTATTCCTGGTGGGATGGAAATGATGGATAATATTAGTATTAACGCTGTAGAAGATGTGGTTGCCACTAATTGTTACCCTCGTGATGCTGCGGCTATTCTATTAGTAGAAATTGATGGTTTAGAAGTGGAAGTTTCCGCTAATAAACAGCGAGTTAAAGAAATTTGTCAAAAAAATGGAGCGCGAAATGTCACTAGCGCCAGTGACCCAGAAACTAGATTAAAATTATGGAAAGGTAGAAAGGCAGCTTTTGCCGCTGCGGGACATATTAGCCCAGATTATTATGTACAAGATGGTGTAATTCCCCGGACTCAATTACCCTATGTTCTCCAAGAAATTGAGCGGTTAAGTAATCAATATGGTTATCCCATTGCTAATGTCTTTCACGCTGGAGATGGTAATTTACACCCATTAATTTTATTTGATAATTCTGTACATGGAGAGTTGGAAAAAGTCGAAGAATTGGGAGGTGAAATTCTGAGATTGTGTGTAAGAGTGGGTGGTAGTATTTCTGGTGAACATGGTATTGGTGCTGATAAAAAATGCTATATGCCAGATATGTTTAGTGAAGCTGATTTGGAAACAATGCAATGGGTAAGACAGGTATTTAATCCCCAAAGTTTAGCAAATCCTGGGAAAATTTTCCCCACACCCCGCACTTGTGGAGAAGCTGCAAAAGTACCTATTCAAAAATTCCCAGATGTAGAAAGATTTTAACAAGGGATTTGGAAATCAGGAATATATAGATATTCCTGATATGATGAAATACAGTTTTTATCAATTGTATTTAATTCCTAATTCTCTATTTTTACCTGTCTTTAATTCTTCCTTCTGACCCCTAAATTCTGACATTTTTAATTCTCATGACTTTACCTAATTGGATTACTTTTTCTCGACTACTGGGAATACCTTTTTTACTTTATGGTTTATACAATCCCACAAATCAAGCCAAATGGATATGTTTAACTATATTTTTAATTGGAGCTTTAACTGATTGGTTAGATGGATATTTAGCCAGAAAACTTAACCAAATTAGTGAATTAGGTAAATTTCTTGATCCTTTAGTAGATAAATTATTGGTACTTGCACCATTATTAGTGTTAGTAGAATTAGGAAAAATCCCAGCTTGGGCAGTTTTTATAATTTTAGCACGGGAATTAGCGATCGCAGGTTGGCGAGTTAATCAAACTACTATCACTGGTGCAAATATTTGGGGTAAACTGAAAACAGTTAGTCAAATTATTGCCATATCTCTCTTAATTTCTCCCTTATCTCCAATTTGGCAAACTCCGATTTTAATTGCCTTTTGGGTATCGGTAATATTAACAATTATTTCAGGAATAATTTATCTCATTCCTCAAAAAATTAGTGAGTAAAATCAAAGTAGAGGAAATTAAATGTCTAGAATAGAAGGCTTTAGAGTTAGAAATTACAGAGTTATTCGTGATATCACTTTGGGGAAATTGTGGAACACACAAACTGCCAATCCATTAACACCAATGACAGCCGTTATTGGTAAGAATGGCGTAGGAAAAAGTACCATTTTCGACACCTTTGGCTTTCTTGCTGATTGCTTGAAAAATGGAGTAGAAGAAGCTTGTTATGCTCATGGTCGTGGTGGTTTTGAGAAAATTCTCTCTCAAGGACAACAGGGAAGTATTGAGTTTGAGATCTATTATAAAGAAGATGGTAATGCGCGACCAATTACTTATGAATTAGCAATAGATATTGACTCAACTCGAAGACCTTATATAAAAAAAGAGAGACTAAGACAACGCAGAAAAGGACAAAGTAAGGGAAAACCTTTTTATTTTTTAATTCTCAATGAAGGCAGAGGAATCGCATGGAAAGGTGAACAACAAGGCAAACAAGATGATTTTGATATGTCAGATTTAATGGATAAAATCCAAAGAGGTGAAGCAGAAGCAGAAAGTAAAGAAACCGAAGTAGTTGAACTTGATGATCCGCGAAAACTGGGAATTGCTACTTTAGGTTCACTTAAACAACATCCCCGAATTTCTATGTTTAGAAGATTTATTGAAGGGTGGTATTTAAGCTATTTTACTCCAGATGCTGCCCGTAGTTTACCTCTAGCCGGACCACAAAAGCATTTGAATATTCATGGAGATAATTTAGGTAATGTAGTTCAATTTATGGAAAGAGAACATCCCAAAAAGTTTCAATCCATACTGGAAAAAATAGCCAACAAAATTCCCGGTATCAACAAGATTAGCACCCACCCAAGTCCAGATGGAAGACTACTTTTATGTTTCAATGATAAAGGGTTTCAAGACCCATTTTATTCTCAACAAATGTCAGATGGTACACTAAAAGTATTCGCCTATCTTCTGATGTTAGAAGACCCTTCACCACCACCATTTTTCTGTATCGAAGAACCGGAAAATGGACTTTATCATAAACTTTTAGAAACCCTAGCTAGAGAATTTCGAGAACACACTACAGGTCAGCAAGGTGGATCACAAATATTTGTGACAACACATCAACCATATTTTGTAGATGCCCTTGAACCTGAAGAAGTTTGGGTATTAGAAAAGGGTGAGGATGGATTTGCTAAAATTAAGCGGGCTAGTGAAGATCCTCTGATAAATAATCTTGTTTCTGAAGGTTTGCCCCTGGGTGGACTTTGGTACAGTGACTACTTGGACGCAAGGTGAATATATGCACTTTGAGATATTAGTTGAAGATATTTCCGGGAAAACTGCTCTTGAGATTCTTGTTCCAAAAATTATTAACACCGAACAACACACATTTAATATTCATGCTTACAAAGGAGTAGGGCATATTCCTAAAAATCTCACATCTAATTCTGATCCCAAAAAACGAATTTTGCTCGACCAGTTGCCGCGACTTGTTCAAGGTTATGGTAAAACATTTGCCAATTATCCCCCTAGTGATCATGCTGTTCTGATCATTATTTGCGATCTTGATGACCAATGTTTGAGTGTTTTTCGCAAAGAATTACTGAATATTGCAGACTCTTGTGAACCTAAACCAAAGACGCAATTTTGCATCGCTATTGAGGAAGGAGAAGCATGGTATTTAGGTGATTTAGCAGCAGTAAAGGCGGCTTATCCAAATGCCAAACTAGCAACCCTAAATTCTTATGCTAATGATGATATTTGTGGCACATGGGAAAAGTTAGCCGACGCAGTATATCCCGGAGGTTGTCAAAAGTTGTCTAAACTTCCTTATCAGGTAATTGGTAAAGAGAAAACAACTTGGGCTGAAAAGATATCTCCTCTAATGGATATTGACAATAATCTATCACCAAGCTTTTGTTATTTTCGAGATCAGCTTCGACGTTTAATAGGGCAATAAAAAACCCCAGTTTGGTCGGGGTTTTTTTAAGATAAATTTTGCATGACGATTAAATACAAATACTTAACCTGAAAATTTTAGGTATCTTTCCATGTAACTACAACTGTAGAAGTGACATCTAATACTCCTACAGAACCGTGAAAATTATGGCTGCTTTGTTGCGCTTTTTTAGGATATCTTGCGTAATAAAGTTTGGGTTCTCTCACGTAGTCGCTAAGAATACCTTTTTGTCCCCTTGGAGTATACATAATATTTTTTTGCAATTTGTTAAGTTATGTAAAGTAATATAACAATTTTGTTAAGAACTGTCAATAGAGATTGACAAAAAAACAATTAATGATAAAGATAAAAAGCTGCTGATCTGAAATCGGGGAAAAAGACAGCAGCCATAAAAAAACCCACCTGCGCGGGTTTCTGGTGGAAACTTAGCACAGGTGGGGATTTATTAAGAATATAATTTTACATTATAATTAAATACAAATACTTAACCTGAAAATTTTAGGTATCTTTCCATGTAACTACAACTGTAGAAGTGACATCTAATACTCCTACAGAACTGTGAAAATTATGGCTGATTTGTTGCGCTTTCTTACGATATCTTGCGTAATAAAGTTTGCCTTCTCTGACGTAGTCGCTAAGAATACCTTTTTGTCCAGTTGGAGTATACATAATATTTTTTTGCAATTTGTTAAGTTATGTAAAGTAATATAACAATTTTGTTAAGAACTGTCAATATAACTTGACAAAAAAATAATTGATGCTATGTATAAGTGCTGCTTACCTGGAAGCACCGAATAAATCTCGGTGACAGCAGCCATAAAAAAACCCACCTGCGCGGGTTTCTGGTGGAAACTTAGCAAAGGTGGGTGAAAATCAATGAAATTGAAAATTTAGCCACAAAATGTTTTAGCAGTTCACAACTTGTTTGTGAACCGCTTGTGACTTTACCCATAACTTTGCCGTCAACAACACTATAACCCCCATTCTTGCGTCAGCTAATTTTGGATGAAATTGACAGCATTGTCAGAATTTTTTTGTCAGAATCAGGATATCCAGTATTTAAGGATTTACAGGATGAAAGTAGAGATTTCATCACCAATTACCCATTACCCATTACCCTATGCTAGTATCTTCCTCTCAACTTTACGAGCAGTTTATTCAACAGGTCATTGGTTTAAGTCAAAAAAAAGATTTTTCCTTAACTGCTTTAATAAGTAAATATGTGAGTATGAATTATCAACTTAAATTAAAGCAAATAGACAAGCTAAAAGTTTGGCTGGATGACTTTAGACCCTTTGACACAACAATAATTGCGGAACTCAAAAAGCTGTATGATGTCCGCTTTACTTATAACTCTAATGCCATTGAAGGGAATACTTTAACTCAAAGTGAAACCGAGTTAGTGTTAACTAAAGGAATTACAATTGGGGGCAAGACTCTCGATGAACATTTAGAGGTGATTGGACATAAAGAGGCGATAGACTATATTGAGAGTTTAGCCCAAAAAGATACAGTAATTAATGAATGGGAAATTAAACAAATTCATAATCTGATTCTGAGGAAAATTAACCCAGACGAGGCGGGTTGTTATCGTACTCTGGATGTAATGGCAGCAGGAACAAATTATCTTTATCCTTCCCATTATTTACTGTCTCAATTAATGGCAGATTTTGTAAATTGGCTCAATTGCGATGCTACTTTAACCCTCCATCCTGTAGAATATGCAGCAATGGCACATTATCGTTTTGTTTCTATCCATCCTTTTCGAGATGGAAATGGCAGAACGGCTAGATTATTAATGAATTTATTGTTAATTCGTGCAGGGTATCCCATTGTGGTGATTAATAATCAAATTCGCATTAATTATATTAATGCTTTGGCTTATGGACAACAAAATCAAGATGATTTAGGTCAGCTTTTTGATTTGGTTTGTGATTCTGCTATCAGTTCGTTGGTGGAAACTTTAAGGTTATTAGTAACTGCAAGTAGCAGTAGGGAAAAGGGTCAAGTTTTTTATCAGGAAATTACTGATTTTATTGATAATTATTTGCGGAAATAGGGAATATAGGTTTCTTCAGTTTTAAAACCATTTTACCTCAAGGAGAGCGAATGTTATTTTTGTTGATTATCTCCTAACTAAAAGAAAGTAGTTCCATTAAATTCTATGACAGTATTGCAATGGGGTCAGGACTTACGCAAAATATCTCTCAAATCCTGATTTCTCCGTGACCTCTGTGCCTCTGTGGTTCGTTATTCCATGAATCTTGCGTAAGTCCTAGGGGTCTTTAGTAGTTGCATAACAGGTAACTCTGACCTGAGAGTTAATATTGTTGGCACAAATAACTACACTTATCCCGATATTAGCGTCACCTGGGATGATCGCGATCAAACCACAACCCAATATATTACCTACCCCTGCTTAATCATTGAAGTTCTCTCAAAAACTACCGAAGCCTACGACGGAGGCGGCAAATTCAGAATGTATCAAAATAACCCAGTCTTGAAAGATTACCTGTTGGTTAGTTCCACTGCGATGGAAATAGATTTGTATCACAAAAATGATGCGGGACAATGGATGATTATTAACTATGGAGAAGGTGACACCACTGAACTAAAAAGCATCAATCTCAGTTTCCCCATTGAACAAATCTATCGCGGTTTAAATCTTGAACCAGAGAATGGGGAATAATAAAAGCATTACCTAACTAGGGCTTGCTGAATAAACACCGTGACAAATCAATGACTTGAGGGGGATAGAAGATGAATAGGTGCAAGAAAAAGAGTTAAGATAAGTAAAAACCCTTGCATGAAAGCTTACTAAGATATATAGAAAAGCGTAAGAACAACAAACAGCACCATAAAAAAACCCACCTGCGCGGGTTTCCAGTGGAAAGTTAGCAAAGGTGGGTGAAAATCAATGAAATTGAAAATGTAGCCCCAAAATGTTTTAGCAGTTCACAAACAAGTTGTAAACTGCTATCAAAACGGGATTGTGTTTTTCTAAATGGGCAGTACCAGACTCGAACTGATGACATCCTGCTTGTAAGGCAGGCGCTCTACCAACTGAGCTAACCGCCCGTTTTTCTCACTCAATTAATATAGCATAGCCTTTGAAAATTTTGCAAGTCTTTTGAGAAAATTTTTTTTGGGGATTGGGAAAGGCTGATGTAAACGGGATTGAGCTATACTAATTCAGGGTTTTGCTGTTAATTTGATTAATTTGATATTTTTAATTTTCCAAGATGCCCTCTGGTCAAACGCATGATCGCATTACTATCTGGTCTATGCCTGTTGTGGCGGGTATAACGTTAGTTTCCACTCACAGCAGTAATATAACTTTGTTGGTGGCGGGTGGATTTATGTTTGGGGGGCTGATGTTTGGTCCCGATTTGGATATTTACTCCCGTCAATTTCAGCGTTGGGGTTTTCTGCGATGGATTTGGCTACCTTATCAAAAAAGTCTGCGCCATCGCTCTTTTTTATCTCACGGTCCGATTATTGGTACAACATTAAGGGTGGTGTATCTGACAACTTTTTTGGCCTTGGTGGCCATTGTGGTGGTGATGATTTTCGCCAAGTTGGGAAATGTGCCTTGGAATTGGGGAGAACTGTGGGGAACTGTGGGGAAGACCATCTATATATATTATGGAGAATTTTTTGCCCTCTTTGTCGGCTGTGAACTCGGTGCAATGAGTCATTCCTGTAGTGATTGGACTGTTTCCGGTTATAAACGATTTCAAAAACAGGGTATTCAAGGTTTACTTCCCCGTGGCAAAATTAAGAAACGTAAAGTTAGCCCCAGTCGTCGCAGTGTCAAAAAGCGGTAAATAATATGGAAGTTAATCAAACTTTGCTGGCATTACAAGAATTAATAGATGTGGTGGCAAAATTAAGATCGCCTCAAGGTTGTCCTTGGGATTTGGCACAAACACCAAAAAGCCTGACTCCTTACGTGATTGAGGAGGCTTATGAGGTGGTAGACGCGATTCAAACTGGGGATAAACAGGCTATTGCTGAAGAATTAGGTGATTTATTATTACAAGTAGTGTTACAAGCCCAAATTGCCAGTGAAGCGGGTGATTTTTCTTTGCAAGAAGTTGCAGAGGGTATTTCTCAAAAGTTAATTCGTCGTCATCCTCATGTATTTGCTGATGTAACTGTAGCAAGCATTGATGAAGTACATAAAAATTGGGAAACGATTAAAGCATCAGAAAAAGGTGAAACTGTAGAAGAACAAAAACTCAGTCATAAATTAAATCGTTATCGTCGTAGTCTTCCCCCCTTAAATGCGGCTATGAAGATATCGGAAAAGGCCGCTAAGGTTGGCTTTGAGTGGAATAATGTAGATGAAGTTTGGGGCAAATTTCATGAAGAGTTGGGGGAATTTCAACAGGCTTTAGCTGAAGAAACCAAAGAAAGACAAGAATCAGAATTAGGTGATTTACTATTTGCCATTATTCAAATTGCCAGATGGCATAAACTTGATCCTAGTGCGGGTTTACAAGGGACAAGTCAGCGATTTATTCAACG
>LJOT01000937.1 GCA_001672075.1 Anabaena sp. CRKS33
GTAACAAATTTACAGAACCCATGTCCCTTTATGAATTATGGATTTTGGATATAAACCGCTTAATCGTCGCATATCATTATCCCATTAGCGTGTCATCAAAAGTTACAGTTTTTGATCACATTTGTATACTGCTGATAGCAAAGCCCTGCTGCCAGCAGTTCACGGTAAATTGACTTCTTGTAATAGCCAAAATCCCTCAAAGGACTGGGCTTGAGTATCGGACTGGACTCCGATAAAATGGACTCCATTGGCTTGTTCTTTGGCTACAGCAAAGCCTTGTGCTTCCGCTAAAAGTTCAGGGGTGCGGATATTGGCCACAACCCAACTTTCTGTAGCCCCAGTTTCTAAAATCAATCTGTTGCCACTACTGGTATCAAAGCGCAAATAAGCCATTTCTAAACCAGACATCCAAGCC
>LJOT01000215.1 GCA_001672075.1 Anabaena sp. CRKS33
GGTGATAATTTTGCTAAATGCTGAATTTTGATATTTTGGTTTATTGCTAAACTAATGATATTAATTAATTCTGCTGCTGCTATTCCTAAAATAGAACATCCCAATATTCTGCCATTTTTAAAAACTATTAATTTACAAATTCCTGTAATTTGTCCTTGAATTTGTGCGCTTGTAGCTGTTTTAAAATATTGTTTGAAAACTAAAACTTGATTTTGGGGATATTGACTTTTTGCTTGAATTTCTGTTAAACCAATTTGTGCTACTCTAGGATAGGTATAGATTCCCCAAGGAACAGACTGATAATTAACTTTTACTCTCGGAAAAAATAAGGCATTTTTTATGGTAATATTAGCTTCATAATTACTAAGATTCTCAATATTATAACCACCAATTACATCACCACAAGCATAAATACGATGATTTGTCGTTTGTAATTTCTCATTGACAACTAAGCGGTGTTGATGATATTGTATTCCCACTGCGGATAGGTTGAGATATTCTAAGTTTGGTTGTTGTCCGGTAGCAATGAAAATTTCATCAGTTTCCATAGCTTGATTTCCTGCTTGTACCCATTTTTGATTATCTATATGTCGAACTTGGGTTACTTTTGTTTGTGTTAAAACACGCACACCATTAACTTCTAATTGTGCTATTAATAATTGATTTATTTCTGGGTCAAGATGAGGAATAATACTCGATTTTTTAACTATTAAGGTAATATTACAACCAAACTGGGCTAAAATTTGGGCAATTTCTATACTTTGGGGAATACCACCAAGAATTACCCAATTTTTAGGTAATGTTGTTTTTTCTAAATAGTCCCAAATATTGGTTAAAGTCAGATATTCAATAGTATCTAATCCAGGAATGTTGGGAATTAAAGGACGTGAACCATTAGCGAGTAAGTAAGTACGACTATACAACCGTCTTTCATTAACTATGAAACTCAAGGGAGAAGATTGAAATTGACCATTACCAACAATAATATCAACTCCTTGGGCTGCTAAATTAGGAAGGGAATTGATTTGAGTAAGATTTTTGGAAACAGAAATAGCATAAAATAAAGCCTTTTTCCAGTTAAGAGATATTGTGTTTAAGCTAATATTTGTTTCGTCAATTCCTAGACTTACTAAATTACGAGATTGTTGAGTAATTTTACTAATTTCATTCAGTACATATTGATGACTAAAATAGTAGTCATGAGAAAAATTATCGCTGACAACTAAGGCCACTTTTGCATTTAACCCAGTAGCATTTAAAGCGGCTTGGTATGCAGCAATAGTGTCACCAAGAATAACTATATCGTAATCAATATTGGTCATTAGTCAGTTGTCAGTGGTCAGTAGTTAGTTGTCATTTATTTAGATGTTGTGGTGCGGGAATCTTGCCCGCTAAAACTGTACCTCATTCAGATGAAATTCGCTGTGAATGCAGTACAATTTACCCATCTGCTACAATTCTGAGTTTTTAATTTTTTGCAGGGCTGTTAATAGGCCTTGGTGATCAGATTCAGTACGGACAGCGACGCGGAAAAAACGATCACCCAATTCTGGAAAACTTAAACAATCACGAATTAAAATCTGGTGTTGCTGAAGTAATTTTTTTTGTAACTGGGAAGTAGACTGCTGACATTCTACCAATAGGTAGTTAGCAGCCCCTTCTAGGGGGGTGAAACCAGGAATTGAGGCTAACCCTTGTAATAGTTGATTTCTCGCCTCTGGTAGCCATTTCCAGGTGCGATTTTGAAATTCTGTATCTTCGAGAGCGGCGATCGCTGCTTTGGCTGCTAAAATATTTACAGGCCAAGGATCTCGCCATGATTGCCATTTTGCTAAACGCTGGGGGTGAGCGATAGCATAACCTAATCTTAAACCTGCTAGACTATAGAACTTGGTAAGCGATCGTAAAATCACCAAATTATCATATTCTTGCACCAATTCAATCAGACTTTGTTCCTCATCAGGGGGTAAAAAGTCCATAAAGGCCTCATCCACCACCACCAAAGCAAACCGTTTTAAATAGGGTAGGATAGAGTCCCGTGAAAATAACTTTCCCGTCGGGTTATGAGGATTATTCAGGAGTAACCCATATTCCGAAGTCAAAAATCCGAAATCTGGAAGCAGAGAAATATTCTCCCTCTTAGGTAAGCTGCGTGTCCCCGTTCCCAAATCCAGAGGAAACTCCAGCACCTTAGCATTATAAGCCGCGAGAGTGCGGTAATAATCCCCAAAAGCCGGAGTCAGTATAACTGTTGCTGCTAATTGCGCTAATTCTCTACCAACCAGAGTTAATAATTCTGCTGAACCATTACCTGGCAAAATCCAATCAGCAGCTATTTGATGAAAGTGACCCAGAGCCAGTCTGAGTTCACTATATTCCGGGTCAGGATAATGCTTGAGATTATCCAGTTGGGACATAATTGCTGCAATAACGCTGCTAGGCGGTCCCAACGGGCTGATGCTGGCGGAAAAATCCACAATAGCATCCGGGGAACAGCCAGCTAACGCCGCCGCCCAGGCTAAATTTCCCCCGTGTGCTGGTTGTGGCATCAAAAATACTCTCCCTAGAACAAAACTTACTCTTTTGGGGGTGCTACTCTTTCTCTAAACTGTTTTCCAGCGGAAAAAGCGGGAACTCTGGTAGCGGGAATTTCCATTTTTTCGTTGGTTTTGGGGTTACGTCCCTCACGGGCTTTGCGTTCCCGTGATTCAAAAGAACCAAATCCCACTAATGTCACCTTATCACCAGAAGAAACCGCCTCGACAATGGTGTCTATGGCAGCAGTTAAAACAGCATCAGCCTGTTTCTTGGTAACGTTAGCTTTTTCCGCCACTGCATCAATTAATTCGCCTTTGTTCATATCAGACTCCTAAAGTTTTACCAGATATTCTTTCAAGATGCACCCTGTCGCATCTTTACGTAAATCTCTGTTTGTACAAATACAAAAATCGTTCCTGGAGAGTATTTACACTCAAAACCGCCGTAAATCCCATTGACTCGACTTTTCAATGAATCATTCTAAGGTGTTGTCGCCCGAAGTGGATAGGTGAAACTATTAATTTATATAGATTTCAGGATTTTTTGTGTTTTTTATCTGTTTTTTGTAGTTAAAACACCCTATTTTCATGAATAAATACTTAGTGGTGCTACTCCTTAGTCCTTGGCGCTTGGGAAACATCTTCTCCCTCTTCTCCTCTAGGTCCCCTACTCCCTTCGTTTTTCTCAACTCTTCCCAGGTTAACTTTTTCTCCTCTACGAGCATAATTCTGTTAGAAATGATCCCAAACACTTATGTTTAAGTAGGTGAACGGAAAAACAACGACATAAGTAACGAAAAGTAAAGTTGCCCAAAATCTCTTTCCTGTTCCCTGTTCCCTGTTCCCTTGTCATAACGACAATTTTTAACGCCAACCTACTTACATATTGATATTTTATCAAACTCTTGTGGGGTGGGCATCTTGCCCGCCCTATAACTATATTTATTACCCCAAGTTGCTATTTATTTAACTTTCGGCTGGTCATCATGTCAGATTTTTTGGTGATTTTCAACTTTCACCCTATCTCCTCTTCCTGGAAGTTGTAGTTAAACCTGCAAAAAATTAATATTGATATAGCTTCATGTAGTTACAACGAGAAAAAAGGTTTGGTGCTTTCAACCAAACCTCCATAATTGCTGTGCTTAACAACGTACTCAATTAATTTAGTCCTACTCTCCTGATAGATCATCTTCCTATGGGATGTGTCCAAATTGTCCTAAAAATGATATGGCATTGTCACCACAGATGTTGACACTACAAACGGTAAAGTATATAAAATTTTACCAAGTAAATTAAACATAAAAAAGGCTTGGGTGTTAGCCAAGCCTCTATATATACCAGGTGTTTACCATATATAACTACTTTAAACCGGATGTTATTGCTATTCATCATTCTTTAAGATGTTTACAAAATCAACAAAATATGATAATTAACGAAACTACAGTGTTTTTAGCTGTTTCTCTGTTAATTGATCGGAAATAAAAAAAGACTCTGAAAATAATTTCAGAGTCCATATACGTTTTTCAGGCATTAATCAAAGTTAACACTACTCAATTTTCATAAATATTTCTACTACCTAAAGTAGAATTAAAGAAAATATTTGTGCTTTTGGTGAGTAAGAAGTTACAATATAAAAAGGCTTGGTCAACCACCAAGCCTACATATATACCAATTGTTTACCATAGCTACTGAATATACATTAATTGATGCTGATGTTCATCTATCTAAAGTCTAAAGTATCTATATCAATTTTTATAAAAGCTGTTATGGGGTGCAAAAGAAAAAACTAATCATATATTAATCATATATTTTTGGTATTTATTCTCAAATAAGGGAAAAGGTCTAGCGTGAAGCTAAACCTCATAAAAAGCAGTTATTCGACACACCAGGATCAATGTAAATCTACTTCTCTTTTTTTGCATCTCTCTATGGAGTGTATTTACTTGTCTAGAAGTATGCTATGAACTGAGCCATTTAAAATAAATTTTAATATTTGTTATCTAAAATTACATAAATTAAATTTATGACAATTATGACCATAAATTCGCAAACACTACCACTAGTTAAAAATCCTGAAAAACTAGAAAATCGTTTAGGGGAAATTCCTCTAGAACCGGGGGTTTATTTAATGAAAGATGGCAGCGATCGCCTAATATATATAGGTAAATCTCGTAAATTGCGTTCTCGTGTCCGTTCCTATTTCCGTGACTCTAGCAATAAAACGGAACGTATCAACACGATGGTCAAATTAGTGACAGAAATTGAATTTATAGTCACTGATAGTGAAGCCGAAGCATTAGCACTAGAAGCGAATTTAATTAAACAACATCAGCCATATTTTAACGTTTTACTCAAAGATGATAAAAAATATCCCTATCTTTGTATTACCTGGTCAGAGGAATATCCGCGTATTTTTATAACTCGTAAACGTCAATTAGCAAAACACAAAAAAGATAAATACTACGGACCTTATACAGATTCCGGTTTATTACGGGAAATTGTGCATTTATGTAAACGCATTTTCCCCCTGCGACAAAGACCACAACCCTTATTTAAAGATCGTCCTTGTTTAAATTATAATATAGGTCGTTGTCCTGGAGTTTGTCAAAAATTAGTTTCTCCAGAAGAATATAGAAAAATTGTCCAAAAAGTGGCGATGGTTTTTCAAGGAAGAACTCAGGAATTAATTGATATTTTAACAGAACAAATGGAAAGGGCTGCGGAGGAATTGGATTTTGAGAATGCGGCCAAAACCCGTGATCAAATAGTTGCTTTAAAATCCCTAAATGCAGACCAAAAAGTATCCTTACCTGATGATACAGTATCACGAGATGCGGTGGCCTTAGCTACAGATAATCAACACGCCTATATTCAATTATTTCAAATTCGCGCTGGTCAATTAGTGGGCCGTTTGGCCTTTGTTGCTGACTCTCACCCTGAACCTGGAGAAATTTTACAACGAGTTTTAGAAGAACATTATCAAACAGCGGACAATATAGAAATTCCTAGCGAAATTTTGGTACAACATGATTTACCAGATAGTGAAATTCTGTCCGATATTTTGACAGAACGTAAAGGAAAAAAAGTGACAATTTTAGCCCCTTTGCGACAAACTAAGGCCGAATTAATTGAAATGGTGGAAAAAAATGCCCAATATGAATTACAAAGAATGCAAAAATTGGCAAGTAGCAATCTACAAGCAACTCAAGATCTAGCTACTATTCTCGATTTACCAGATTTACCAAAACGTATTGAAGGTTATGATATTTCCCATATTCAAGGTACTAATACCGTCGCTTCTCAAGTGGTATTTATTGATGGTTTACCAGCCAAACAACATTACCGACATTACAAAATTAAAAACCCTAATATTACAATTGGACATTCAGATGATTTCGCTAGTTTAGCCGAAGTTATTCAGAGAAGATTTAGAAAATATATCGCAAATCCCCAATTAACAAGATTGGGTAATTCTGACTGGCCTGATTTAATTATGATTGATGGTGGTAAGGGTCAATTATCTGCTGTTGTGGGTATTTTAACAGAAATGAATTTATTAAGAGATTTACAGGTTATTAGTTTGGCTAAAAAGCAAGAAGAAATATTTTTACCAAATTCATCTCAACCTCTAAAAACTAATCCAGAACAACCAGGAGTACAATTATTAAGAAGATTACGAGACGAAGCCCATAGATTTGCTGTCAGTTTTCATCGTCAACAAAGAAGTGATCAATTAAAACGATCTCGTTTAGATGAAATTCCGGGTTTAGGACAACATAGACAAAAGTTACTATTAGCTCATTTTCACTCCGTTGATTATATTCGTCAAGCGACATTGACACAATTAACGGAAGTTCCCGGAATTGGTTCTCGGTTAGCGCAAGATATTTATGATTATTTTCATCCTGTTTAAATATTTTTTTAAAAATACAAACCAGAGAGACAAGGAAAATTTATAAATGGATTGTCTTGGATTATGGTTGGTTTTGTATTATTGGTTAAGTAGGTGAACGGAAAAAACCGACATAAGCAACGAAAAGTAAAGTTGCCCAAAACCTGTTCCCTGTTCCCTGTTCCCTGTTCCCTGTTCCCTGTTCCCTGTTCCCTTGTCATAACGACAATTTTTAACG
>LJOT01000216.1 GCA_001672075.1 Anabaena sp. CRKS33
TTAAGAATCTGTGTTAATGCTGATTGTAAGTTAGGATATTGATACTGAAAACCTGATGCTAAAGTCCGTTGGGGTAAGACTTGCTGCCCTTCTAATACCACTTTTGCCCCATCTCCTAACATCGCTTCTAAAGCAAAAGCAGGTACAGGTAACCAGGAAGGACGATTCATCACTTGACCCATAGTTGTGCTTAATTCTGTCATCCTGACGGGATGGGGAGCAGTAGCATTATATACTCCACTCATTGTAGGTTGGGTTAAAGCTTGGATAATTAAACTGACAATATCATCTAAATGAATCCAGGAAAACCACTGACGACCACTACCAATAGGTCCACCGGCAAAGAGTTTAAAAGGGGTAATCATTTTCCCTAAAGCGCCACCATTCCCTAAAACAATGCCTAAACGCAAAATTACTAAACGGACACCAGTATCTTTGACTTTCTCAGCTTCTTTTTCCCACTCTTTGCAGACTTGGGAGAGAAAATCTTGACCAGGAGGACTATTTTCATCAAAGGTTGCTGTTTCGCTAGTTCCGTAGTAACCAATAGCAGAAGCATTAACTAATACAGTTGGTCGAGGATTCATTTTAGTTATGGCGGCGACAATTTTCTCTGTACTCAGTGTGCGACTGTTGAGAAGTTCCTGTTTCCGTTCTGGTGTCCACCGTTCCTCCGCAATGGGTTCTCCTGCTAAATTCACTACTCCATCACAACCTACTATAGTATCTTGCCACGAACCTGATACGGTGGGGGTATAGGCAATAATTTCTAAATTAGGAAAAGCCGAAACCGGAAAAACCTTTTGGGCAAATGTGACATTCCGTGTTAATACAATTATTTTATGACCTTCTGTGTATAGTCTGCTTACTAGCTGACTACCTACAAATCCTGTTGCACCACTAATCGCTATTTTCATTTTGCTTGTTTTTGATGATAAATTACGCTAAAAACCTGGGAATTGAAGCTTCTAGAAAAGTTTTGGAATTTTGGTATTTTTTAATTTAATGTCAATTGTGACTAGGCCACGGTGGCTATCGGTTGAGAGCCAACCTCCTTAAAAAAATTGAATTTGTGACAACACTGATAGAACTAAAGGCCATCAGTGCTGCTGCACTGGAGGGACTGAGATTAAAACCCCAGCTAGGTAATAGTACACCAGCAGCTAAGGGAATACCTATTGTATTATAAGCAAAAGCCCAAAATAAATTTTGGCGGATAGTATTAAAAGTCGCTCGACTGAGGTGAATGGCTTTGACAACATCGGTCAGAGAATTTCGCATTAAGATAATTTCGGCGGTTTCCATGGCGACATCTGTGCCAGAATGTAAAGCGATGCCTACATCTGCCTGTGATAAAGCTGGAGCGTCATTAATACCGTCTCCGACCATAGCGACGAATGATTTGCTTTTCCCAGACTGAAGAGATTGAATCATGGCAGCTTTTTGGGCGGGAGGGATACCTGCTATGATATTAGTGTTATTTATTCCTAGTTGTTTAGCGATCGCTGTAGCTGCTTCTATTCTATCACCACTAAGCAACATTACGCGCAAACCCATCTGATGTAATTTATTTACTGCGGTTTGAGCATCTGGTCTGAGGGTATCACTCACAGCAATTAATCCGGTTAAAATGCCATCTACAGCCACACCTATGACAGTTTTTCCCGCTTTGGCTAATTTATTTCCCTGTTCTTGTGCTGTTTCGTTAATATCAATTTGGTGATAATTAAACCATTCCCAGTTACCTAAAAGCACATTTTTACCCTCCACGACAGCGGACACACCCATACCAGGTTCAGTATGGAAGTCTACAGCATTGGGAATGCTTAAATATTGGCGTTTGGCTTCTTCTTGGATGGCTATAGCCAGAGGATGATAAGTGCCGCTTTCTACCGCTGCTGCTAGTTGAATCAATGATAGTTCTAAAGCCGATTTAGTAATAGATATACAATCTGTCACCGTGGGTTTACCTGTGGTGAGAGTTCCGGTTTTATCAAAAACTATAGTGTCTAATTTGTGAACTTTTTCTAAAACATCACCACCTTTGATTAATAATCCCCTTTCAGCACCTACACCAGTACCCACCAGAATAGCTGTGGGGGTAGCTAGTCCTAAGGCACAGGGACAAGCAACTACCATGACAGCGATCGCTAATTTTAAACTAATTAATAGTGAATAATACTCAGTATGGGGGACTAAATGCTGGGGATGATGTCCCATATTGTGAGCCATTTCCATTGTCCCAGATATGGTAATATCTGGCCATAGGTGAGTTCCCCACAAATACCAAAATCCAAAGGTGAGAAAAGCCGCTGTTAAGACACCGTAGGTAAAATAACCAGCCACCGTATCCGCTAATTTCTGCACTGGGGCTTTACGAGTTTGGGCTGCTTCTACTAAAGCCACGATTTGGGCTAGAGTAGTATCATCACCTGTGCGGGTGGCTTGAATAGCGATCGCTCCTGACTGATTTAAAGTTCCCCCAGTGACAATATCTCCTGGTTGTTTAATTACGGGTACTGATTCCCCGGTTAACATTGATTCATCTATGGTAGTTTGTCCAAAACGAACTTCACCATCAACGGGAATTTTATCACCTGGTAGCACCTGTAACCATTCACCTACCCGCACCTGTTCCGCCGGAATTTCGATCATATTTGCACCAGCAATTAATTTTTCTGGTTCTGGGTTAATAATTAAACGGGCTGTTTGCGGGGAAAGGGCTAATAATTGGCGAAATGCTTTAGCCGCGCGGAGTCTAGCCTGTTTTTCTAAGGTTCTCCCCAAAAGAATAAAACCTAGCATCATTACCGGTTCATCAAAAAAGCATTCCCAACCCATTTGGGGAAACAATAGCGCTACTAAACTGGCAATATAAGCTGTAAGCGTTCCCAAACCAATGAGGGTATTCATATTTGGCGCACCCCGTCGCCAACCTAACCAACCTTCGACTAAAATTGGTCTACCAGGAATAATAATTGCTATGGTAGCTAGTCCACAATGAAACCAGATATTATTTAAAATAGGTAAAATTGCACCAATATTACCAAAATGCCCAATTCCTGATAAAAATAGTAACAAGCCAGCCACTACTAACTGTCTAATTATAGACTGCATTTCTTGGCGCTGTCTTGAGGCGGGGTTGGGGGAAACAGCAGATTGATCACCAGCACTTTTAGCTGTACGTAGTTGACTAGGAAATCCTGTGGCTGTTAACCTCTGAACCAGTGTATCTGCATCTACAGCACCAGGTTCTATTTCTACTACTGCAACTTCCGTTGTTAAGTTCACACAGACGCTTTTAACCCCTAGATGCTGAGTAAGCTGTTTTTCTACTGCATTAACGCATCCACCACACTTCATCCCCCCAACATCTAAAATAATTTTCTCGCTAGTTAGTATTTTTTGGGAGGGAGTAGATTCCGGGAACTGGTTTGTTTGATTTAGTTGCATGATAGGTTGTTACATTCACTCTTCTTGGTTGGACACTTGACAACCAGTGTCTCTACCTTGAGATTAAGCGAAAATCTGCACTTCAGGCGAGGGAAAAAATATTAAGTTTCTTTAGATCCTAACTTCTCGACAAAATCTACTTGTAAATCCCCAAAATATCTTCATCCCAAACATCATAGTCTTGTCCTGGTAGTGTAAATTATAGCAGTTAACTGTAATGGCAACATCAAAATCAGGCTTTTCCAAAAATAATTGATTTCCCAATCTGATATTACACTAAAATATCCCATACTCATCATTAGCAGGATGAGTAAGTGCTTATGTTTATATTTGAGAATTTGCATATCCATTTTACTTGATCAAAAATCCTAGAACCAAGCTTGTTTATTCACAAAGTAGGTATTAATAAATTCTTCCGGGGGTTTATTTAAATAAATCATAGCTTCAATCAAACCAACCAGTTGCATTATTATTAATGTAAATCCATAGGTGAGAGAGCCACCAACAACGGAAATTGCTAACATAATAAAACCTTCCGATGTGTAACCAAGAATAAATTTATGCAAACCAAAACCACCGAAAACAATTCCTGCATAACCAGCTAACAGTTGTTTGGTAGCATAGGAGGGGTTAATATTAGTCATGGCTATTCTCCTTGATGTCTAAATTATAAAATTTACGGAATTGATCATTGATCATTAGATAATTACTTTTTTTTAAATCACTCCTGTATGATTCAAATAATCATAAAATATAGCAAATTTGGCAGAAAATATTGTGTATCATATCACATTTATGGCGGGTAATGATTACCCTGAAAAAGTCATTGCTACGACAATATAGATTGTTCTACCTATCTGTTTTTGTCAGATCCGGATGATTTTTGAACCAGCAGTTAAGAAGTTATACAAAACTCTCTCAATTTGTTATATAGGAATCCGGTTTGATTCTGTGAATTTTCGGTTGAGTTAGGGAACTCTTAACTGGGAACAGGGAAGAAGGATTTCAGTATGTACCGAGTTCTGTATGGCTACGCTACGCAAGCTATCAAAAATCAAATAGGAGTCCTATAGATAAAGCAGCACTGTTAGCGTTTCCGACGCTATCCGTCAAAATATACAGCGTTTTCCGCTCTGATGAGTTACAAAGTTGAATCATGAAATTCTTGTGGTGCGGGCATCTTGCCCGCTAAATATGTACCTCATAACATCGGTAAGTGCTGTAGAACATCAAGAATCAATATTTATTAAATATTTTCTGAATAATTCAACAAAATAAACGTATTTACAGCAGTAAATTTCTTACAAATTAGGGCGGAGAAACCCCGCCCTATAGACAATTTTGCCGAAATAAACAGCAAGAATTAACTTGAAACCTTAACTAAAAGTGTCTTACTTCT
The DNA here is from genome assembly GCA_001672075.1 of Anabaena sp. CRKS33. Taxonomy (GTDB): domain Bacteria; phylum Cyanobacteriota; class Cyanobacteriia; order Cyanobacteriales; family Nostocaceae; genus Dolichospermum. Next base: position 4,853 of record LJOT01000216.1, read on the forward strand.
TAGCTTCAGCAATGGGAACCCATTCAGTGTGGAAAGTTCCTTCTTTGTCAGTCCGTTTGTAAGTGTGAGCACCGAAATAGTCCCGTTGTGCTTGAGTTAAGTTTTGTGGCAAGCGATCGCGGCGGTAACTATCGAAGTAATCTAGAGAAGCACTGAAAGCTGGAACAGGAATACCCAACTTAGCCGCAGTCACAATTACTTCCCGCCAAGCCGCTTGTCTATCCAGAATTGTTTGCTTAAATTCAGGCGCTAACAACAAGTTAGGTAAAGCTGGATTTTCGTCAAAAGCCTTCTTAATCTTATTCAAGAAACCAGCCCGAATAATACAACCACCCTTCCAAATTCGAGCCATTTCGCCCAAATTCAATTCCCAATTGTAAGTTTTAGAAGCTGTAGACAACAGCGCCATACCTTGAGCATAGGAACAGATTTTAGAGCAATAGAGAGCATCCCGGACCATGTTCACAAAAGCCCCAATGTCACCACCATACTTAGCATTAGGTCCAGTGATTTGCTTAGAAGCAGCAATGCGTTCATCTCTAATAGAAGACAAAATCCGGGAATTTACTGCTGCTGTAATTGTCGGAATAGCTACACCCAACTCTAAAGCAGTTTGTACAGTCCAACGACCAGTACCCTTTTGACCCGCAGCGTCAACAATCAAATCAACGAGGGGAATCTTGGTTTCTGGGTCAACATAGGGGAAAATATTAGCGGTAATCTCAATCAAAAATGAATTGAGTTCGTCAGTTGTATTCCATTGAGAAAATACCTCATGGAGTTGTGCTGCATTTAAACCAGCCACATTTTTCAGTAAATCGTACGCTTCTGCAATTAACTGCATATCACCGTACTCAATACCATTGTGAACCATTTTTACATAATGTCCAGAACCACCAGGACCAATGTAGGTAACACAAGGACCATCATCAACTTGAGCCGCGATTTTATTGAAAATCGGGGATAGGTACTCATAGGAGCTTTTTGTTCCACCAGGCATGAGAGAAGGACCATTTAAAGCACCTTCTTCACCACCACTCACACCCATACCAATATAACGTAAACCGGTGGGTTCTAATTCTTGAGTGCGTCTTTCTGTATCTTCAAACCAAGAATTACCACCGTCAATAATGATATCACCTTCTTGTAATAAAGGTTTAAGCTGTTGAATTACCGCATCAACAGGCTTACCAGCTTGTACCATTACCAAAATTTTCCGAGGACGTTCCAATGAGGCGACAAATTGTTCTAGGCTAAAAGCAGCCTTAACGTTCCGTCCTTGGGCGCGGTAGGCCATGAAGGCATCGGTTTTTTCACGAGAGCGGTTGTAAACTGCAATTGGAAAGCCATTTCTTTCAACGTTAAGAGCGATATTTTCGCCCATAACAGCTAATCCAATCACACCAAAGCTTTGTAGTGTCATAGTTTGTGTTCAAATCTTTTGTTTGGGTTTGGCTCTTTCTCTTGCAGATCCTTTCTCTTTAAGGGTAGTCCGAGATTTTCGCTTCACTCCTAAAGAAGATATTAAGAGTTTCTCAAGAATTTCCCAAAATTAAGACCAATATCAATAATTATTTTCATTTTGTATCTAAGTCAACAAATTAGTGACAAATTAGTGACGAAATTTGCAAAATTAAAATACATAGCGGAAGGAGAGGCAAGAGGCAATAAAAATTGAATATCCTTATCCTATTATCCCATCCCCTATTTTCTTTATTATCTCTTCCCTGTTCCCTGTTCCCTGTTCCCTGTTCCCTGTTCCCTGTTCCCTGTTCCCTGTTCCCTGTTCCCTGTTCCCTGTTCCCTGTTCCCTGT
>LJOT01000503.1 GCA_001672075.1 Anabaena sp. CRKS33
TAATAAGCCAATATTTATGAGTATTCCTAGTTATCAGAAATTGCCGAAAAAAAGTAATGAATTTCTCAGATTTTTATCAAGAATAATTGATTGGAATTTGGCATTGTTTTTACTCCTATTTATGATGCCATTTTTGATAGCAGGATTGATAGTTATGAAAATGTATTCCGCCAGTATTCTGCTTAATTATGAATGGTATGTTGGTGCAAATGGTCAACTTTTTCAGGCGATTAAATTTTGCTCAAAATTCAAAGATGATACCACAAATTTTCTCTCGAACTTATCTAAATATCTCCTGGATATTTTCTCTAATTTATTGAATGTATTACAGGGAAAGCATTCCTTAATCAGCAATCATTCTTTATCTTTAGAAGATGCAGTAAAATTAAGTTCAGAAAAACAAAAAAGAGTTAAATCAACTCCTAAAATTTATCAATATATGGCAGATAAACGCTAAAATCTAAAGATATACAAATCAGGAAAATTATCTGATTTTATATTAGATGAATATTTCCTGTTTTGATGTTTTTTTCGTGAATTATGTACCTAATTAAAAACAAGGAAAACTATGCAGACAGCATTTATACTGTCAACAGTAAAACTCTTCCAGGCTACAAGTTTTTGGCAAAATAATCGCTTAATATTACGAGAATTTAAACATTTTCGACTTGTGGCAATTTTAGCCTTAGTGTTTTCAATTTTAGCAGCAAGTTTTGAAGGGTTTGGCTTAGGATTTCTGTTGGTATTTCTGCAAAGTTTAACTACTCCTGGTGCTGAACCAGTAAAAACAGGAATTGAGTGGTTTGATATTTTGATTTTAGGAATTAATGGTTCAGTAAATGAGCGATTATATCGAATATCAGCTTTAATTGTGATTACAACCTGTATGCGTGCATCTTTTAATTACTTAGCACAAATTTGCACCCAGTTTAGTGAAGTAAGTTTAGTAGACACTCTCCGTAAACGAATTTTTGAACAATTGGGCGCTCAAACTCTCAGCTATTTTAATCAGAAAAAATCTGGAGAATTAATTAATATACTCACCAATGAAATGGAGAGAATTAGACAAATTTTCGGGGGTATAGCTTTTTTAATTACTAGAATCTTCGCACTTGTAGTCTATTCTCTTTCTCTGTTTATCCTTTCATGGAAACTTTCCATAGTTTCAATTTTGTTATTTGGTCTTTTGGCAGTGGCATTATCTACACTAAATAAACAAATTAGAGAACGTAGTTTTGATATTACTACAGCTAATGATAGCTTTACTGCTAGGACGCTAGAGTTTATTCAAGGGATACGCACAATTCATGCTTTTTCCACTCAAGAATTTGAGCGAAAACGGTATTATAAAGCAAGTGAAAAAATAGTTGACACTTTGAAAAGTGTTTACTGGATTTCTTTAATAGTTAAGCCTCTAGCTGAGAGTATATCTACTCTAATTCTGATTAGTATGATCATTGTGGCACTAGTCACAGGTTTAATGAATGTTTCCGCTTTGTTGACCTTTTTCTTCGTACTATTTCGCATTATCCCTATAACTCAAGATTTGAATGGAGTTGTAGCTTTTTTAACTACTCACACCGGAGCAGTAGAAAATATTAAGAATCTCTTGAAAACTGATGATAAAATCTACTTTCAAAATGGCACAATCAAATTTACAGGTTTAAAAAGGTCAATTG
>LJOT01000217.1 GCA_001672075.1 Anabaena sp. CRKS33
ACGACAATTAAGAGATGGTTTTCCTAATCGTCCAGAAAATTTTCCCTCATCGGTAGGATTAATTGGTTTACGAGATGTGCGAGATTATAAAGTAGCATCCGGTGGTAGTGAACGACTAAATACATCTAGTCCTTTTAATATTAAAGTTGCTTCTATTACCATGAGAAATTTTAAGCTTGAAGAAGTAGGAGAATTATATCAACAACATACAGCAGCAACAGGACAAATTTTTACTCCTGAAGCAATAGAAACAGCTTATGATTTAACTCAAGGACAACCTTGGTTAGTGAATGCTTTAGCTAAAGAAATTGTAGAAAAAATGGTTAAAGATAGAAATATTCCTATTACTAAAGAACACATTTTACAAGCAAAAGAAATATTAATTGCTCGTCAAGATACCCATTTAGATAGTTTAGCTGAAAAACTCAGAGAACCTAGAGTTAAAAATATTATTCAACCAATTTTAGCAGGGCAAACATTACCCGATACTCTAGCCGATGATCGCCAATATTTAATTGATTTAGGATTATTAAGACGTGATCCGATGGGAGGATTAGTTATTTCTAACCCGATATATCGTGAAGTAATTCCCCGTGTTTTAGTCCAAGGAACTCAGGATAGTTTACCTCTGATTAGTCCTAGTTGGTTAACCCCCAAAGGTGAATTAAATCCTGATGCTTTATTAACTGCATTTCTCAAGTTTTGGCGACAACATGGAGAACCGTTATTAAGTAGTGCTGCTTATCATGAAATTGCACCACACATAGTATTAATGGCTTTTTTACATCGTGTGATTAATGGTGGGGGAGTTTTAGAAAGGGAATATGCGATCGGTAGTGACAGAATGGATTTATGTTTGCGTTACAAAGATGTCACGTTAGGGATTGAGTTAAAGGTATGGCGGGATAAAAAGCGTGATCCGCAAGCTGATGGTATTGAACAATTAGAATCCTATTTAGGGCGTTTGGGGTTGGATTTTGGTTGGTTATTTGTGTTTGATAGGCGGAAAAATGCTTTACCAATGGAGGAACGGTTATCAACTGAGGTGGTGGTGACGGAAAATCAACGTCGGATTACTGTGATTCGGGCTTGAGTGTTTTCAGGACTTACCCAAAATACCTCTAAAACTCCCTTTCCTTCCTGTTCTATCCCTGACGGGATGCTTCGCAAACGTTGCTTCGTGGTTCATTCTTTTATGATTTGTGCGTATCGCAGTTAATCCCAGTTAGGGAAGTTCAAGGCAAGTGGTTAAGTATAATTTTTACTTTCTCTTAAAATATAAACCCGGTTTTTTCTCAATATAAATACGTAAATAGTAATATATAAGTTATGATATTTACGTAAATTAATTATGAGTTACGGAATAAACGAACCACTCCAGGCACAGAGTTCACGGAGTAATAAGAGTTTCAGAGATTTTTTGCGTAAGTCCTGATTTATTTGGAAATTCAGCGAACTGCTTGCAGCAGGGCTTCGCTATTGTTTTTATTCAATATGTTTAACTCTGTATAAGGTGCGTTACATTTCAGGTTAAGAGATAGGAATTTAAACCAGAACTCCTGCGATTTCCTTAATTCGATTTGCCCAGGTTTGAGACAAGGTGGAAATTTCCAGACGATTAGAATCACTTGCCCAAGTTGATAACCAATGAATATGCCATTTGGATAATTGACGTTGTATTTGAGCTAATTCAAAGGCATTATCTACATCTAAATCAATGGCTGTCAATTCTAAAAATACTTTACTTTCTCGAATAATCTCAAGTACCGCTTCTCCATTAAATTCATCTAAACTGAGAGATGCCATTTGTAGAAAGTTCTGTGCTAATTTTTCCAGACGTACAGAAAGACGCTCACAACGAAAGGTAATTTGTTCTACAGTCCAGTTATTCATAAACCTCCTAATAATTTGTGGATGATTTGTTTGACTTGTTCACGAATTGTCGGATCTAAAATTTCCATTGATCTATTTTGACGTGGCCGGAGATTTACCATTGATTCATAGAAAATTTCTTGAGAAATAGGATTCCAACTTGCACCCCAAATATCCTGTTGTTGACTTCCATTCTCCAGTATAATATTTTCGCAGTCGGAGTGCATTTCACCTCCACCTGCTAAAATTTGATTGCGTATATCTACGGCTGTTTTAATATAGAAACGATTCGCTTGAAGCATCTCGTTGATTTGGGTCGGTGTTGCGGGTTCTTGTAAAATATGAATGATCAAAGGTAAAATAAGAATAAATTTATTAAATCATTCTCTCATATTACCTTAAACAAGTAGTTTTTATAGTTTTTAGAGAGGTCTGTTTCAGCTTCTATGCAACCGATAAAGTCCGACCAGTCTGGCAAGGAATTTTCTGAAGATTTGTGTTGATTCAGAAGATAGCGTTTTTTCAGGACTTCTACGAGTTCGACTATGATTTGTTGTGCATCGGGAGGAAGAGACGCAATATCTTGTTGAATTGTATCTAAGTTCATAATCTGATTTTGGTGTTTCCCTGATTATATTTTAGCAAAAAACGATTCCTGCGGAGCGCTTTTCCCAAAGATGTTTAACGGACTCGTTAGACTTTACCTCACAGATGACTTATGATCAATGTATTATTGCCTGTATGGAAGTTTAAACTATGTCACTCACTGAGTTAATTCCTCTAGTTAATAATCTGAGTCAGTCAGACAAATTATCACTTTTCAAACTCCTAGCTACACAAATCCCAAATGCTGAACTACAATTTATCTTTTCTGCTTCAGAGTATCCGATTTGGTCGCCCTATGACGCAACGGAAGCTGCAAACATCCTGATGCAGATGATTCAGGATCACCAAGAGGCATCTACTGATGGCTAGTACAGTGGAATTTCCCTTTAATGATGATCAAGCATTACCCACAATTCCTATCATTCTGAGTTATGCAAACTCTTCTGTTTCTGCGATGGCACTGCTGGACACTGGATCTACTGTCAATGTGTTACCTTATGATATTGGGTTACAATTAGGCGCGATTTGGGATAATCAAACTGTCCGCTTGCCATTGGCTGGAAATCTTGCAAAAGTTGAAGCACGGGGGTTATTTGTGCAAGTTCAAATTGGTAATATTGAACCTGTTCGTTTAGCATTTGCCTGGATAGAAGCCTCTCATGTACCCTTAATCCTTGGGCAAACGAACTTTTTTCGAGAATTTGATGTTTGTTTTGAAAGATCGCAATCCACAATCAAAATTATCCGACGTGATTAGCGATCGCTTTTCTCGCCGTAGGTATCGCGTAACCTATCGGATGATGTATAATATTTAAGTAATTTGGTTATTTGTTGGGTTTCGTTTCCTCAACCCAACCTACAAGATCAGCGATCGCACTTACAGCAGAACTAGCGAACTGACAAGTCAGCGCTTGCGCTATCACTTTTCTCAAAGATGTTTAACAGTGAATTGATAAGGTACGTTACATTTCATTAACGCACCCTACAAGATCGGCGAACTGCTTGCATCCCTAGTTTCATTAAAAGCATAGAATACGACACAAAACATCTGCAATTGAGGCTTGAGTCTCTGATGTGAAAGATCCTAACTCACGGCGAATTAGGGATTGACGGAGGGTTACTAGGTGATCAAGACGTAAGGTTGATGTTTGCCGAAGTCCACTATTAAGGAAGTCTGGATGTTCCAGTTGCAGAATAATATCTGTGTTGAGGGGTGCTTGAGGAATGCGACTGGTGATGAGTGCAAAAATGATGTGCTGATAAATGCCGATCACATCTGTTAAACAGTAGGCAGGACGGACTTTACTGGAAGATAGGTCATCGAAAGGAAACTGAATCAGAACAACCTTACCTTTCATAGTTTACAGGTTGCCCATCTTCGAGGGTGTAAATGTCCTCTTCTGGATCGTTCAGGAAAGCAAAGCTAGGGTTGGTTGAGATTGCATCTAACCAGGTTTGTTCGTTGAGATCCTCCTCCTCTGGCATTAGCAGGATAATACGCACCCGACTGGCTTTGTCTTGGGGAAGGGGACGATCTAGCTGAATTTGTCCTTGTTTATTTAAGATACCTGTGGTTTCAATCGCACGCATGGTTTCAGGCGGAAAAAATCATTTGGTTAGATTTTAACACTTTCTTCGGTGCAACCAGAAGGTAATTAGGTGGAATATATCAAGAAATTAAGGTGCGTTACGTTAACATTAACGCACCCTACAAGATCGGCGAACTGCTTGCAGCAGCGCTTCGCTATCGCGTACCCATGAGATCGCAGTTAGTCCCAGTTAAGGAAGCACAAGATAATGGATTTTGAGCGATTCCTGCGGAGCGCAACGCTTACGCAGTTAATCATAGTTAAGAAAGCACAAGGAAATGGATATTGAGCGAACTGCTTACAGCAAAGCTTCGCTATCACAAAGCGCGACCTAAGTAAGTGAACAGAAAAAAACCGACATAAGTAACGAAAAGTAAAGTTGCCCAAAACCTCTTCCCTGTTCCCTTGTCATAACGACAATTTTTAACGCCCACCTACTTAGTAATCGCCGATCTTGTAGCGACTGTCTTGATTGTTAGGCGATGCACCGTATCTGAATCAGCTATTATAAAATATAAACTTTGATTTTTAAACCCATGCGAGTAATTAGTCGGAGGAGTTTACGAGAATTTTGGGAAAAACACTCAACAGCTAAAAATAGCTTATTATTATGGTATGTTAGAATAACTAAATCTGACCTTGAGAACTTTGCTCAATTACGTCAACTATTTCCTTGGTGCTGATTTAGTTGGTAACTTCACCGTTTTTAATATTAGTGGTAATAATTATCGGTTGATTACTTACATTGACTATCAGGCACAAATCATTTTTATTCGTGATGTTTTAATCCACGCAGACTATGATAAGGAGAATTGGAAAAATGATGACTGGTTTAACAATCCCTAGCCCTAGCCCTTATTACCTCAGTTTAATTACAGAATTTGCACCTCGTCCTATTACAAATGATCTTGAATTAAGTATAACTCAACAAAGAATTAATACAATATTAGATCAAAAAAATCTTAGCCAAGATGATCGAGATTATATAAATGTATTAGGAATGTTAGTTTATGACTATGAAGAGAAAAATGAACAATTCCCTAAATTAACTGATGGAGAATTATTACAAACATTAATGGAAGACTATAATTTAGAAATACGAGATTTTTTAAGGATTTTTGAGCAGGAGCAAACAATATTAGACATATTAGACGGCAAACGTCAACTCAATTCTCAAGAAACCTTCAAATTGCGATCGCTGATATTGTAACACTTCTAAATAAAGTAGAAATATTGCGAACTGCTTGCAGCAGCGCTTCGCTATCGCATTCCCCAATATTAGCGAACTGACAAGTCAGCGCTTACGCTATCGCATTAATCGCAGTTAAAGAATCACAAGAAAACGGATTTTGAGCGATTCCTACGGAGCGCAACGCTTACGCATTAACTCAATATTAGCAAACTGACAAGTCAGCGCTTACGCTATCGCAGTTAATAATAGTTAAGGAAGCACAAGATAATGGATTTTGAGCGATCGCTTACCCATGAGATCGCAGTTAATCACAGTTAAGGAAGCACAAGATAATGGAAACTGAGCGAACTGACAAGTCAGCGCTTGCGCTATCGCTTTTCTCAAAGATGTTTAACAACCCCGTTAGACCCTACCTAGTCTGTTAATTCTGAATCCCTTATCCCATAAGACTTCATGCACAAAATATCTCGCGTATTTTTATGAGAAAGTGCCTATAACAGATGCTTTTGATGTAAACTACGGTAACACCAATAAGTTTTTGGACAATCCCTCCCAAAATACACAGAATTAACACCCTACACCCTACCTCACAGACTGCTGTTGAAACGAGACTAAAGTCCCAAACAATAGCGAACTACGGTTTCTATGTCCTGCATTTTAGCATCTGAGAGTTTGCCAGAAGGCTGGCTAGGAAAACGCTTTAAATCAAGTGAACGAATTTGAAAGCAAAGAAATACTGTCTCTATTGACAATCCAGTTTCTTCAGGTAAACACCTCACATTTGTTGGGTAGTTTTTGGTGATATTTGTTCCTTTTGTACCAACAACTACTGTAACAACTAATGGTAATTGATTGATAGCATCTACAGAAAGCACTAAAACAGGACGCTCTCCTGCTTGTTCTCTACCTTGAACTGGATTAAGATTGACGAAGTAAATTTCAGATCGCTGAACGTTCATAACCTTTCTATTCCATCCAGTTCAGAGATTTCAAACTCAGCATTAATTAGACCTATCTCTCTTTGGATCTCTGGATCATTTGCCATATCAGTTAAGCTTGTCTCAATCAAAGTCCGCATTTTTAATGTATCAATTAGTTTAGGGTCGTTTAGGCTTATTGGTTGGAGTATCTCCTGATCACCGTCTACCTGATCAATCAACTCAGGCAATAAGACAATAACCTTAACACGACTGCCGTAAGGAAATGTTAATGCTTGGTCTAAATTAATCTGCCCATTTGTGTTTACTGTCCCTACTAACTCAACAGCTTTCATAAAGCCTCCTTTGTTTTTTACATCATTTAATCAAGTCCCCATATTTCTATTTAAGTTAAATTTCCTCCTGGTTGATCAAGAAAATGGAAATTGAGCGATTCCTACGGAGCGCAACGCTTACGCA
>LJOT01000938.1 GCA_001672075.1 Anabaena sp. CRKS33
ATCCCTCTACCCAGAAGCAGAAATCATCAAAGATATTGGATCAGGACTCAACTTCAAAAGAAAAGGTTTGCGTTCCTTACTGGACAGACTTTTGCAAGGAAATCAGTTCATGCTTGTTGTTGCCTGTAGAGACAGGCTTGCAAGATTTGGATTTGAACTTGTACAATACATGGTCGAACAAAACGGTGGACAAATCGTGGTTCTCGACAAAACTGTACACAGTCCGCAATCAGAACTTACCCAGGATTTACTCTCAATCCTTCACGTCTTTTCCTGTAGAATCCACGGACTGGAGAAAATACTCTAAGAAAATCAAAGAAGATTTATCTGAAATTGAGTCTGGCACAGAAACGGAAGATTAAATATTGGTTTGGTGTTTCTAGATTTGCTGACAACGAAACAATTCGCTATTT
>LJOT01000939.1 GCA_001672075.1 Anabaena sp. CRKS33
AGCCCAAAGTGCAGTTTCTTTAACAGGAGGATATGAATTAGTTTATAGTAGTATCACCTTTGGCGGTATGAGTGGGGGACCTGTTTTAGATTCCCAAGGGCGAGTCATTGGTATTCATGGCAGAACTGATGGAGAAACTGCTATTGATAATAATAGTAATAGTAAAGAAACTATCCAATTAGGTAATAGTTTGGGTATTCCCGTGAGTACATTTTTGGCATTGGCTACCCGACTGAATACCCAAGCCCAAAAGGTAGAAACCACCCCAACCCCAGAACTAAATCAACAAGAAGTTAAGTCTATTCAAACAGCGATTTTATCAGTAGATGTTTCCCAAGGCAATACTACCGCCAGTCAATGGTTAGAAAGAGGAAATCAACTGTGGCGGTTACGTCGTTATCCAGAAGCAATAC
>LJOT01000018.1 GCA_001672075.1 Anabaena sp. CRKS33
TTTGGTGGAAGCGAAGAAAGAAGACCTGAAACCAGGACTGGGACAATGTTTAGCCGAAATGGTAGCAGCACAACGCTTTAATCAACAGAAGCAGCAGCCGATTTCCACAATTTATGGAACGGTCACAAGTGGTACGGTTTGGCGGTTTCTTCAACTAGAAGGACAAACTGTAACCATTGACTTGAATGATTATCCAGTACCACCAGTTGATCAAATTTTGAGCTTTCTGATTTGGATGTCCCAGAATGGCTGAGGCAGGTGTTGGGGGTTGTTAGGTTAGGAAGTAGCGATCGCTCTCTGGTAAAATACCGCTTGATGGATAAGTGGGGCGATAGCGAAGCGCTCCGCAGGAATCGCCTTCCGCAAATCAGAAAAGCGATCCCATTCCGGTAAAATGACTTTGATAAAAGATAAGCGATCGCTCTTGGGGATAAGTAGGGCGATAGCGAAGCGCTCCGCAGGAATCGCCTTATCCCTACAGGGAAGCAAGCTACTTTTAATCTGAAAGGTAAGTTACGCTTTGGATAGATTAAGCTATAATAGACAAATATAATGTTCAGAGTAACAACTATGTCAACCAAAACACTGGATATTCAACAATTACAAATCAGCGTTAGTCAATTACTCTCCTTGATTCAAAATGACCAAGAAATAGTAATTACTAATGGGAATACTCCCATTGCTAGATTAACTCTAATTAATTCTATTGAGCCAAATGTCTGGGAATCAGAAAATACTCCACTTCCCGGATTAAATTTAGGTGCAATGGTTATGAGTGATGATTTTGATCAACCTTTATCCGATGAATTTTGGTTGCAAAATCCATGAAATTACTGTTAGATACCCATACTTTTATTTTTTGGGATAGTCAGCCATCAAAACTGTCTCAAAGAGCCTTAGAGCTATTGACGAATAAAGATAATCTTAGATTATTGAGTGTTGTTAGTCTCTGGGAAATACAAATTAAACAGCAGTTAGGTAAACTAACATTAAATAAAACTTTAGAAGAAATTATTCTTATTCAACAAAATAATTACATCGAAATATTACCAGTTACTGTTGCTCATATTTTAGCTTTAGATAGTTTACCCCTGTATCATAAAGATACTTTTGCAAATAACCCCCCTGCTGGTAAAAAAGGCCATTCCCCTGTAGTCAAGAATAGCTACAGACTATTTACTCCATTAAAAGTAACCGAGAAGGTTCTAACTGCACATACCAGGGAAAAGATTGATCTTGAATATTTACCCATTTTTCTTTATAAATTTCTCCTTGTAAATGATAATCATGGGCATGATTACCAACAGAATGTAATTTAAGAAATACTGTCATTCTGTGAGGTGTTTCACTGGTACGAACTAAATAACAAGGGAAAGTATTTACTTGTTGAGGATCTTTTGTAAAAATCAAATGATGAGCGCGAATACCAACATAAGACAATTCTGAAGGAATATTTTCTCCAACTTGCAGATTACAACCCCAATCAATTGCTTCTATTTCTTGGGGTGCTAAAATATTAGCACGAGAAAAGTTTTTACAACCTGTAAGTTGAGCCACATTTACACTCGCAGGATGTTGAAAAATCTCATATTTAGAACCATAATGGGCGGCTTTTCCTTGTTCTAATACTAACAAATTGGGACATAAACGATAAGCTTCCTCCATGTTATGAGTAACAAACAAAGTTACTCCCGAATAATCAGCCAGGATTTCTGTAACTTGTTGTTCTAATTGACTGCGTAAATGGGTATCAAGGGCAGAAAATGGCTCATCTAAAAGTAAGGCTTCTGGGTTGCTTGCTAAACCCCTAGCTAATGCTACCCGTTGTTGTTGTCCCCCGGAAAGTTGGTGGGGATAGCGGTTTCCAAATCCTTGTAATTTCATGGCTATTAATTGCTTTTCTACCTCTGTTTTAGTATCTATATATTTTGGTATACCAAAGGCGATATTTTGGGCTACAGTAAGATGTGGGAATAAGGCATAATTTTGGAATAAAAACCCAATACGTCGTTGATAAATGGGAATATTAATGTTATTTTCTGAGTCAAATAATACTCTATTATTTAAAATAATTTGTCCTTGTGTGGGTGTTTCTATGCCTGCTAGACAACGTAAAATCATACTTTTTCCTGCCCCAGAACCTCCCAATAATCCCAATGGTTGATCATCAGTATTAAAGGCAACTTGTAAATGAAAATTAGGGAGTCTTTTTTCAATATTTAAAAATAAGCCCTTTGAGGCAGAATCTTCTAATAATAAAGAAGATTTATTTGCTAATTCTATTGAATTTTTCGATATTTTTGTAGATTTTGATTTATATGAAATTTCTTGCCAAAAATTACCTAGAATAATGCCTGAAAGGGAAATGATCATTATGGCAATTGACCAAAACCAAGCTTCATTGATTGACCCAGATTCTACTGCGAAATATATCGCCATTGGGATAGTTTGAGTTTGTCCAGGGATATTTCCTGCTAACATTAAAGTCGCCCCAAATTCACCTAAAGCCCGCGCAAATGCTAAGGTAGTGGCAGCAATAATCCCAGGAAATGCTAAGGGTAAACTAATCCGCCAAAAAATTGTCAATTCCTTAGCGCCCAAGGTTCTCGCTACTCGCAGCAGATTAGCATCAATTTGCATAAAAGCTCCAAGTGCAGTTTTATACATTAATGGGAAGGAAACTACGGTTGCGGCGATCGCAGCACCATACCAAGTAAAAACAATTGTGGTATTGTAGGGTTCTAAAAGTTTACCAACTGGACCATTTTTACCAAAGAATATCAGCAGTAAAAACCCAACTACTGTGGGTGGTAAAATCAACGGTGCAACAAATATACCCTCAATTAAAGATTTGCCTTTACCGCGATATCCTAACATCCAGTAAGCAGCAGATATACCCAAAAAGAAGGTGATAAATGTTGCGAGTAAAGCCGTTTTCAACGATATCCAAAGCGGTGATAAGTCCTGTGGCATAGTTTTTTAGATCAACGGTATAAATTTCTATTTTTATTTTTATTTTTATTTAAAACCCTTCTGTATTCCTGTATTTCTCAATGATTAAAGAATATTAAAATTTCAGGGTTTAGGCAGTTTAATAAATCGTGAGTAAGATCCCTGAATTTTTTATTTAATCTGAATAAATTATGATTTCTGGACAAAAGTTTGGGATCTAAAATTTCACTTCTGTCAAGGTAGAATAAACCCATATTTCTTCAATACAGCCTTAGATTGATCACTAGATAAAAATTGGGAAAATTCTTTAGCAGCATCAACATTTTTACTGCGTTTAATAACTACTAATGGATAAATAATGGCAGAGTGGTATTTTTCATCTGCTGCAACTACAATTTTTACCTGATTAGAGATTTTGGCATCAGTTTTATATACTAAACCTGCATCAGCGTTGCCACTTTCTACAGATGCTAAAACTTGACGCACGTTATTAGCAAATACCAGTTTCGATTTAATTTCTGACCAGATTTTTAATTTTTCTAATACTTGTTGTGCATATTCTCCTGCGGGTACACTTCTGGGTTCACCAATGGCGATTTTTTTGACGTTGCTATTTTTAAGATTGTAGAAACTAGTGATACCAACAACATTTTTAGGTACTACCAAAACTAGCCGATTTTTAGCGATGATATTCCTTGTACCAGCAACTACAAGTCCTTTTTGTTCTAAAGCATCTACTTGTTTTTTCGCCGCAGATATGAAAATATCCGCTGGCGCACCTTGTTCTATTTGTTGCTGTAATGCCCCAGAAGATCCGAAATTATAACTAATATTGATGTTGCCCTTACTTTGTTGGTAAAGAGGTTTAATTTCTTCCAGCACCTCTTTTAAACTAGCGGCCGCAGATACGAGTAACTTGGGATGAGATTGTGCGACACCTGGGTAAGAAATTACAATTGGTAAGCCAATTGTCAGTAATAGAGTAGATAAAGCTGTAGCAAGTAAGACTATTATTTTTGTTCTTTTGCTCATGAAATTGATACCCGATATACTTTTACCAAGATTATCATAGTATCTACCAATATAATTGGTAAATTTACCAATTTATTTTTAACTAAATATCAAGATACATAGCACAATTACCAAGGAAAATTTCTATTTTTCACTGAAAAATACCAACTTTTTAAGAATTAATCTCTACCTGTTAAGTTGGTATTGACAATTTGATGTGCTTGTGTCTATAGAACTCAAGGTAGATTAGGTATGAAATACGACTGTAATTAGGGGGAGAAAGGCGAGGAGAAAAATCCGCCAGGATGGTAATTGTCGCTCTGATATTGGTTCAGGAGGTGTTAATAAAGCTTCAATTCTTTGTTCCAAGCGATCGCCTGCACCCAAAGCAGCACAGCAGACATCGGATGTGATTGGGTTATTACTCACGACTAATAACAATGATTCTGCCAACACTAACGGATCTACTTGAGATGCAGCGTAACTATCAGCCCGTAACTCACGTAAAACTAACAACTCTTGCCATAAAGGTTCTGTATTGGGCAACCATGCGGTACATTCACGCATCCAACCCAGCCAAAAGAACCAGAATGTATCCCTATATTGATAATGCCCTTGTTCGTGGGCTAAGACGCTTTCTAGATGGATTGGGGAAAGGGTTTCTAGTAATCCTTCACTGACGACTAACTCCGGTTGCCAAAAACCAATTTGTCCGGCAAATAAAGCCTTTGTTTGTAGAATTCTGACCTGTTTACCATTCAGATTCATTTGGGGACATTCACGAGCCGATTTAATCGCTTTCCAGCCACCTAAAACAAGTTTAAGTCCTAAGATGTTAAAAAATCCCAGAGAAATTAATGCTAGGATATAACTGAAAGGATTGGTATACATTCCACCCATTTTCCCTTGTGTACCCATGCAGACGACAGCGGTAACTGTCATGAAGATCAGTAAAGGGGGAAAGAGGAATAAAAATAGGGTTTTTTGCCATCGTAAATGCCAATTGCCTTGGGGTATATTACCAGAGGATCTTAGCCAGTAAGCAACGGCAACAGCGGTGATAATCATGATTATATGCATATTTATTTTCCTCCTCTGGCTTCCCGCGCGGATTGAATGCGTTTTGCGATCGCTTCTATTTGATCAGTCGCAGCTTGATCTAGACTATCAGCAAATGCGGCAATTATATCAGGATTTCCTACTGCTAAAAATCGCTGTAACTGATCATGGGCTTTAATTACCTCTGCTTGTTGTTTAGTTAACAATGGCCGCCAATAAAAGGCTTTTCCTTGTTTATCACAAGCTAACCAGCCTTTTTCTGTGAGACGACGGAGAACGGTGGTAACAGAAGTATAAGCTAATTCACGATCCGGATCTGCTAGAATGCGATCATGTACATCTTTAACTGTTGCTGAACCTAGTTCCCACACGATACTCAGAATTTCTGCTTCTAGTGGACCTACTGATAACTGTTTGGGACGATAATCGGGTAAGGGGGTCATATTGATAATTTTGGATGTTTTTTCTATTTTTACATTCTTTAATATTACATTTTACTCAAGATTCAACACCTTCAAAATTCCGAGTATTGCAAAGATTCATCGTCTTTTCTACACCTTGTTTAAAACTAAATTCTACACAATCAACGACAAAGTTTAAAACTTGAGACATAACTTTATTTTCAGCAGCAGAAAATCGTCCTAAAACGTGAGCAACAGTATCAGACTTATCCCCATCTATAGCACCTTTCGGTTTACCTATACCAATTCGCAACCGGGGGAAATTTTGAGTATTCAAATGGGAAATAATGCTTTTCATACCATTATGTCCACCCGCAGAACCAGACAAACGTAAACGAGTTTTTCCCATAGGTAAATCTAAATCATCATAAATGATTAACACGGATTCAGGGGGTAATTTATACCAATTCGCTACCGCTTGTATGGACTGTCCTGAACGATTCATATAGGTTAAGGGTTTAAGTAAGCGGATTTTAACGCTACCTAGTGCAGTACCTTCACCAAACTCGCCCTGAAATTTGCGATTTTCAGCTACAGAAATTTGCCAAGCACGTGCTAGACTATCTATAGCTGCAAAACCAATATTATGGCGAGTTTGGTCATATTTAGGCTCTGGGTTTCCTAAGCCGACAATTAGCTGGGGAATTACTAAAGTCGGTTGTTTTACTTCTCCCTCCTTCATCCTTGTATATTTTCCTGCTGGTGTTTTCCGGCTTCAATGTGTTTAGTTTCTAGTTCAGCGGTTGTTTGTACAGTTTCTTTCAATTGTTCGGTTTCCCGTTTGAACTCGGTTTGAAAGTCATTAGAAGCTTCTTGGAAACTGCGAATGGTTTTCCCTAAACTGCGGCCAATTTCTGGTAACTTCTTAGGACCAAATATCAGTAGTGCTACTACCATAATTACTGCCATTTCTGGTAAACCGATACCAAATATATTCATCTTCCTCTCCTGTAAACCTAGAAGGCTTCCTGCTATATAGTTTAATTTTATCGCTATTTTTCGAGATTTTTTATGAATAACAAAAACCCGGACAAGCCGGGTAGATTGTCATTTTAGCTTCATAACTGGATGACTATTAGCCCCCTAAACTACGCCAATCAACAAGTACATCTTGAATTAGCAGAGACTTGTTGTAGACTTGGAGGATAATGAGCAGAAATACGAAAAATAAACCCATAAACACAGCCATTAAAGGTGTCGTTCCCCAACCTGGGGAAACTTTACCATACTCAGCATTTAAGGGTCTGAGAACATCCCCTAACCTAGTCCGTTGTGCCATAATTCACCTAAGATCAGTAGCAAAAGCTTTTTTTAATTTTATTGGCATTTGATAAAGACATTATAGATGAAATTGGCAAAACCTCAAAATTGAGGAGTACGTTAGGTTATTTAAGTTAAATTTTGTAATATTCTATAAATATTGATCTCATAATATGTAACTAAATTTATGGACTTAGAACCCGCTACAGTGCTGGGAATTTCCTTTTGTGCGGCACTAGTGGCTATCACTGGTATGGCAATTTACACATCCTTTGGACCCCCAAGCCAGGAATTAGATGATCCCTTTGATGACCACGAAGATTAATGAGTTACTAATTTAACATAATGGTGGGTAATACCCACCTAAGATCCTCAATTAAATTATTTGACACTTGAGTAAAAACCAGGCCGCTATATGCTATGGAAGAAGTCGGGAATCTAAATACTTAGAAATAATCTATCACAGCTTTAGCTATTGTTTCATTGCCATCTTTATTTATTACTTGTGTTTGTTTTGGTGGTTGGGGTAACTGATACAGAAAATCCCAATCACTTTGAAAAAATTCCGATGCAGTGATAATTTGATGATGATTATAATTAGTAATTCCTGCTAACATAAAAGCTGCTTCTGCAAAATCATCACGGGGTATAGTTACTACTGGTACATCTAAAAGTGTCGCTTCTGAAAATGTCCCATAACCAGGTTTAGAGATAATTCTCCCACAAATTGGCATAAAATCCACAGGACGATATTGACGATTTGTAACTTTAACTAAGTTCGGTAAATCTGGGGCTAAAAAATCAAAGGTAATAAATTGCCAATCAGGAAATTTGCTAATATTGGTATAGGGAATTTGTTGCACACCATAACCGCCAAATGTTAGTAAAATGGTTTTTTCTGGAGGTGTATTTATTCCCCAATTGCTGCGTAATTCATCAATAGAAAAACGGGGAGAACCACCTGTTAAACCTACGTCGGTAATATGGGGAAAAGCTGACATAGGTTCATGGAAAGGAAGACGAAATAACCGGTTAGATTTTGCGTACCAATTACTAATCCAATCAGCAATTTCTGTAAATTCTCCCCCCCAGTCTCGATAAATTAAATCCCAACCAAAGTTACCAATCATCCAGCAAGGAATATTCGCAGCTTCTGCAAATCCAGCCGCCAAAAAAGGAATATCTGCTAAAATCAAATTAACACGATTTTGACGAATAAAATTAACTTCTGAAGCAATTAAGGATTTGTGATTTTTTTTGATTTCTCGCAATTTTTCTAAGGTCGCTGGTTTATCCATGATCAAACTATCAATCTGAATCACACCTAAATCAAACGCCCGTTGACGTAAAATAAAATCACCTTCTATATAGGATTCTAGTAACCAACGCGGTGCAGTAGTTACTAAAATCAATAACGCTTCTGGGCATAATTTTTGAATGGTATTAGCTATAGAAGCTGTGCGGGTAGCATGACCAAAACCGTGATTAGTAATGGCTATATATATAATTGGTCTTTCCATGATTTGAAAGGTAAAAGGTAAAAAGAATTTGTGTCAGTTGGGTTTCTTTGCGTTAACCCAATACTAAAAATCACTGGTTTTGTTGGGTTTCCCAAAGCCTCAACCCAACCTACTTGAGATCACTGTTATTAATTGATCAATTTCTGATTCTAATGTTAGGTAATGAACACTCACACGAATACAATTGGGATTAGCAATTGTTCTGGTTAAAATCTTTTGCGATTCTAGATATTGCACCAATTTTAAACTAGGTTGATTAGTTAATTGAAAGGAAACTAATCCACTTTCTGGAGGAGAATTTTTTAAACATTTGACATCAGATAAAGAGTTTAATTTTTGCCAAAGATATTGACTATTTTGGCAAATTCTCTCATATCTTTCCTCTGCTGTTCCCCACTGTTCATGAATTGTAATTGCCGCTTTTAAACCCACATATAATGAAGTTGATAAAGTAGAAACCTCATATCTGCGCCCATCTGGTTGCCAACCCGTTGGTTGTGCTTGACTATTGGTAATAACTCCATTTAAACCAATAAAAGTAGGATGTAAGCTTTCTCGCGCTTCGGGACGGACATATAAACCACCCACCCCAGCAGGACCGCATAACCATTTATGACCAGTAAATGCGTAAAAATCCACACCCAATGCGGTTAAATCCAAGGGAAGAACACCCACGGATTGGGCTGCGTCTATCAATAACAGGGATTTATTGCTTTTGCATACTTCTACAATTTTGTCAATAGGTAGAACTTGACCAGTATTCCACAAAACATGACTTAATACTACTAAGCGGGTACGGGGACGGAGATAATCAGCAATAATACTGGTAGGATCTCCTGCGTTTAAAGTAGCCATTAAGGGACAGGTAGTAACTTCCACCGCAAATCTACGGGCAATTTCCCTAGCCGTAGCTATGACTCCAGGGTGTTCACAGTCCGAAAGCAATAGATGATCACCAGCGTGCCAATCAATACCCCACATAGCAATGTTACAACCTACGGTAACATTACCCGTGAGAGTAATTGTGTCACTGGGTACATTTAATAAAGATGCGATCGCTTCTCGGCTGGCTTGTATTTGTGGAGATATCCAACTATACGCTTCATTGCCAAAAGGACCGATATTTTGAATATGTGCCTGAGATTGAGCAATAGTATCCATAGCCCCTTGGGGCATAGGTCCCTGTCCTCCGTAATTAAAATAAATTTTATTACTTAAAGCGGGAAATTGGGCGCGGTGGAGATGCAAATTGTTCATAAATTAAATATAGAGTTGTAGTTTTTTGTCTAATTTATTGATATATACTTTGATCAATAAATAATCGGCATCAATCAACATCAAATTTTACATCAAAAACTATGAATTGGTGGCAACGACTCAACAAAAATCCTCTAGCACGATCTGGGGCCATTGTCCTATTATGTTTCTATTTAGCAGTGATTGCGGCTGATTTTATCGCTCCTTATAACCCTTATAATTCACAAGCCAACGGTTCATTACTCCCACCTACTCCCATTCATTGGCTATCTGAGTCGGGGCAATTCATTGGACCTCATATCTATCCTACAATACAGGGTGATACTAATTTAGAAACTGGAGAGAGAAAAATAATTGTAGATAAAACAAAGCCTTCTCCATTACGCTTATTTGTTGCTGGACCCGAATACCAATTATTCAAATTGAGTATTTCCCTACCGCCAAAATGGCAAGAGATCACAATTATTCCTGGAATTTCCTTAAATTGGCATTTATTTGGCGTTATTGGTGACGCAAAATTTAATATTTTGGGAACAGACGAACAAGGAAGAGACCAGTTTAGTCGCTTGTTACATGGTGGTCGTATTAGTATGTTTATTGGCATTTTTGGCATCATTGTCACCTATCCATTGGCGTTGTTTATTGGTGGTATTTCTGGCTATTTTGGTGGTTTAATTGATAGTATAATCATGCGTTTAGCAGAAGTTTTGATGACCTTTCCCAGTATTTATTTATTAGTAGCACTATCAAGTATTTTGAGTCCAAAATTAACCAGCACTCAGCGATTTTTATTAATTATCTTGATCACTTCTGTAATTAGTTGGGCCGGTTTAGCCAGAATAATTCGCGGACAGGTATTATCAATCAAAGAACTCGAATTTGTCCAAGCTGCAAAGGTAATGGGTGGTAATCCAATTTATATTATCATTCGTCATGTTTTGCCGCAAACTGCTACTTATATTATTATTTCTGCCACTTTGACAATTCCTAGTTTTATTGGTGCAGAAGCCGTATTAAGTTTGATTGGGTTGGGGATTCAACAACCAGATCCTTCTTGGGGAAATATGCTTTCTTTAGCGAGTAATGCTTCTATTTTAGTATTACAACCTTGGCTGATTTTACCACCAGCAATCTTAATTATTATCACTGTTTTATCTTTCAATGTTTTAGGTGATGGTTTGCGAGATGCACTTGATCCTCGTAGTTTAGAAAGGTAGTAGAAAGGTAGGTTGGGTTAAGCGACAGCGCAACCCAACACAATCTTTAATCATCAGGTTTAATAATGTTGGGTAACATAAGTCAATCCAACCTAGTCAATGATATAATAGACGGGTAACTACTTGGTATCACATCATGATGATTACTCAAGAATTAGAACTTAAAGAAAACATCTCTCAAGATGTGATTTTTCCCCCCAGTGATTTATATAGTGATGAACCGACTGTGGAAACAGAACTACATCTAGAGCAAATTATGCTCTTAATCAAATGTCTCAAATGGTTATGGAAAGATAGATATGATTTCTATGTTGCGGGAAACCTCACTATTTACTATAGTCCTAATCAGAAAAAATCAGAATATTTTCGCGGACCTGATTTCTTTGTTGTCTTAGGAACAGAACGCAAAACTCGAAAAAGTTGGGTAGTTTGGAATGAAGAGGGAAAATACCCTAATTTTATTTTAGAAATTCTGTCTCCAAGTACAGCAAATACAGATAAAGAATATAAAAAAGAACTTTATCAAAATACTTTCCGCACCCCGGATTATTTTTGGTTTGATCCTTATACACTAGAATTTGCAGGTTTTCATTTATTAGATGGAAAATATCAACCTCTAGAAGCAAATGAAAAAGGACATTTATGGAGTGAACAATTAGATTTATATTTGGGAATTGATGAGGGATTATTGCGGTATTTCACACCAGAAGGAAAGCTAGTTTTTACCCCTGAAGAAACCGCAGAACGTTTAGCAGCAAAGTTGCGGGAATTAAATATAGATCCTGATGAAATTTAATGTACAATTAAACGTAGGTTGGGTTAAGCGACAGCGCAACCCAACACAATCTTTAATCATCAGGTTTAATAATGTTGGGTTTCGTTCCTCAACCCAACCTACTGGAAATTTACACCTTCATAAATATCGCTAAAAGAAATTTGAAAATCTATGCAACCCAACACAATCTTTAATTATCAGGTTTAATAATGTTGGGTTTCGTTCCTCAACCCAACCTACTGGAAATTTACACCTTCATAAATATCGCTAAAAGGAATTTGAAAATCTATTGATTTTAATGACAATATATCATTTACTGATTCATATTCAGTTAATACCCATTGTCCCTCTACATTTTTAGCAAATTGTTCAATAAAATATTCATATTGGTTAATCATAATATATTCTTTCAATTCAGGAAGAGAACGATAAAATCTAAATTTGTCAGTTTTATCATAATTTATAGTTGATTTAGATAAAACTTCTACAATCATTAAAGGATTTGTTACTTGAGTAGTTCCAGTTCCTTGATATTTTGGTTCTCCTTGAATTACCATAATATCTGGATAAGTATATATTTGATAACGCGGTATCCATAATTTAACATCACCCATATAAATCTTGTAATTTTTACCCCGCATATTAAACTTAAAATTGGTGCAAAAATTCAAAGCTATTTCATTATGATTTGTAGTTCCACCAGTCATAGGTATAATTTCCCCGTGTATATATTCATTTTTAAATTCTGATTTTTCCTCTAGTTCTAAATATTCTTCTGGAGTGTAATATTTGCTGGATGTTTGAACTTGCATATCAACCTCATATTTTTAATTTTAATTACCCAGGATAATGCTTGGCTAAAAATTCCTGTGCTTGAACTTTATCCTTAATTATACCATCTACAGTCGCAGTCAATAAATCATCAAGCATTTGCTTATATTGGGGACTAGGTTTATAACCCAATTGTTTTAAATCATTCCCATTTAACAGCGGTTGAATGTTTCCCCAAGTTGTTAAATATTGCCAAATTCTTCTTCTAATTTTCCGGGGACTTTGTAAAGCAATTAAAATTAAAGTTTGTAAATCATATTTTTTGAGTAAATATACAGTTTGACTAGGTTTTTCAAAAGTGGGTAATAATCTCATTACCTCAGATTGAATTTGAGATAATTTCTCTAATCTGCTAATACTGTCATCAGCTAATTGGAGATTTTTAGCAACTTTTTCTCCATATTCTGGTTTTAAATAAGCTATTAATACCTCCAGACGCATTTGCCAATTTATTAAAGTTTCTTTTTTGTCAAATTTACTTAAACAGTGTTTTAATAAATTTAATTGTCGGTTAAGTTCTCTATCTAATTTTAGCGTAGGATGAATACATTGTAAAGCCCCTAAATTATTAAGTAATTCTAAAGCTGATTGCCAATAATGTGCTGCTAAAATATATTTTAATTCAGTTTTTAGTCGAGTTTGCAAAGCCGGAGTTTTACTATTTTCTTGACTAGTACGATTATAAACTCCGCTATTTATAGCATAACGAATATAAGTTTCTGTTTGGGGTTCTAGAGAAAATCCAAACCGTACCGCAAACCGCACCCCGCGATAAATCCGAGTTGGATCTTCAATAAAACTATTAGCGTGTAAAATTCTAATTTGCTGATTTTTTAAGTCTATAAAACCACCAAAAAAATCTAATAATTCACCAGCACGAGGAGAAGTTAACCGTAAAGCCATAGCATTAATTGTAAAATCTCGCCGATATAAATCTTGACGAATGGAACTAGCTTCAACTTCTGGATTTGCTGCTGGATAAGGATAAAACTCGGTTCTTGCTGTGGCAATATCTACCCATAATGAATCTAATAATATATCTTTATGCCATAATAAAGCCGCAGTTTGAAAAGCACCATGAATTTCTAATCTGGCATTTTGATAAATGTGCTGTAATGCTTTAGCTAGTTCTACCCCTGCACCGACATTTGCTGTTTTATGAAAACCATCAACTACTAAATCAATATCATTAATCATTAAGGTGCGATTTTCTGTTTCTGATAATAGTAAATCTCGCACTGCACCTCCAACTAAATAAAGATGCCAGCCTCGTTTTTCTGCTTCTTGAGAAGCGATATTCAGTAATTGCCACAGTTGAGGAGTAAGACGTTTTTCTAATTCATCATTCAGTCCTAAACTTTGAGAATAATTTTCAGTTTTTAATTCTAAATTTTGAATTGTTAATTGATGCAATTCTCTTAAAACATCGGTGCGGGTGACAATACCAACTAATTGCCCTTGCTCTAATACTGGTAATCTGCCAATATCATAAGTTACCATTAAGGACTCAATTTCTGGTAAAGAAGTATCAGGGGTAATTGTCTTTAAATTACTTGTCATATAACCTTTAACTGGTGCATGACTAAATCCATGATGTAAAGCAATATCTAAATCACGTCGGGAAATAATTCCGATTAATAAATCTTGGTTATTAACTACCGATAAACCTGAATGTCCATAACGTAATAAAATCCTTTGTGCTTCAGCTATCGTAGTTTCTGGGCGAATTGTTCGCACTGGAGAAGACATTAAATCTCTAGCTATAGGAGGGTGGGGAATTTGCCCTTTTAATCCATCTAATAGTTGTTGTAAAATTGCTTGGGAATCTGTAGTGCGGAGGTTTAAAGATGCTGCTTGGGAATGTCCACCACCACCATAAGATGTAAATAATTGATTAAGGTTTGTTTGGGGAATTTGTGTTCTCCCAATTACTGTTAATCGCCAATCTTCTTCACTTAAAGGATATTCATTTGCTAATAGTACAGCATCGGTTTCTGTTAAATCAATTATTTCTGAAGCTAAACCCGATAAACCCGGTACAAAACTATCTGTTTTTATTGTCACCCAAGCAATAGTATATCCCCGCAAACAAAGATATTCTAAGTTTTCCAAAGCTTGACTTAATAACTGTTGTAATTGTGGCGATAAACCAGGATCTCGATAGGTAGAAATAACTGATAAATTTGCTCCTTGCTGCATTAACCAACCTAATGCTAAAGCATCTCTGGCTGTAGATTGTTTATAAGTTAATGAACCTGTATCTACATGAATACCCAAAGCCATTACTGTCGCTTGAGCGGAATTTAAAGAAATCTTGCTTTTTTGTAATCTTTCTACCATTAAAGTAGTTGTAGCCCCTACTTCTTCAATGTATGATTCAGTAGATGGAATATCTCTTTCTTGTCCAAGATGATGATCATAAATGATGATCTTTTCCACATTAGCTAAATCAAACCAGATAGCTGCTTTACCCAAGCGATCGCGCTTTTGAGTATCTACAACCGTTAAAGAACGAATTTTCTCAGGAATTACTGAACGTCTTTCAATTAACGGATACTCATCACGGTGTAGTGCCAAAAAATCCCTGACAGGGGGATGAGCGCCCCCAGTGAGGACGATTTTACTCCCCGGTTGGAGACAAGTCAACCCTACCGCTGCCCCCAAAGCGTCAAAGTCAGCAGTTGTATGACAAAGAATTAAATCCATATATTTAAAAGTGAGTTAAAAGTAACAGGGGACTCTTAACAAGAAACAGGGAATATAATTTCCATCTTAATCATTTTCCCAGTGTCTAATCAGCAGAGGCCAATTTTCCCAAGAAAAAACAGATTGGGAAAATTAGACATGAGCAATTGTTACAAACCCGACGTAAAATATTAATTGATCAGGTGATGCTTTGTGAGTTCAGAAGGTTCGCTGAAAACCACTAAGACTATAAACAGCAGCAGACCTGGGGTAAACTAAGATTTCGTTATGTTGGGAAAAACAAAATGACCACAGTATTTCAAATCGCTTTAATATCACTAGTCTTGTTCTCTTTCGTGCTTGTGATTGGTGTACCCGTTGTTTACGCCACTCCTCAAAACTGGGTAGAATCTAAAAAACTGCTCTGGGTTGGGTCTGGAATTTGGGCGGCTTTAGTTGTGTTAGTTGCTATATTAAACTTCTTTGTAGTTTAATTGACTGCTTTAACTATCAACTAACATATACCATACAAATCAGAGGAGCAGAAAAGCCAATACAAAAGGTCTAGCTGACTTTTTTCCTGATTGTGCTTTCCTGCTCTTATATTTTGAAAGCAGAAAACTTGGTTAAGTACCTATTGTAATATTGATTCAGAGGCATTATGGCAGTTTTTGAAGGAAATTTTCAGCAAACCGAGTCTTTGCGCTTTGCATTGATTATCGCTCGCTTTAATGATCTTGTCACCCTGAAACTAGTGGAAGGATGTAAAGACTGCTTAAAACGTCACGGTATCAATCCTGACCCGGAAGGCGACCAAGTAGACTATGTTTGGGTTCCCGGTAGTTTTGAAGTTCCCAATGTAGCTCGTCAATTAGCAATGTCTGGCCGTTATGATGCCATAATTTGTCTTGGTGCAGTAATTAAAGGACAAACGCCACATTTTGATTATGTATCTGCTGAAGTTTCTAAAGGCATTGCTGCGGCTAGTTTCCAAACAGGAGTACCGGTGATTTTTGGGATTTTGACAACGGATACCATGCAGCAAGCTCTAGAACGGGCGGGAATTAAAAGTAATCACGGTTGGGAATATGCTATGAATGCCATAGAAATGGCCAGTCTCATGCGTCAATTACGCCCGAATTTAGCAAGTTAGTTAGGTAATGGGTATTGGGTAATAGGTAATGGGTAATAAGTAATTTTTTTTCACTAAAAACTAATGACCACTGACTAATTGCACCGGAAAAAAATTTTTTAATTAATTTTAATTTAGGGGTTGACAAACAAGAATAAATCTGGAATAATAAGATTATTGATGAGTTGCGGGTATAGCTCAGTGGTAGAGCGCAACCTTGCCAAGGTTGATGTCGCGCGTTCGAATCGCGTTACCCGCTTTCTAGGTTTTTAGATTAAAATAAAACTTACTGATTTTCCATCTATATCAAATCCGTATGTGATGGATTTTTAGGTTAGGAGCTTTAATAGTAGGCTTTATGGGCTACTTGAGCTTCTAGGAGTAATTTTAGGTTTCCCCATACTGATTTTTGGAAAAAGTAGGGAATAATGTAAGAAAACCGCTCAAGTTATTTACCTCGCTTGTGCAACCTCAAAAACCAGATAAAATAGACCTAAACATGGAATACGCTTGTCCTTGTCGTCGCAAGGGACAGTTAATTCCCATCACGCTGACAGAAGCCTTTGGATGCGATCGCTGTCAGCAGATTTTTGTTGTAGAAGAAAATGGATATGTATTAGAACAACTGACTACAACTTATCCTTATAAGCGGGCTTGGCGCTGGAAAGGAAATAGTTGGCACGTTGTTCAACCTCCCTTAAAACGAAGCTATTTACCAATAGCGCTAGGCATTATTTTTGTGTTAGTCATTATATGGCTACCATTAGCACTGCGATTAGCTAATAGTTCCAGCATCCTCGCTTGGGCAATGGTAGCAGTGTTATTGGCAATTTTACCAGTGCTAATGATCTGGCTTACTTACAGACGTTAACCCCATGACAGATGAAGTGATTGATGATTACCCTGAACCCATGACAAGCGCTGAACGCGCTTTTCAAGCTTCTCTGAAATTGGGAATTACCAAGGGGACAGATAGGAGTCGGGCTGTGTTAGCAATGGCACAAGCCATGGAACGGGATTTTGATGAAATTCTCGAAGCTAATACCTTGGATTTAGAAGCAAGTCGAGAAATGGCAGTTCCAGAATTAATTTTGGACTGGTTGAGACTAACCCCCTCCAGGTTGGAGAATGCAGTTAAGATTCTGCAACGGTTGGGGGAGTTATCTGATCCTTTGCGACGAGTCCGAACCGCTGACTATCAGCAGGAAGACTCCCAAAGTTATACCCAGTTAATGCCTCTAGGGGTAATTGCTTTTATTTATGAAGCTTTCCCAGATTTAGGGGCAATTGCGGCTGGTTTTTGCCTGAAAACTGGTAATAGTATTATTCTCAAAGGGAGTACAGAAGCTAGTCATTCTAATAAAGCGATCGCTAATGCACTACAAACAGCTATTACCAAAGTCGGTTTACCAGATGGTTGTGTGGAGTTAATAACTGCTGAACATGGTGCTTCTGTGCGAGATTTAGTAACTCAAGACCAGTATTTAAGTTTAGTGATTCCTTATGGGCGTACTAGTTTAATTCAACAAGTAGTTAGACAGGCAACTTGTCCGGTTCTCAAGTCAGCCATGGGTAATTGTTACCTGTATTGGTCTGTCAACAGTAGCTTAGAAATGGTACGCTGGATGATTATAGATAGCCATGAAAGCGAACCAGATCCAGTAAATGCCATTGAAAAAGTTTTAATTCATCGTCAAGCTTTACCATCTTCCTTATCAGTGCTATGGAGTAGCTTAAAAGAAAAAGGTTTTGAACTTAAAGGAGATGCAGAATTAGTTGCGGCTTTTCCTCAGTTACAATTAGTAAAAGATGAAGAATGGGGGACACCTTATTTAACAAAAACAGTGACTTTTAAATTGGTAGATAGTTTAGAAAGTGCGATCGCTTGGATTAACCAATATAGTAGTAGTCATGCTGATAGTATTGTCACCGAATCCTATCAAGAAAGCCGCCAATTTGCATTAGGAGTAAATAGTGCCTCCACCTATATTAATGCTTCCCCTCGTTTTTCCCGTCATTCCTCACGAGGAGAAGCTGTATTTTTAGGAATGTCCAATCAAAAAGGACATAGAAGGGGATTTATGAGTTTAGAAACTTTAACAACAGTGAAGCATATTATTCAAGGGAATGGAAGGTTTTAGAGAAAATATCTGAACAATATTTACCCATTTTTCCGTAAATTAAGGTAGGATATCATATAAGTATAAGTATGCTACCTACCAAGATTATGAGCCTCTGCATCAATCCTAACTGCCTACAGCCCGAAAATCCAGACAATATCC
Source organism: Anabaena sp. CRKS33 (assembly GCA_001672075.1). GTDB lineage: Bacteria > Cyanobacteriota > Cyanobacteriia > Cyanobacteriales > Nostocaceae > Dolichospermum. The sequence goes on from LJOT01000018.1 coordinate 18,443, forward strand.
TTTTTTGTCAAGCCTGTGGTTCAGAATTGATGATACAAGGACGTTATCGGGTTATAATCGAGTTAGGACGTGGTGGTTTTGGTGTTACCTACCAGATTAATGAAATCCGTAAAAATCAAACCAAAGTTCTCAAAGTCCTGATTAATAATCAACCAAAAGCAATAGAATTATTTAAACAAGAAGTCGCAGTTTTAAGTCAACTAAATCATCCCGGTATTCCCAAAGTAGAATCAGATGCTTACTTTGTCTATTTTCCCCAGGAAAGCAGAAATCCAATTCATTGTTTTGTCATGGAAAAAATTGAGGGAATAGACTTAGAAAAATATATGCAAAACCGTAATTTGCTTCCCATTGATCAAACCTTAGCAATACACTTATTGAAAGATTTAGTTACTATTTTAGAACAAGTCCATAATCAAAACTTTTTTCATCGAGATATCAAGCCATCTAACATTATGCTGAGGGATGAAAATGCTCAACTGGTATTAATTGATTTTGGCACAGTTAGACAAGTTACACAAACAGTCGTTAATCAACAAGGTAAAGTTACAGCAATAGTTTCAGCCGGTTTTACACCCCCAGAACAAATTAATAATAACGCTGTACCCCAATCTGATTTTTTTGCTTTAGGACGGACATTTGTTTATTTGCTGACAGCTAGAAAACCACTTGATCCTGCAATATATGATTCTGATAATGAGACCCTAAATTGGCGTACTCATGCACCGCAAATATCACCTATATTAGCAGATTTATTAGATGATATGATGCAGCGTTTATATAAAGATCGTCCGCAAAATATTAAGCAGATATCTCAGCGGTTAGCATCTATAGAAAAAGCTTTACAACAACCTCTACTAAAACCTCAACCACAAAAAACTAAATTTCCTCGGCGGATTTTTATAAAAGCGGGTTTCATAATTGGAACATTTACTATAGCAGTAGTAGGAAAAAATATATTTAAGAATCAAGATCATAAAACAACATCACCAAAAACTACAACTTCCATAAATAGTTCAACCCCAGAACCTACAACATCTCCAAACTCAACTCCAGAAAATACCACATCTTTCACCAACCTGAAAACCTTTAAATTTGAAGTTGTCACCACAGACGCAAAGGGAAATATCACTAACCGACACGACGCAACAGCAAAATACTTCACAGAAGACTTAGGAAACGGTGTTTTCTTAGAAATGGTAAAAATACCAGGGGGAAAATTTTTGATGGGTTCACCGGCAAATGAAGCGAAAAGAAGTGATAACGAAAGTCCCCAACATCAAGTTACAGTTCCTAGTTTTTGCATAGGGAAATATCCAGTGACACAGGAACAATATCAAGCTATCATAGGAACTAACCCTGCTTACTTTAAAGGCAATAAACGCCCAGTTGAAAGGGTGAGTTGGAATGATGCAGTTACATTCTGTCAAAAGTTAAGCCAAAGGACAAGAAAAAACTACAGATTACCCAGCGAAGCCGAATGGGAGTATGCGTGTCGTGCGGGAACAACCACACCATTTTATTTTGGTGAAAGTATTACCCCAGTTTTGGTAAACTATAATGGTAATTATGTCTACGCATCTGCACCAAAAGGACAATATCGAGAACAAACTACAGATGTAGGAAATTTTCCCCCTAACGCCTTTGGTTTGTACGATATGCACGGAAATGTCTGGGAATGGTGTCAAGATGATTGGCATGATCATTATACAAATGCGCCTGAAGATGGTATTGCTTGGATTAATCAAAGCGGTGATATAAAGGTTATGCGTGGCGGTTCGTGGTTTAACTCTACTGGGGACTGTAGGTCGGCGAATCGTGGCGGTGTTGAGCGAGTCTATGGGGAAGACCTCCTGGGGTTTCGTCTTACGGTTTCCCCCCCCCCATGACTTCGTAGCCCTCTTCTGCTATATAAATCCTAGACAAAACTAGACTTTACTTTCTACTTCAACGGGAGGTTATGAGCGGTTATAGCTCAGTATAATTACAGTCCGGTCACTAAGATTGAAGTAACCGGACTGATTTGTGAAACCTTTAATTCAGTCCTTTATTTGCGGTTGGAGTCTGGAGTTAACTGATTTTACTTCACATTCTGATTTTTAGAAGTGTAGTAAACCTTACTTCCTGTATCGGGAACAAAATGACAACCAATAGCAGAATTCCATAAAGACTTCCAAATTGGTTCTTTTGATTCGTGAAAATACTCACCCATAATTGGTTTAATTGCCTTAGTAGCTTTCAACAAATTGTAGTGAGGCATATTTAAGAAAATGTGATGGGCAACATGAGTACCGATATCATGATGAATGTGGTTAAAAATACCATAATCTCTGTCAACACTAGAAATTGCCCCTTTCAGGAAAGTCCATTCTTCCCCACGATACCAAGGAATTCCCGGTTCAGTATGGTGTAAAAAAGTCACCAAATCCAGCCAAATGATAAAGACAATGTAAGGTCCAGCGTAGTATTTTAACAACCACATCCAACCATATTGATAGGTCAACAAACCTAGTAAAGCTACCATACTCAGCCAAAGCGTGGTACTGGTGATTACGTCCCATTTTTCTGAGGGTTTAAAGAGTGGACTGCTGGGAGAAAAGTGAGAACCTTCTTTACCGGGAGAACGCTTAAACAGATACACTGGATAAGCCAATAAAAACACATAAAAACGCCCTATTTTTTGTACTAAGGGCATTTCGTCGTACTCAGACTCAGAGACAGGATACCAGCTTTCATCATTTTCCAAGCTGCCTGTATTTTTGTGGTGAGTTCTGTGGCTAATTCTCCAACCATGATAAGGAACGAGAATGGGAGTATGGGAGAGATGACCAACCAAATCATTCAACCATTTATGCTTAGAAAAAGATTGGTGTCCGCAGTCATGTCCAACTACAAATAAAGCCCAAAACATAGTTCCTTGCATTAACCAGAAAACCGGCCAAAAATACCAAGAATCTAGATAATTAGCCACTGCATATAGCAGCCCAATAATTAGAACATCACGAAAGAAATAATAGAGTGATTTAGTCACATTAGGCTGAAAACATTCAGCGGGAATAGCAGCTTTTAAATCTTGAAGAGTAAAGGGTAATTTTTCTTGACCTTCAAAAGATTCCGAACTAGGTTTTTGATTGAACTGGATTGTATCTAATTGCACTAGATTAGTTGATTGATTGTAAATTAGAAATTAATCCAGAGGTTATATTTATTTACCCCTGGAAATTGGACTTGAGAATATTGGCTGAAAAAATTGGTGATGAAAGTAGAAGTAATTAATTCATACGTCAGAGTTCATACCCAATATTAATATTTTATGATCTTTCTGCGCGATATTCATCAAAAGTGACATAACCAATATCAGTTTTATATAGTTGACATTGATTAGTGATTTCCTTCATCAAATCCCAGGAGAACTTATATTCTTCATGGAGATAAGCACTCCAATTTTCCTGGATACTGCTGTAAGCCAACCGTAAATTATAGGAAGGAATTGCAGTAGAAATATGATGGGGAACATGAACATTAATATCGTGGCAAAGAATTTCTACCCAGCGAGGATAATCACAATGAATTGTGCCAAATAGCTGTGCTAAGGCCTCATTCCATTTGTCAGCAGTGCTAAAAGGAACATCTGGAAGAGTGTGGTGAACAATAGTAAAGGTACTCATCCAAAAATGGTAAACCATCCAGGGAATAAACCAGAATTTAATAAAGCCCCAAACACCAGTTGTAATAATTAAAGTTGGGAAAACAATAGCTGCAAATAAAGATACCACAGCCACAGAAAGTTTAACACTAGCCTGGTCTTTTTTCTGGAAATTGCGCCAATCAAAATGGACAACAGCCCAATGTCCAATAGAACCTACCCACCAAAGACGTTGACGCAGGAACAACTCGAAAGCGGACTGTCTATTTTTGGACCAATTTGTAAAAATTTCCGTTCTAATGGGATGCCAAGCGTTATCTTCATCTAGCTTGTTAGTATGTTTATGGTGATGATTATGTTTAATCCGCCAACTGTGAAAGGGGTAAATTAGGAACATCATGAAGAAATGTCCGACTAAATCATTTACCCAGCGACGTTTCGCAAAGGAACGATGACCACAATCATGACCAATCACAAAAAAACCTGTTAAGGCTGTTCCTGTAAAAATCCAAGCTAGGGGTAAAAGAAACCAGGGGGAAATGGCTAAAAAATAATAGCCTAGTGCAGCCATAGATAAGCTGATAATTACAGTTGTCCATGCTTTGCGACTATTTTTCTGAAAACATTCCTTGGGAAGACTTTTGATAATATGTTTGAGTTTGATTTGGTCTTTACCAAGGTCTGTGGAGACCGCTATTTCCTGACTTTTAATGATTGATGTAGTCATGAATACCTGAAAAACAACAGAATGCCACACAAGATTACTAAGAAAAGTAACTTGCTGCAAAGTTTTGTAACATTAATTTCTGAGATTATAGCAACTTAACAATCATTTAGGATAGTGATTGAGAAATTAAAAATTTCCGATCAAAAATTGCTGCAGTTGCACGCAAAAAGCCAATAGTCTCAAGCCAAAATGACTATAAAACTATTGACTTTGGGCATAAAATCTGTATTATGCTTTTTTGGTTGCGAGTTTCACATTTGTAGCTAGACCGAGTAATTGTAATAACTGAATGGTCATCCAAGTCAAATCAATTTCCCACCATTCTAAACCATGACGGGCGGAGTATTGAAAAGCGTGGTGATTATTGTGCCAACCTTCGCCAAAGACGAGGATAGCAACCCACCAACAGTTAGTTGATTTGTCCCCGGAGTCATAAGTGCGGTAGCCAAACTTATGAGTAGCACTATTTACTAACCAGGTACAGTGATAAACCCAGATAATGCGGACAAAAATTCCCCAAACTACCATTGGCCAGCCGCCTAAGAAGTATAGGACCAAGCCCAAAGCAATTTGTAAGAAAATGAAATATTTCTGTAAAAACTGATAAACTGGGTCATCAATAATGTCTTTAGTGAAGCGAGGAACTTGATCGTGGGCGGGGGCGAAATGAATCATCCAACCCATATGACTCCACCAGAAACCTTGATTTGAATCATGGGGATCAGATTCAGTATCAGAATGTAAGTGGTGAATGCGGTGTGTTCCCACCCATTCAATAGGACCACCTTCACAAGACAGTGTTCCAAAAATCACCAGAAGATACTCTAACCATTTAGGTGTTTGAAAACTGCGGTGAGTAACAAGACGGTGATATCCCAAGGTAATACCTAAACCTCCAGTTACCCAGTAAAGCAATAAAGCAACACCAACTGCATTCCAGCTAAAATTGCTAGGAACTAGAGCAAACAGAGCGCCGACGTGTAATGCAATGAAAAATAGGGTATTAACCCAATTAATGTGAGGTTTAGAAGTAGCAATTGTCATGCAGTAACCTGAATAGAAATTGTTCAGCCTAGTCTGCGCGATCCTAAAATCCGCATATCTATTTTATTTTTTTCAATGAGGAAATGATGAACAGCTTTGAACAGCTGCGGGAAGCAGAACAGGCACTATTAGAAATTTTTTCCGCTATTGACGCTCAGGTCAAGCATAATCTTAAAAGAGTATTAGATGCCTTTCGTGATCATCGAGTGGGAGCGCACCATTTTGCGGGCGTGAGTGGCTACGGACACGACGATTTAGGACGAGAAACCTTAGATCAAGTTTTTGCCCAAGTAATGGGTGCTGAAGCTGCGGTGGTGCGAGTGCAGTTTGTTTCGGGAACTCATGCGATCGCTTGTGCGCTGTATGGTGTACTTCGTCCTGGGGATGAAATGTTAGCAGTGGTTGGTTCTCCCTACGATACATTGGAAGAGGTGATTGGCTTGAGGGGACAAGGCCAAGGCTCTCTTCTTGATTTTGGCATAAAATACCGCCAATTAGAACTAACTGATCAAGGAAAAATAGATTGGCAAAACTTAGCCACTAGCATTACTGACAACACAAAGTTAGTATTGATTCAACGTTCCTGCGGATATTCATGGCGGCCAAGCCTTTCCATAGCCGACATCGAAAAAATTGTTTACATAGTCAAACAGCAAAATCCCCACACCATTTGCTTTGTAGACAACTGCTACGGCGAATTTATAGAAACCCAAGAACCAACCCATATTGGTGCCGACCTCATAGCCGGGTCATTGATCAAAAATCCTGGAGGTACAGTCGTGAGTGCTGGTGGTTACATAGCTGGCCGGCGCGAACTAGTAGAAGCAGCAGCTTGTAGACTGACAGCCCCTGGAATTGGTAGCCAAGGGGGAGCGACCTTTGATCAAAACCGCCTCTTATTCCAAGGATTATTTTTAGCGCCGCAGATGGTAGGAGAAGCCATGAAAGGAACATACCTGACAGGTTACGTATTTGACAAACTGGGATATCCAGTCAACCCCCCACCACTAGCGCCCAGAGGAGACGTAATTCAAGCCATTAAACTTGGTTCAGCCAAAAAACTCATCGCCTTCTGTAAAGCCATACAACAGCATTCACCCATCGGCTCTTATCTGGACCCCATACCCGACGATATGCCAGGCTACGAAAGCCAAGTAGTCATGGCTGGAGGGACATTTATCGAAGGGAGTACCTTAGAATTATCCGCAGATGGTCCATTGCGAGAACCTTATATTGTCTATTGCCAAGGTGGTACACATTGGACTCATGTATCTATCGCTTTACAAGCGGCTATTGAAGCAGTTGGGGAGGTTTAAGAAGAGTTTCGCGCAAAGTCGCTAAGGAGCAAAGGCGCAAAGGAAGAGTTTAAAGTTTGTTGGCTATTCGGGTGATACCGTTTTTAATTAGGACTTCACCAAAGTTAATGAGTAGGCCAAGGCGTTTATTGGCGAGGGTAAGATATGTAATTAGCTGTTTTTTATGTACAGGGTGGATGGTTTCTAGGGATTTGAGTTCAATAATTACCTTATTTTCAACTATCATATCTGCCCGAAACCCTTCCTCTAAATGAATACCTTCATAAACTACTGGTATTGGTTGTTGTCTTACTACCTGTAAACCTCTACTCTCCAACTCATACGCCAAAACAGTCTCATACACAGATTCAAACAACCCTGGTCCTAACCTAGTATGAATCTTGTATGCAGCATCAACAATCTGAGTCGCAATTTCATTCTCAGTCATATACACCTCCTTCTTCTTCCCTTTGCGCCTTAGCTCCTTTGCGTCTTTGCGCGAAACCTTATTTCGGTAACTTATACTGTCCCACTATCCGCTTCGCAAACTCCGGTACGTGCGCTGCTAATTTCTCCCCATGATTCCGCTTTACATACAGATAATTTCTCGCAAAGTGGGAATCTATGGAAAATCTCGCATATTCGAGTCCTTTGGGTCCGATTTTATCTATGACGACTCCCATTAGTTTCGCAGCCCATATAGGTAAGGTAACTGCTTGATCATAAGCTGGGATGCTTTGCTGTACCGCTGGTTTGCGGTTTCCTTGGGATATGACGGGTTGGGTATCCAATTGGTCTTTAACTAGTTCTAACATTTCTTTGCCTGTATCGTTTCTGACTACTATCCATTGCCATTTGTAAGGTGCGCCCATATACCCAACGACTATATCGGCCAGGGAGTTGACGTAATCAAAGCAACTCATACAGGATGGAGCAAATATGTCTTTAAGCACGTTTGTTTTTAAGCCAAAGAAGGGTACTGTCTCTTCTGAACCGTCTTCGTGTTTGAAGTGGACTCGGAAGTCTTGCATAAATTCGTAGCTGACGACTGTTTGCGGGGAACGGCTGGTGGTTTCTAGGAATTTTTGCAGTCCAGCGCGGGTAACGTTATCTACGCAGGGTGTTCCCAGTACGTAGAGTTTTTCTAGGCCGAGTTTTTTCTCGACGGCGCGTAATGCTTGGATTTGACAACCTACTCCAATGACTAATAACCGTTTCATTCCCGATTTTTCTATCTGTTCTAATACGGACAGGTTGGGGGATAAAGTGGGTTTATTGACTTTGGCGGCTAGTATTTCTTCTGGAGTGCGGGCTATTATGGGCATGGGTTGAAAGCGATCTTCTTTGCTGTTTTGGACACAAACTACGCCTTCAACTAAGCCACGATTGAGCATTTCTATGGCTATACTGCTTACTATTCCTGTCCATTGTGCGCCTTCGATGGGTTGTTGTTTTCTGGCAGACATCATTTCTTGGTGTACACCAAAGTAGAGTTCGTTTTCGTCTTCTAGGTTGCGGGGACGGTTATGGGTGGTGGTTTCTAGTTCGTCTATTCTTTGAGTAATGAAGGCGCACGCTTCTTTGACGTAGTGGATATAGTAAGTGTCGCATAGTCCGCATTCGCTACAGAGTTCTTTGGCGGGGCGCACGCTTCCAGGTTTGAGGGCTTTGGCTTTTTTGTGGGATTCTATGGATGTCATCTATTTTGTTTATTTTTACTAAATATGGCTTTTATTACCTTACCGTTACAGGATGTGAAGTTGGTGGTTTGAGGTGAATAAGAGTTTTTTCTCGCGCACAGACGCAGAGGCGCAAAGAAGAGCGCGGAAGGAGTTTTGATGGGTAGGTAAGACGTAGTTTTTATTAATAACCCTTCGGTTAATTTATTGAGGGTTTTTTGCTTTTACAGCATTAGGACTTACGCAAGATTCATGGAATAACGAACCACAGAGGCACAGAGGTCACGGAGAAATGAGGATTTGAGAGATATTTTGCGTAAGTCCTGAGCATTTATCATTTATTTATACCACACTCTTGATTTCTCTCTGCGACTCTGCGCCTCTGCGTGAGACAAAAAATGATTACTGATGATGATTGTAGTCTTGGTATGATTTTTGATGGTCAAAGATTAATTTTTGAAATAGTTTTACACCATCAAGAAATTTATCGTTATTTTCCTAGATAGATATTTTTGGGATAAATATAAAAAGTACCGTAATTTCAGAAAAAATCTTACGGCGTAAATCAACTCACAAACACATTTGATAACTTTATGCGTAATATTCCAATTCAGCCTTTAGCCATGGGAATAAGTATGATTTTACTTTCCCTATTCTCATCCTTTAGTGTCCAAGCACAAAAGGGAGGAAATAAAATTGAACTCAAAGTTTATAGTGAAAACGTGCAAAAAAAAAGTTGTCCAGATAAAGTTATTGTCACGGAAATTCCCCAACCTTATCGAGAGGGAAGTTTTGCTACCGACGGTTCTGTGAATTTGAGTGAGTACGCAAATAATATTTCTATCAGCACAAGTAATAGCTTTAGTACGACATGGGTAGGAACATTAAAACCGAAATATGCTAAATGCTTTGCTTCTGCTGGAAATAGTCGTTATCGGCTGCATTTTGTTAAGGGTAAAGTTTATTTTATGCTTGATTTAGCTGGCGGTTTTGATCCTAATAATTATCCTTTAATGGTTATCAAGCAGGGAATGAAAATAGGTAATCCTGTGTGGACTTGGGGCGGAACTGATTAAAGAATAGTAAATCACTGTATTTAATTTGGTCTGGATTTAAAATAAGGCTTACTCAAAACAGAAATAAAGTAGGGGTAATTAATGAATTACCCCTACCCAAGAATCAAATTTTTAGTCCTTTTAAATTGTCTTTAATTATTTATCTTCTTGCATACTTCTGACAATTTTTGTTACCATTTTCCTGGGTATAAAGCGAATACATTTGGCCATTAATTTATTAACAAAACCAGGAATAATAATTGTTTTTCCCTGCATTAAACCATCATAACCGATTTGGGCTACAGTTTCTGCATCCATCATTTTTTTGCGTTTTAGTAGTTTAGAATCTGCCATTCCTGTTCTTTCATGAAATGCAGATGCAGTTGAACCTGGACAAAGAACAGTTACAGTTATACCTGTACCTTCTAACTCATTAGCAATAGCTTCTGAAAAAGATAAAATATAAGCCTTAGTAGCAAAATAAACCGCCATTAATGGACCTGGTTGAAATGCAGCCGCAGAAGCAACATTAAGAATTTTACCATGACGTTGTTTAACCATTTCTCTAAGAAATAATTTTGTTAAATGTGTCAAACAAACCAAATTTACTTGTAACATTTCTAGTTCAGTATTGAGGTTGGTTTCATAAAATAATCCATGATTACCAAAACCTGCATTATTGACTAATATATCAACTTTAATACCAACTTGTTGTAATTCTGTAAAAATTTCTTTGGGAGATGTGGATATAGATAAATCTTTGGTAATGGGTTTCACAAAAATTCCAAACTCTTCTGCAAGTTCAACAGCTATTATTTGCAGTTTTTCTCCTAACCTATCTACCAATACAAGATTGTAATTCTCATGAGCAAAAATCCGGGCTAACTGATAGCCAATACCACTAGCTGAACCAGTAATTAAAACAGTTTCCCGACATTTTATATTCATTTTTTAAAAAGTTAATTACATTAATAAAATAGGCACAGGTAAACTGTGCCAAGGGAATTAGACAAGACTTAAAAAACCAGTTTGCACTAGGTAAGATGTGTAAGTCATCAACAATTGAGAATCAATAGGAGGACAAACAATGGAACTACCTTTTAATGCTGCTAGAGTGTTTTCACAACTAATAATTGGTCTTCTAGCTTGTAAATACAAATCGGGAATAGTGATTTGTTCATCTGACCAACGTTCTAACAAAAATGGTCGCAAAGTATATAAAGGATTGTCTGAAGAGGTGACATTATTAATTAATTCTGCTTGCCATTCTTGGTATGGAATCATCTTTAATGAAAACCCAAAAGAACGCACCCAATCAACTAAAGATATTAAAGAAGCGGGTTGAGGATGTTGTAAATGGAAAGCTTTACCTACAGATGTTTCTTGTCGAGAAAGATAAACAACAGATTTGCTAACATAATCAACAGGAGACATATCTAACATATAATCTACATCGGGAAAAGAACCCATTTGTAGACAACCTTTAATCATTAAATTGATGAAATCATGGGTATTACAAATTCCGGTTTGGCTATCCCCAGAAATTAAAGGAGGTCTGTGAATAGTAATAGGTAATCCCCGACTACCAGCAATTTTTACTAACTTTTCTGCCACCCATTTAGTTTGGGAATAACCGAGAAAAATCCCCTCCCAATCATCAAAATCATCATCTTCTTTAACTATTTTACCAGCATAAGCACTAGACTCAAAAACAGCAACACTAGAAACATAATGAAATGGTTTAACCTTGGTTTGACAAGCTAAACGTAAAACTTCCTGTGTACCCAAGACATTCGCTGTTTTTAGTGCTGAGTAGGGATAAACATAATTCAGTAAGGCTGCACTATGATAAATAGCATCAATATTAGCAGCTAAATGTTGAAATTGTTCTGCATTAATACCCAAATGTGGCTGTGATAAATCACCAATAATGGGGATAATGCGGTGACTATATTTATCTTGCCAAATGCCATATTGTTGCAAATTATTTTCTAATTTGCTTTTCCCTTCTTCCGCATTACTAGCACGCACTAAACAATAAAGAATTGCTTCACTGACTTCTAGTAATTCCTTGATAATGAAAGCACCTAAATAACCTGTTCCTCCGGTTAAAAAGATATTTTTGGGGTGAGAAACAAAAACGGTATTACCTACGGGTTGAATGCTGGGGTCTAGGACAGCTTCCGCAGCTAAATCTAGGAAAGGGGGGGCAAAATTAACAGCAGAATTTGTACCTGAAGCTGCATCTTTTCCTGGAGAATTATTACTTGATTCCTCTGACAACCGCTGAGAAAGGGCAGCAATGTTAGGATAATGCCAAAGGAGAACGGGAGAGGGTTTAAATCCTAGTAATTTTTCTAATTTACTAATAATAATCATGGCTTGAGCAGAATCTAAACCATAATTTTCTAAGTTTTCGTGAACATCAATTTCTGCGGTTGGAACTCCAATAACTTCCGCAAGATGAGAAACTAGAAATGCTTGAATACTTTCGGCAGTATAAGACTGTTTAAAATTCATTTTTACTTCTCCAATGTAGAGGAAATTGGTTGATATTGACTGTAATAAGGAGGCATTTGCAAACCCTGAATTTTTAAACTGTGGGTACGATATAAAAATCCAGTTCCCTTCATAATTTGGTTAGCAACATCAACAACATGACGTTGATTAGGTTCTGACAAATAAGAACCACGCACCCAGTCATTAAAACCACCCATAGCTGGTCCGCACCAAATTTGATAATCAACTTCTCGACCTTTTTCACCTGTACTAGACCAGCGGGAAGATAACCCTAAATACCATCTAAAAATTAAGGCCATTTTCAGTTTAGGATTATTAACAGCTTTACCCAATTTTTCAGGATTCTTTTGCGATAAATAAGCGGCTGTACCTTCCCAAACTTCGGCAATACTTTTACGGAAAATTTGTTTTTCTAACTTTTCTTTTTCGGCTTTGGGAATATGTTCAATAGAGTCGTAAGTGCGATATAATTCATACAGTTTTTGCGCTCGCATGGGGAACATTGTCCCCCGTTTGAGAACTTGTAATTTCACTCCCATTTCAAACATATCGGCTGCGGGAGCCATGATCATATCTGCCATTTCTGCCTGTGCTAATAACTTTTTAGTATGTTCACAAGCACCAGATTCAACACAAGATTGATTAATTGAACCAGTGACTATGTAAGCCGCACCCATTATGAAACCAGCTAAAGCTGATTCTGGTGTACCAATGCCTCCAGCAACTCCAATTCTAATAGGAACTGAGTAATTATATTGCGCTTGAATTTCATCTCTGAGGGCAATAATTGAAGGTAATAAACATACTAAAGGACGATTATCAGTGTGACCTCCAGAATCAGCTTCAACGGTAATATCATCAGCCATTGGTACTTGGCTGGCCAAATTTGCCTGTAGTTCGGTAATTAATCCTTGCTGAAGTAATTCTTTGATAATTCTCGCGGGTGCTGGTTGCAAAAACTTAGTTGCAACTTCTCGACGAGAAATTTTAGCAATGACCTTATTTCTAATATCAATTTGATTGGCTGCATTCAATCTTAACCCAGCAATTCGATAATAAACAATATTAGGAGTTAAGTCTAAAAATGCAGATGCTTCTACCGTTCTGACACCATATTTTAGATATAAATCTACAGCGCGACGTTCAATAGCTGGTTCATTGGGACTGTGAATTAAATTGAAAGCATAGGGTCCATTTGGTAAGGCTTGTTGAATAGAATTAATAGCAGATTCTAAACGTTCTGGAAGTAAGCCACCAGCACCAAAAGAGCTTAAAATCTTCTCTTTTCCTAATGCAATTACCATCTTTTCAGAAGCAATACCACCAGCCATTGCTCCCGTCATATAGGCGTATTTTACACCATAAGCAGCAAGAAAACTGGAATCACCAAGTTGTTGTAAACGTAGAGGTGGCAGTGAGATCAAAAGTTCTGGTTGTCCAGATGAACTATTATCATTAGGTGCTAAATAACCATCATTAGTAACACCAATTCTCCCTGCTATTTTGATAATATGACAAGGTTGATCTAATGTTAATAGTTTATCTTTGATGGCATTTTTTTCAAAGCTAACACAATCTAATGAACCTTTCCAAATTTGGTTTTGATGATGATTCCAGCCAAAAAAACCCAGTCCATTATCATGTTGATTTCGTACCGTCTCGATTGTTTTCACGGTAGTTATTCCTCAATTTATAAGCAAAGGATTTGAAATGAA
>LJOT01000218.1 GCA_001672075.1 Anabaena sp. CRKS33
TCTTAACAGGGAACTCTTAACAGGGAACTCTTAACAGGGAACTCTTAACAGGGAACTCTTAACAGGGAACTCTTAACAGGGAACTCTTAACAGGGAACAGGAAAAGAGTTTTGATTGATTTTACTTTTCTTCACATACCTTTAAATTTTTCTGTTCATCTACTTGTACGGATTTTTCTGTGGAAGCCCGTATTTTTTAAACTAACGACTCCAGGCACAGAGAACACAGAGGTGGAGGAAGAGGAGATTTTTATATGTTAATTTATTGAGGATTTATCTTTAATTAAGTTACAAAAAGATACATTAACAATTGCTATTGTCAGTCTCTCTTAAGGTATATATTAGGTAAGAATGGGCGATAATATCGGGATGGGGATATGGTGACACTAAATATGGATAATATTGATAAATTTCGTGATTTACAATTAACATTACGCGATCGCTGGAAAACTAGCGAGTTATTCGATAATAGTGAAGCGGATATTTTAATTATTCCTTCTTTGAGTATAGATCAACGGGAATTACTCAAGGTAGAAGGCTGTGAACATTATGAGGAAAGATTGCTTTTCTCATTAATGCGGTTAAGAAATCCCCGGACTAGGTTAATTTATGTAACATCAATGCCACTGCATCCGAGCATTATTGATTATTATTTGCAATTACTTCCTGGTATTCCTTTTTCTCATGCTCGTCATCGTTTATTACTGCTTTCGACTTATGATGCTTCTTTAAAACCCCTAAGTCAAAAAATATTAGAACGTCCCCGGTTATTGGAAAGAATTCACAAAGCTTTGCGGTTAGATAAAGCTTTTATGGTATGTTATAATTCCACATTTTGGGAATCGGAATTATCTCTAAAATTGGGAGTACCTTTATATGCTGCTGCACCGGATTTACAAATTTGGGGAACTAAAAGCGGGAGTAGACAGATTTTTCAAGAAAGTGGTGTACCTCTTCCAGATGGTAGCAAACTAGTGAAAAATTGCGAAGATATAGCTAATGCTGGGGCTGATTTGTGGGAACGTCAACCGACATTACAAAGAATGGTAATTAAGTTAAATGAAGGGTTTTCAGGAGAAGGAAATGCACTTTTAGATTTAAGACCAATAATGAATTTTGCACCAGGGAAAGCTGATCATCATCAAAGAGTAGCAGCAATTAGCGATCGCTTCCTCAATTTACGTTTTCAATCCTCACAAGAAACCTGGGCAAATTTTTCCCAACGTATTCCCGAATTAGGTGCAATAGTGGAAGCTTTTATAGAAGGAGAAGTCAAGGATTCTCCCAGTGTACAAGGTAGAATTACACCCACTGGAGAGGTAGAAATTCTGTCTACCCATGATCAAATATTAGGAGGACCAGACGGACAAATTTATATAGGTTGTCGCTTTCCTGCGGATGCAAATTATCGCTGTGAATTACAGGAATTAGGCTTAAAAGTTGGCAAAAAATTGGCAGAAAAAGGGGCTTTAGAAAGATTTGCCGTGGATTTTGTTACTGTTGACAAAGGTAATGGTCAATGGGATATTCAAGCCATTGAAATTAACCTGCGTAAAGGAGGAACAACTCACCCATTTATGACCTTAAAATTATTAACTAATGGTCGTTATGATTTAACCAATGGTTTATTTTATAGTCAACAGGGAAGACCTAAATATTATATTGCTACAGACAACTTACAAAAAGACAGTTATAGAGGATTATTACCGAATGACTTAATGGATATTATCGCCCATTATAGACTACATTTTGATAGTGGCACAGAGACGGGTACGGTATTTCATCTTATGGGTTGTCTTTCTCAATTTGGTAAATTAGGATTAACAAGTATTGGTGATTCTCCCCAAGAAGCGGAAGATATTTATAACAAAGTTATCAAAGTTCTGGATCAAGAAACTAGCGGTGATAATAATCATGCTATATTCGCTGATGACAATTTTGCCATGAATGGGGATGGATATAATTACTAACTGAAATACTAACTGAAATATAAAATTATGACTTGAGAAAAATTTTTAAATAGAAGTAAGTAGATGAACGGAAAAAAACCGACATAAGTAACGAAAAGTAAAGTTGCCCAAAACCTGTTCCCTTATCATAACGACAATTTTTAACGTCAACCTACTTATCTGATACCAATTTTATGTTAGACTGCACGGAATAATTATCATCCGTATTTATCTGCGGTCAATTATTCTATAAATCTAGAAATATTATTCTATGCAGTTTAATTTTTAATTTCCTATAAAGTCGATATCGTGTGTTCAGTTACAGTTATTATCGGGCAAATTGAGCAACAATAGAGATTAATAAAAGAAAGTCAGAATTAATCATATCAAGACTTTCAATATTACTACCTAAGGCTTGCTGAAAAAGTTGTCTGTGAGGGCAGGGAACAGGGAACAGGGAACAGTTTTAACTGTCTGAATATCCTCAATTTTCCAAATCCGACAAAGAAAAATGCAATTCATTTTGAAACACCATTAGCCAAAACCTTGCACTTTTTTGTGGTAAAAATCCGCTAAAACCTTTGTTAATAAATAGTTTTAGGTTTATATGGCTAACGTCACACTACGCTATCAGCAAGCCCTACCTATTACCTATTACCTATTACCTATTACCTATTACCTATTACCTATTACCTATTCCCTGCTATATGAATTATTTCGTAATAAGTAATAGCCCTTTATACAAATAAAATATTATGCTTTATGCTGCTGTTGTATGAAACCTCGAATTATTGTTTGTGGCTTAGGACGTACCGGATATAAGATATTACGATTACTCAGACAACAGGGCGCTATAGTTGTGGGTATTCACCACCAACCTGTTTCTGGGGAAACTGCTGCTAATGTGATTGTTGGTGAGTTACAAGCAGCTTCTACCCTGCAAGCAGCGGGAATTAAAGAAGCACATACTCTAGTAATTGCGACTACGGAGGATGCGCTAAATTTGTCAATTATGATGCAAGCAAGAGTTCTAAACCCGCAAATTCGCATTATTAATCGTTTTTATAATACAAATTTAGGTGAGCGTTTGGATCAAACCTTGTCAAACCATTTAAGTATGAGTGTTGTTGGTTTAGCAGCGCCAGTATTTACCTTTGCAGCTTTGGGAAATAAAGCTATTGGACAAATTAAATTACTCCAGCAAACTTGGCCAATTCAGGAGGAATATATTCACGAAAATCATCCTTGGAAAGGTAAAAAACTGAGTGATTTATGGGAAGATCCTACACGGATGCTAATTTATTACGTACCTGTGCAGGGAAAAATGAATTTAGTTTCTGCGGTTTTATCAGAACAACAATTAAGAGTAGGCGATCGCTTAATTATCGGCACACAACCGCGCATTCGTCAACCGCGTAAATCACTAGTCAGAAAACTACTCAAAATCTTTGCCAATATCAGGGAATTTCAGAAGCACGCCCAATCTGTTACTGGTATGGCCATTGCACTATTAGTAATTATTCTACTATCTACATTTACTTATATTTCCACTAAACATAGTATCTCCTTTATAGATGCCCTATATTTTGCTGTGGGCATGATTACGGGAGCCGGTGGCAATGATAAAGTGGTAGAAAATGCACCCGATAGTATTAAATTATTTACCGTTGTGATTATGCTAATTGGGGCAGGGGTGATTGGGATTTGGTATGCTATGCTAACAGATTTTATTCTGGGTAGTCGTTTAAAGCAATTTTTAGATGCGGCCAGAATTCCTGAACGTAATCATTATATTGTTTGTGGGTTAAGCGGTATTGGTATTAAAATTGTTCAACAACTTCATCTGAGTGGCCATGAAGTAGTAGTAATTGAAACAGATGCTAATAACAGATTTGTAACTACTGCAAGAGACATGAGTATTCCTGTGATCCTGGCTGATGCTAGTTTCCGTGCTACTTTACAAAGGAGTAATATAGATACTGCTACCTCAGTCTTAGCTGTTACTAGTGATGATGCCACGAATTTGGAAATTGCCCTCAAAGCTAAGGCTTTAGCACCAAAGATTCCTGTAATTGTCAACTATGCTGATCCTGATTTTGCCAGTATAGCGCAGCAGGTATTTGACTTTGAAGCTGTACTCAGTCCTGCTGAATTAGCCGCCCCTGCTTTTGCTGCTGCGGCTATTGGTGGTAGGATTATTGGTAATGGCATGATCGCCGATAGTTTATGGGTAGCTTTTGCCACTGTGATTACACCTATACACCCTTTTTGTGATGAGTGGGTGAAGGATGTGGCTAAGTCTGCGGATTTTGTGCCTTTATATGTGGAAATTAACCACGAAACTGTCCAAGGCTGGGATTTATTGGAAACTATTTTGGCCCCTGGTGATGTTCTGTATTTGACTATGCCGGCTACTAGGTTAAATCAATTATGGCGAGAAGAGGGACGGGGTATTGGGGTTTAGTCTATTTTTTATTGCAAGATAGTTCTTCCTTATCAGAATCTAGTGTAGCAGATTCGCCGGCACAAGTCAATACTCTTAACTCATAAAACGCGAAAAAAATTGAAAATTATTTTTTTGTCTTGTGAAATTTAGTTGCCTATTACCTAGTAGGATAATAGGAGAGTGCTATCTGTGCGGTACTGTTGAATTCCCACATAGGAAAATAAAATAAAGTGTCAATTCAAGAACATAAAATTACAGTAGATTCTTTAGAATGGTTTTATCGGGAAGCTGAACCGATGGGTAGAACGGACTTAATTCCCGTGTTATTGTTACATGGGTTAGTTTCTCAAAGTTATAGTTGGAGGAATATTATTCCCAGTTTAGCAGCACAGGGAACTAGAGCGATCGCTCCTGACTGGATTGGTTGCGGATTTTCAGGTAAACCAGAGAAGGAGGATTTTGCTTATACTCCAGATGAATTCATTAAAGCCCTAGCAGGATTTGTTGAAGCTTTAAAATTAGAAAGATTTTCCTTAGTTGTCCAAGGATTTTTAGGTTCAGTTGGGTTACAATACGCCTTAGGTCATGCTGATAAAATTGCTAATATAGCCATTTTAAATACACCGATTTCTACGTCAGTGAAAATCCCTTGGAAAATCAAACAAATGGGTTTACCTTTAGCTGGGGATATAATTACCCAAGACCCCTTATTAGTGGATAGAACCTTAGAAAGTGGTAGTTGTTACCGCATTGAAGATCAAGATTTAGATGTTTATAGAAAACCATTTTTGAAAAGTTCTGCGTCTGGGAGAAGTCTCTTAGCGACAATTCGCAATTTACAATTAGAAAAAGCGATGATAGAAATAGAAGATGGGTTGAAAGGATGGCAAAAGCCGATTTTAGTACAATGGGGGATGATAGATCCTTGGTTATCTGTAGATACAGCGGAAAACTTGGTTAAATCTGTAGCAAATGGTGAACTTATCAAACTTAATAATGTGGGACATTACCCCCAAGAACATTATCATGAGGTGATTTTACAGGATTTATTGCCATTTGTCCGGTGTGGGGCGGGGAATTAGGGGATATTTAAAAAGTCACTCATTATTCTCTATTTCCTGTTGAGACCAAAGAATTGCTCTAAATTAGTGGAAAGTCTGCCATTATCGCGGTAAAAGTTGGTCATGAGTGTTACCCTAATGTTAGAGTTACAAAGAGATTAATCACCACTTTTGGAGACACAAGGCAAACAGCGAGTATCAATGTTAAAGAAACTACAGAAAAGACAAATTTATCTACTTGCTGGTGCTGGACTATGTGCCTTTTTAGCTGGGGCCATGGTGTCAGCGCCCCAAGCTGGCACAGTCTTAAGTCAATGGTTAAACTTGGGTCAGAGTAAGCCGGAAGGGTTATCTGAGGCTGATAAAGTTAAGTCAGTTGTATTTTCTCTGTTGTCTGAATCTGTACCAGAAAGATTAACAAAACTCCAGGAAATTGCTGAAAAAGGTAGTTCACCAGATCGGGAACGGGCCCGTTATCTATTGGCCAGTGATTACCTGGAAACCTCCCAAGGAAAAAAAGCCCTGGGTTTATTGGTAGGATTGGAAAAAGACTATCCTGTTTTAGCTCCTTATATTTTACTTAAACAAGCCCAATCTCATGATATTTTAGGCGAAGATAGGAAAGCTTCAGATTTGCGCCAAAAGGTAGTAAAGGAATATAGTAAAGAAGCGGCCGTAGTCAAAGCAATATATGCGATCGCCCAACCAAAATTATATAATCAAGCGATCGCACAATTTCCCTCCCATCCTCTGACTTGGGAAATTATCCGCAAAAGCTTAAAAGATAACTCAAATCAGCCGAACTTACAATTAATCCTAGCTAAATACGCCGCTGACGAGCCGGGAATTGTGGGTGTATTAGATCAATTAGTCAAACAAACCCAACTCAAAGCTGGAGACTGGGAACTAATTGGTTCAGTTTACTGGGATAATAATCAATTCACGAAAGCTAAAGATGCTTATATTCAAGCACCGAAAACAGCCACCAGCCTCTACCGCATCGCTAGGGGATTACAATTAAATAAACAGCAAGATCAAGCCATTACGGTTTATAAACAACTGCTGCAAAAATTCCCCACTGCGACAGAAACAGGTATAGCTCTATTAAGATTATCAGACATTAGCAAAGGTAAAGAATCTATTACCTATCTTGACGAAATTATTAGTAA
>LJOT01000940.1 GCA_001672075.1 Anabaena sp. CRKS33
ATCCCTCTACCCAGAAGCAGAAATCATCAAAGATATTGGATCAGGACTCAACTTCAAAAGAAAAGGTTTGCGTTCCTTACTGGACAGACTTTTGCAAGGTGATAAATTCATCCTTGTTGTTGCCTGTCGGGACAGACTTGCAAGATTTGGATTTGAGCTTGTACAATACATGGTCGAGCAAAACGGTGGACAAATCGTGGTTCTCGACAAAACTGTACACAGTCCGCAATCAGAACTTACCCAGGATTTACTCTCAATCCTTCACATCTTTTCTTGTAGAATGCACGGGCTTAGAAAATACTCTAAGAAAATTAAAGAAGATTTATCTGAAATTGAGTCTGGCACAGAAACGGAAGATTAAATATTGGTTTGGTGTTTCTAGATTTGCTGACAACGAAACAATTCGCTATTT
>LJOT01000941.1 GCA_001672075.1 Anabaena sp. CRKS33
TTTACCTAATTTTGTCGCTCCTATCTTCAAAAAAAACTGTCCACCAACACTAATGATAACTGAAATTAGCAGTAAACTAAATTCTTGGATTGACACGGAATATTACCTGAGATGGTATATGGAACACAAATACAAATCCATAAGGCTTCACTACGCCAATGGCAAACGCTAATACAAAAACAATGTCTACCTGTTCAGCACTGAATAAAATGATACTAATGATACTATAGTCGTGTTATATTTCAGTTTTCTCTCAAACCTCCAGTTTCCTTTAATGTATAAAGAGGACGACCTTTTACTTCTTCGTATATCCGGCCAATATATTCACCTAAAATACCAATACAAATTAATTGAACTGAACCAAGGAAAAACATGGAAATTGTAATTAATGTGTAACCAATTATGGGGGAG
>LJOT01000942.1 GCA_001672075.1 Anabaena sp. CRKS33
CTTACCCTGTCTTCTCCTACCAATGCCCAATTGGGTACAGCAACTGTAACTACAACCATTACCGATACTCTCGTAACTGCGGCTACTACCACCCTAGCAACGAATGTGGAAAACCTCACCCTAACAGGAGCAGCAGCAATTAATGGTACTGGTAATGCTGGCAATAACGTCCTGATCGGTAACAGCGCTAATAACACCCTCACAGGTAACGCCGGTAATGATACTCTCAATGGTAACGCCGGTAATGACAATCTCAATGGTGGCGATGGTAATGATCTCTTGTTTGGTGGTGCTGGTAATGACACTCTTACTGGTGGTACTGGTAATGACACTCTTAACGGAAGTGCTGGTAATGATATCCTCACCGGAGGAGTTGGAAAAGATAGCCTAACTGGAGGGTTGGGAGTAGAC
>LJOT01000504.1 GCA_001672075.1 Anabaena sp. CRKS33
TGTACCTCCATTAGCAAGTTCCGTAATGGTGTCAGTGGCGCTATCTACAACGTAAATATCATTACCTAAACCACCAATTAAGGTATCAATACCTGCACCACCGTTGAGGATGTTATTAGCACCGTTACCAGTGATGACGTTATTACCTGCGTTACCTGTGCCGTTAATTGCTGCTGCTCCTGTTAGGGTCAGGTTTTCCACATTCGCTGGTAAAATCGTGGTGACAGAGGCTGTGAGAGTATCGGTTATCGTCGTAGTAACTGTTGTCAACGTACCAAGACTAGCATTAGTAGGAGAAGACAAAGTTAAAGTAAAGGTTTCATCTGCCTCATTAAGGGAATCATTGAGAATGGGAATATTGATGACTTGACTAGTAGCACCAGGGGCAAAGGTTAAAAGTCCGTTAATTGCAGTGTAATCTAATCCTGCAGTTGCTGTACCGTTAGCAGTAGCATAGTAAACGCTGACGGTTTGGTTGCTTGCTTGGGAAAGAGTGACGGTGTAGGAGGCGTTTTGAGGAGTGGTTAAACCTTCAACAACAGTCTGATTGCTGGGACTAAGATTAATCGTGGGTAACTGAAAGTAGTTGCCAAAATTAATGCCAGTCAATTTTTCCCCTGCTTTCAAGTTTAGAGCATAGGGAGTGGTGGGGAAGGTTTGTATCCAACCTGTTTGATTCACTTCCAGAATGGCATATTCTCCTGGTCCTAAGTTGCTGAAGGTATATTTACCATCAGCGTTAGTGACTGTGGAAATTTCCCAAGGATCTAATTTTCCATTGGTGAAGCTATCAATGTAAATTGTCCAACCAGCTAGGGCTTTTTCACCTGTGTCCCAGATACCATTAGCATTAGCATCGTTCCATTTACCGCCTTGGATGCTTCCAAGTTGGATTACTCCCTTGTCATCTTGAAGTACGAAGTCACCAAACTGTTTAGCCGACTTGATAAAGCTTGTATCTCCAGTACGAAGATAATCTATTACTGCACCAACTTGAAATTGTCCTGCCGCAACTCCTGCATCATTAACCAAAGCAAAAGCAGCAGCTAAGGCTTGGGGATCAAAAGGTTTGGGATCAATAATGTCCGAAGCAAAACTAGAAGCAGCAGCAGTTTGTTTTGTTGTTGCAGGAAAGAGAGATTCTGTTTGACTAACACGCCAACTATCAGCAAATGTAGTATGGACGATAGGGTTATTTTCCCACTGTCCAGGATTCAATTGTAAGTTAGTACCATCACGCAAGGCAAAGTCATTGCTAGTAATACCGTCGCCATTACCTAAAAGTCCTTGCAACAAACCAAAACGATAATCAGCAGGATTAACATCAATATTAATATAATATCGACTAGTGTTAATCGTATCCTCGTAGACAAAAGCTGTCACTAGATCATCGTCATTAGTATTAATAATACCATCTAGACCAGCATAAGTGAAGGTATATTGAGTGCCTTGACGTGTTATCTTACCGATACCCAAATCAAGGGTTTCACCACTCAATAAATTGTAACTTTGTCCATCAATAGATAGTCTTTGATCCTGTGCTAAATCTATATCATAGTTAATATTGTAACCACCAAGATTTATAGCAAAAGCAGTATTGACTGAAGCACCAATCCAATAAGGTGAAGCTTCTTGGCGAGTTTGCACTTGAAAATCATCTATCA
>LJOT01000219.1 GCA_001672075.1 Anabaena sp. CRKS33
TAATATTAGATGCTTACTGTGGTTGTGGAACAACAGTAGCAGTGTCACAAAAACTAAATCGTCAATGGATAGGGATTGATATTACCTATCAAAGTATTAGTTTAATTCTCAAAAGATTAGAAGATACCTTTGGTAAAGGAGTGCTAGAAACTATCAATATTAGTGGTATTCCTAAAGATATGAAATCGGCAGAAGCCTTAGCATTAAAAAAAGATGATCGCACCCGCAAAGAATTTGAAAAATGGGCAGTTTTAACCTATTCTAATAATCGTGCTACCATTAATCAAAAAAAAGGAGCAGATAAAGGTATTGATGGTATAGCTTATTTTACAGGGGACAAAGACGAACCAGAAAAGATTATTTTACAGGTGAAATCTGGTAACGTCAAATCTGGTGATATTCGAGATTTACAAGGAACAATTACTTTAGAAAAAGCAGAATTAGGGATTTTTATTACTCTTAAACCACCAACTAAGGAGATGATCAAAACTGCAAAAGAAGCAGGAATTTACAAAAGTCGTTATATGAGTCAACCTGTAGATAGAATTATGATTGTCACCATACAGGAAATCATCGAAGCACAAAAACGCCTAGATATTCGTTTAAGTTTAGAAGTGTTGAAATCTGCCGAAAAACAAAGGGAAGTAAAACAAACACAATTAGACCTTTTTGATCATGAATAATTACAAAATAACGTAAAATCGCTAAAAACCTCTTTAACCTGGCCTCTTGCTTAGTGCTATAACGACAATTTTTAACGCCAACCTACTTATAATAGTTTCAATAAATTTTTATCATTTAGGTGACTAAAGACGCGGAAGTGTCAACTAATCCTAAAACCCTGTGTTAAACTGTTTGTTGGCAAGCTCAAGGCCATAATTCAGTATTTAAGGAATCAATTACAATAATTGGTATTAAATATTGCACTATAAAAACATTTTTTTTCAGTACCAGTGAACATTTCAGATTGGTCAATATTTGCAAAAGCCGCGATAAGCTTAGGTTTAAGGTTGAGTTGCGGGGGGGAAAGTTAATCAAAAGTTAATTAATGGCTGCTCATAAATAGTAAATATTACTTTTTACAACATTTTTTAAACTTCTTTGCACAATTAAGATTTTTTGTGTAATGATAAGAGAGTGGAAATTAATTCGGCAGTAATGTTTGTTGTTAGTATTGACAGGCTTTCCCTTTTGGTATATACAGACTTCTCTCCGAAATCTAAATCTCTACAATCTTATGATTTTGGAAATATTCTATGTCAATTTACGTGGGTAACCTCTCTTATGAAGTTACACAAGAAGCTCTCAGTCAAGTTTTCGCAGAGTATGGCTCTGTGAAACGTGTTCAACTTCCTACAGACCGTGAGACAGGTCGCTTGCGCGGCTTTGGTTTTGTGGAAATGGGTACTGAAGCTGAAGAAACTGCTGCTATTGAAGCTCTTGATGGTGCAGAATGGATGAACCGTGAGTTAAAAGTTAACAAGGCAAAACCCAAAGAAGACAGAGGTCCTTCTAATGGTGGTCGTGGTGGCTACGGTAGTGGAGGCGGTTCACGTAACCGTTACTAAGCAGAATTTAGCTAAGACTTTTAGTTATTAAATGCTAAAAAAATTACCTATTCCGTTAGCGGGGTGGGTAGTTTTTTGCTATTAATTTTCTAAACTGACAATTCAAATCCTGGTAATAGATCTTCTCCAGTTATTCTTACTTTAAAATAGCATAAATAGTATTATTAGCAACATTAGAGCCTCCTGGCAGGCATTCCTAGCCGGAGTCTGGGAATGAGCATAGATAAATTGCGGAAATTGTATGATTTAAATGATAAGAAGTGATGATGAAAATTTGTAATAGTTAAATTATGCTTCAAACCTTACCAAAAATAGTAACTTTTGCAGAATTTATAGAATGGCTACCTGATAAGGGACGCTATGAATTACATGATGGAGTAATTGTTGAAATGAATCCACCGGTAGGTTTTCATGAAGATATTATTTGCTTTTTAGCTGAGAGAATCACGGCTGAGTATTTACGCTTGAATCTACCCTATGGAATCCCAAAAACTACTTTTGTTAAACCACCAGGAAGCGAATCTAGTTATTTACCAGATGTGTTAGTAATCAATAGAAACATTCTAGCAACTGACCCAAACTGGAGAAAATCAGCAGTAATTTCTGAACCTGATTCTATTCCTTTAGTTATTGAAGTTGTGAGTACAAATTGGCAAGATGATTATTATAAAAAACTGGGAGATTATGAAAAATTAGGTATTCCCGAATATTGGATTGTGGATTATTTGGGATTAGGAAGTAAAAGGTTTATTGGCAATCCTAAACAACCAACTATTTCTATTCATCAACTGATAGAGGAAGAATACCAAGTTAGTCAATTTACAGGTAGTGAATTGATTCTATCATCAACTTTCCCAGAATTAAAGTTGACTGCTGAACAAATTTTTAAAGCTGGTAATTTTGATTAAACCTTGCTCTTGTTCCTAGTCTCTGACTAGGAATACAGTTGATGAGGCTCTGCCTCAATTACAAGGACAAAATCGGATAAAATGACTTGTATTCTGGGAAATCCTATAAACTGATTAACCAGTGACAGATCGAGTCAACTTGAGTATCATTTGTCATATTAGCAGCATTGCTCAATTTACCAGATTCTAAATTATTCCATATTTCTTCAGCCATACGTTTTTCAATAGCTGCACCAATGAAAAATGTATGTGGTGACAAATCAACTTGAGAAAATGCCTTCCATATTCGAGATAAAGCAGTTCTCGCTGTTTTCCAATGTTCATCAGCACCAGCAGGATCAATTCCTCCTTTTAATTCTCCCAGTGTAATATAAAGATTGGGAATTTTATAAATTGTTGGAGAAATTTGTTGATAACCACAACAAATGGTGTAGCCCGACGGTTTCTTTCAATAGCTAAAGCAACAAAACCAGCTCTAGTTTTTTCATAAGCTGTTACTAAATCAAGACCTGTATTTAAATGATTTTTATATGCCAATTTTAATTACCTTAATTTGATGAAATTAAACTTTTCTCCAAACATAAACGCATTTTCTCAGTGCATCACGTCCATGTAGCCCCATTTGCTGGCTACTATTGCCTTTAGTATTGGGTAAAACTAAAATATTTTCTACTTTAAATCCCAGATACTCAGCTATATTGGATAAAATCATATCCACTGAAATACTCACACCAGCATAACGCACATTATCATTAATCATAAACATCAGCCCTTGTGGTTTCATGACTCGATAACATTCATAAATTATGCAAGCCATTTCATAAAAATAACCTTTTACCATTCTCGGAATACCATTATTATTTAATTGTTTTTTTGATTTTTGTTCTTCCAAATATTGCAAAATAACTTGGAGTAATTTCTGTTTATCTGTAGCCAAAACAGCATTTGACCATTGAGAATTAATTGCTAATAGATCTTTGGGTCTATTCTCAACTGTACAACTTAACATTTGTTGTCTAAGATTGACTATTTCCTCTTGTCCTACTCCTAATAAAGCGAGTTCTAAAGCATAAGTTCTAGTGTAATCATAACGGTTGCAATAAGGAGGAGAAGTAAGAATTACATCATAATAAGAATTTGGCAATTGTGGCATTATATTTAAGCTAGAACCTGTAAACAAACGAATCCTACCTTGTTTATTTTTACTGGGAAAAAGTTCACCTTGTTGACTACCAGTTTGAATATCTGCTAAGATTTCCGTAATTTTAAGACTGACTGCCTGTTTAAAGCTGAGAATTTCTCCTTTGTTAAAAGGTATATTACCTTGTTGACGACTAGAACGATAATCCCAACGTAAATATTGCCCATCTTTGCGAGTATAACTAATTGCTTCCAAAACACATAATAGTGCAAATTGTAATACTTGCTTGACTCTGCAATTTTCATCTTGGTAAGCACCGATATATTTTTGAATTTCGTTTAATGTCTCTTGAGGATATGCACCTGTCGTAATTTTTATTTCTTGAATATTTTGTTGAGTTTTTGATTTCTCCCAAGGACAATTTTTAGACCAATATAAAATTTTTGCGAAATCATCTGCTGTAAATTCTTGTTCTATGATGACCCTAGTATTTATAATTTCTTTTCCAATAGGGAGTAATTCAATTCCATCACCATTTAATCCTATATTACTAGCTGCAAATAAAGTTGTTCCACTACCAGCAAAAGGGTCTAATATTTCGCCAGATTCGATTATATATTTATCTAGTAAATATTCTACCAATGAAGCAGAAAAAGCTTCTTTATATTTATACCATCGGTAAATAGGTTTAAGTTTATTAGCCTGAAAACTAACAATCTTACGGTTGAGAACATCTTCTATGCAGAATTTATCAGCAAAGTGCTGGTATATTTGGGTGTTAATATGTTCAATTTCAATATTTTGTGTTTGATGATTTGGTATTTGAGGTTCTAATTGTTGAAAATCAAGCATTATTTAAAGTGATCAAAAATATTAGCAGACGTTTTACATCATAGCGTAAAAAAATTACCCCTCTATACTAATTCCTAGAGGGGCTAAGACTTAAGGTGTTAATAATAACTCGCTGATTTGCGATGATGTATTGCTGTGACACCATCTTGATTTAAGACTTTACCATCATCAACAGTCGCATAAACCAACCAATGATCACCAGCTTCCATACGACTCTGCACAGAACATTCTAGATAAGCCAAAGCTCCATTAATAATAATACCACCATTATTGGCTTCTTGAATGTCTAAACCCGCAAATCTATCTTGTCCGGGAGCATAAACCTTCATAAACTGCTTACGGATTTCTCTCCCTTCTGCCAAGATATTAACTACAAATTTGTTATTGGTATGAGTCATGTTTTCCATAGCCCGGTCTTTAGCAACCGCAATAGTTAAACCTGGCGGATGAAAACTGGCTTGTGTCACCCAAGAAGCTAACATTCCCGTTTTAACATCTCCTTGAGTTGCTGTAACTACACACAAAGAGCCAACTATGCGCCCTACGGCTTGTTCGACATTTGTAGCAGGTTGTTTAGCCACCAGGGATTTTTTAGCAGCGCGTTTCAATGCTTGGGCAAAATCAGTCCCCGCTTCTTCGCAGGTTTGTAATGTAACTTCATTGGGTTTGAACTTGACGCGAATGGTGTCAAAACCAAATCTGTAGCCTGCGTCTTTAAGTTTACCTTCAATTAAATCAACCGCTTCCCCACTCCAACCAAAAGAACCAAATACCCCCGCTAATTTATTATTAGTCGCAGTTGAGAGGACTATTCCTAAAGCTGTTTGCACCGGTGTGGGTGCGTGTCCACCTAAAGTGGGAGAACCTATGACAAAACCGGCAGATTTTTCCACAGCAGCTTTGATTGCTTCGGGTTCAGTAAATTCACAGTTAATGGCCTCGACACTGACACCAGCTTTAGTGATACCGCGTGCGATCGCCTGTGCTAAAGTTGCAGTATTACCATAAGCTGAGGCATAAATTAAAGCCACAGTCATATCAGCGGAGGTTTGCTGTTTAGTCCATTCTTTGTAACCCTTGGTAATGTCAATTAAACCATAGCGCACAATTGGACCATGACCCGTAGCGTACATTCGCACAGACAAATCTGCTAATTTTTCTAAAGCTGTTTCGACTTGTTTAGCGTGAGGTGCCATTAAACAGTCAAAATAATAGCGTCTATCCTCATTAAACACCTCCCACCCTTCATCAAAAACCTGATCTGAGCAAATATGCGCCCCAAATAGTTTATCAGAAAATAAAATCTCTGTTTG
Source organism: Anabaena sp. CRKS33 (assembly GCA_001672075.1). Lineage (GTDB taxonomy): Bacteria > Cyanobacteriota > Cyanobacteriia > Cyanobacteriales > Nostocaceae > Dolichospermum. Next base: position 5,783 of record LJOT01000219.1, read on the forward strand.
CCGGTCCCAGGTACAAAGTTCGTCAGCGTAACGGGGGTTAGGAGTGGGAATAAATTGTAAATGATGTCCTTTACCTAAATCTAGAGTATCTTCCCCCCGCATGACCAGAATTGATAAATCCTGATTTTCCAAAGCAGCGCGTAAATTTATCGCCCCTGGGTTAGAACAAACAAAGGTAATTTGGGGTGCAATTTCCAGTAAAGCTTTTAACGTCGCAGCCCGGTTAGGGTTAACGTGACCAAGAATTACATAATCGAGATTTTTGACGTTAAACCGCTGTTGTAAAGCTTGGAGATAAATTTCGGTAAAAGTTTCGCCAGGGGGGTCAATAAGGGCATTTTTATCGCCTTGGATGAGATAAGAATTAGCCGTTGTTCCCTTAGCTAAAGCATATTCAATTTCAAATCTTAATCTAGCCCAACTGCGCGATCGCAATATTATGGTATCTGTACCAATGGGCAATATTTGTACATCACGGGGTTTAGTGGTCATTGGTAATTGGTAATTGGTAATTGGTAATTGGGTAATTGGTAATTGGTAATTGGTAATGGGGAAAAACTCCTGCCCCAGCGTAACTGAGAGCAGCTTCAACTTGGGTTTTACTGAGTTCGTATTCTTGCATGACTTCTTCCTTGCTCATGCCACCAGCGAGAGAGCCAATAATGATGGAAATAGGAACGCGAGTCTCGGTAATAACAGGTGTACCGTGGTGGATACCACTATCTACGCTGATATGTGGTGCAATTTCCATAGATACCTTCTCCGTTTGCTATTTTTTTATTGTGCCTGGAAATCTAGCT
>LJOT01000220.1 GCA_001672075.1 Anabaena sp. CRKS33
ACCTCTACTGATACCATGACTGCTGCATAACGTCCTGTGGCGGTAAGTTGCTGTGCTAGGGCTAACATTGCCGTAGTTTTCCCTGTTTGTCGTGGTGCATGAAGGACAAAATAACTTTCTTGTTCAATCAGCATTGATAGGTCAGGAAGACGACTTGTGGCTGAGATGGTATAGTGTTTTTCGAGTTTACATGGACCTGCAATATTAAACCAGCGAGACATAGGATTTTGGCAGTTAGCGAACTCTTTAAGTTTAGACGATTTTCGGGTTGGGGCGGGTTAGGAAGGCTTCAGTTTAAATCATGACCTGTTGGTGGTGATAGATCCATTACTTCGGTAAACCGGGAATATTGCACCTCATCAGTTGGGGGAAAGTGTGCGGAAATACCCATTAAACCGACTTTGATATCCTCAAAGAAAATCACACCACCTATTCGTCCGCTGGCTTGGAATGGGCCATGGAAAAATTGATGCCGGGGAATATGGATAAGGAGAAAATTGGTAATTCTGACGTTTTGACCAAATAGTTGTTGACAAGTTTTTTTGACAACTGCATCTATATATTGATTCTGGACGGGTTTACCCAAGTTGATGAATTCGGGATGATCCCCAAAATGATCCATGTAATATGTCCAGATGTTAGACAAATCTTTTTCTTCAGTGAGGATTTGCTTGAGTTCCTGCCATCGTTTGAAATTCATAATCAGTAAGAAGATTAAAAGAGAATGGGTAGATTGGATTATTCTTTGCTTACTAAAAATCTATCATAGTTATGCGTAAGCGTTGCGCGATCTAGGCATCCCTATTTCAGGTTTAGGGAAAAATTAGGTAACGCTTAAGAAAACCAAATAAATGGATTTACTGCTGGCTATCTTTGGTTATGGCATAGCTGGGGGTAGATTTATCGTCTAATTTAAGGAAAAGCCAGGGAATGATTAGACCTATCCTGGTAAATCCTGACTATATAAGCAATTCACCAATTTATTACCATATAACTGCTGTGCGGCCATTGTCCCCCTAATAAAGCGTAGATTTCTACGGGTTTTCCAGAAATTGTAATGCCGATTTCATAGGATTTACCTGTGAAAGCCGCAAACCGCCGACAAGCTTCATCATAAAAGTGACTGCGACGATAATTTTTATTAGTTAAATCAATGGCAAATAGTCCGTAAAAATAGCGAGGAATACTTTGAATTGTTTCGACAATTTGCCCTAAGTTTCTCGCTAAAATCGCATTTCTGGGAACTTCTGTTCCCCAAGCTGTGTCCAACGCCCAAGAGGCAGAACTGAGGTGAGAACCACCACAAATTCCACAAATTCTGGGAGTAACAATTAAGCCGGCTTGGGGATCTTTTCCGCGTAAAATTATTTCAAAACCGCGAAAAAGTTCGGCATGAGTCCAGGCGTTTGTGACATATCCATTTTCGATTTCGACACGCACATCTAAATCACCCTCGACTCTACCAACGGGTGAAATATCTAAAGTTTGAATTGGCATATTTGTCCTTTATTAGTTATTAGTTACACGACCTCTCCCCTAACCCCTCTCCTGCAAGGAGAGGGGAATAATTGACTCCCCCTTCCCTGGTAGGGAAGGGGGTTGGGGGGTTAGGTTTTTTTTCATGACTAAACAGTAAAAAAGTCTTCCTCTGCCCATTTTGGGGCTGCGTCTTTGGCGACAACGGTAAGCACTGCGTAATCTTTATGGTTGACTCCGGGGGGTATTTCTTTGGGTACTCCCATGACGGTTTGAGTTTTAAAAACTGTTCCAGGTTCAAGGTCAAAAAAGGGAAATTCTGGTTCTGTACAGCCTAAACAGGGCATTCCAGCCCGGGTTTTGGAGGAGACGCGGTTCCAAAGAATGCGGTTACAGGAAGAACGGGTCATGGGTCCACGACAACCTAAGTCGTAAAATAGACAACCTTTCCGTTGGCCAAATTCCCCGGTTGTGGCTTTGTATGCAAAGTGAATGTTGCGGGTACAACCGGTTTGGGTGAAGGTGTTAAAGAAGGTTTGGGGACGGTGTAGTTCATCGAGAACTATATCATCAATTCGTCCGGTGGCGATCGCTACTAATATCTGCGTTATCCAGTCGGGGTGTGCGGGACAACCGGGAATATTAATGACGGGTAAACCACCTTGACTGACAAAATCTGAACCGAAAAAACCGCCTTTTTCCCGTTTCAGAAATTGTAGTCCTTTGGAGTCGCTGGGGTTGGGTGACATTGCGGGAATTCCCCCCCAGGTTGCACAGTCTCCTACTGCGACAATGAATTTGGCAACTTTGGCTAAATCGTTTAACCAATCTTTCATGGGACGGTCTGCAAAACGGTTCCATTCTCCTGTACCATTAGGGGCGTTGACTACGCTGCCTTCAAATACTAAAATATCCAAAGGCGTTTTCCCTAAAATACAGTCCCATAACATAGTTTGGACGTTATCACCCAATTCTAAACCCAAGGAAGGATGCCAAAGTATTTTCATGCCGAAATCAGCAATTAAATCACAAGCTGTCGGTTCTTCCGCATTCAGAAATGACATGGTGTTACCTGAACAAGCACCACCTTGTAGCCAGAGTACATTAGTCATTAGCTATGTATTTTTATATATGTTGACAATGGACAATTAAGGAAGTTATTTAGGGGTATAATTTCCCCTTTTTTCAGGATTTAGCCTGTAGATTTTGACCCTCTTAATCATTAATTTGGACTCCTATTTGATTTGTAGTCCAGATTTGTATTAACGAACCACTTACGACACAGAGATCACGGAGGAGGAGAACAGGGAGATATCTATGTCTACTGCAATTGCCACAAACACATTTTCTTTAGGAGTGCTATAGCTATATTTGTTATTATAATCTAAGGTATTATTTAAGTCAATTACCTTTTTTCTAAATAAAACTAAAAGTTTTTGAATAGGAAAATGTAGTAAAATGACAAATACAAAAATCAATGCTCAGGACGTGATATAATTTCCCCTACTTTAAAAGTTTGTCCTCCTATTGTCACTAGATCATCATCTCCTAATTTCCTTCCCCTTCTTGTTTCCACTATACCATTCACTTTCACCTCACCATCAAGTATCAACAATTTCGCTTGACCTCCGGTAGAGGTCATACCAATAAACTTTAAAAACTGGTCTAATTTAATCATCTGCTTTTACTAATTACTTAAAAAGTATCATCTATAGCAATATAGCAGAATTTAGGATTTTGGCAATAAATTAAATTCTACCAAAGCCGGTAAAAAGTTTTTATTTTCATGGCTAGGACGACTGAGTTTAATTAGGACGAAGCGCTGTAAGATAGTCAAGTTTTCCCAAGCTTCGATAGTGATAATTATACCTATTTCTTGAGCTTTTTCGTCAACACTTCTGGGAATAGTGGTAGTATTTAGCCATGCTGGATCAGGTTCAATTGGTAATTCAGCTACAGGTTTACCAGTCATTTTTAATACTAGCTGCTGAATATAATCCCTGTAATTATGAATTTGACTATCTGTATCACAAGGTAATATGATTAATTTTTGACGTGATTCTTGATTCATCTGATTCCATTCTGCTAATTTTAGCTTAATACCACAAGTATCTAGTTTGTAACGTACTAGCATAGGAATACAGCGCAAGGAATCAACAAAATCCGCTTCAAATTCAAAAAAATCTGTCATAAAATGGGTGTTATTTATAAATAATAGATTTATGTAACTATTGTAAATGATTTATGAGAAAATATGGTAGGATTTGTAGCCCGCCTGGGAATTAATTCCCAGTCTCATAGCCAAAGTCATCTAAAGATGACTAAATAACCCAAAAATTCCTGAGTAAACTTTAGTTTACTTTAGCTATTAGCCCGGAACTTAAGTTCCGGGCGGGTCTGGAAGCTAACAAATCAGACTGCTATAGAATCCAAATATTATGAATATTGATTCCCAGTATCATGTTACGACTATTATTTTAGCTGGTGGTAAAAGCACTCGCATGGGTAGAGATAAAGCTTTAATTCCCATGGGCGGTGTACCTATGTTAAGATTAATTTGTACTATTGGGGAAGCTTGTACAGATAAAGTTTATATTGTCACTCCCTGGCCAGAACGTTATCAAGAATTACTCACAGCTAAAAGTCAATTTATTCGAGAAGTTCCTTTACCTGGGGAAACTGGCAATGAACCCCGCACCCATGGACCCCTGGTAGGTTTTATGCAAGGTTTAGCAGCGGTAGAAACAAATTGGGTACTTTTATTGGCTTGTGATTTACCAAATTTACGGCTAGAAATTTTACAAAATTGGATAGGTCAATTAGATACAATTCCCGAAAATAAAATAGCAGCTTTGGTACAAAATCATCAAATTTGGCAACCTTTATGTGGTTTTTATCGTCGTCGTTGTTTACCGGAATTAAGGCAGTATATTGAACAAGGTGGACGTTCTTTTCAAGAGTGGTTAAAGTCTTATTCTGTAGAAGTATTGCTTTTGGAAGATCCAGAAATGCTATTTAATTTTAATCATCCTAATTCTGTCTAAGTTGAAATTCTGTAGGTATCATGATTTTTTAAACTAACCACTCCAGGCACAGAGGACACGGAGGAAGTGATAACTGATTTAAAATTTCTATGAAGATAAGTAATTTTCCTCTAGGGTTTTTCTAGAGGTTGTTTTATAGTAAATAGTAATTAGTAATAAAAATTGACTCAATTATATTTCTGGTAGTAATACCTATTAATTGAAATGTTGGCTGCTGGAATTTTATCTGATTATCAATAGAGACAATTAAAATCTCTGTAATTTAGCTTGGTTTATAGTGTCACATTTCTTTTCTTCACGTGGTTAGAGTAGGCCAATTATGATATCTAGTATGACAGATTCAGCGGTAAAAGCTGCGATCGCGGCTATATCTTCCGAGTCAGCAACAACAGCAGAAAAAATCCAAATGCTGATGGAAATTGCGACAGGTTTACAAAAAAAGCCGAAAACATCCCAAGATTTACGCCATGCAATTGGGCTATTTGACCGTGCATATCAAATGTGTGGACTGGAATATGTTTTACTGAAAGCACGGGCTAAGGTGGGCAAGGCAGGGGCATTACAGATGATTCCTGATGGTGATTCCCAGATGTTGCAAGAAGCGCGGGCAGATTATGAGGAAGCTTTGCCAATTTTACAACAATTTGCTACAGCGGAGGAAGTGGCAGCAGCCCAAATGAATTTGGGTTTGGTTTTACAGTCTTTAGTTCCCGAAAATTTAGCACGGATAACTGATAGTATTCATCTTTATCATCAGGCTTTGCGGGTGTTTACTTGGGAAAAGTATCCCCAAGAATATGCGATTTTATATAATAACATTGCGATCGCTTATCTGTCTATGCCTATGTCATCAGAACGGGAATCTTTACGTCAAGGTTTAGCAATACAGTCTTTTGAAACTGCTCTCAAACATATTAATATAATTGACCATCCTAGAGAATATGCAATGTTGCAAAATAATTTAGGAAATGCTTTACAATATTTAGTAAGTTCCCATCCTGTAGAAAATAATTTACGGGCTATTTTAGCTTACAATGAAGCTTTGAAAGTGCGTAATCCTCAAAATACACCCTTAGAATATGCTAACACAATTTCTAACAAAGCTAATGTTCTTTTCAACTTACCTGACAATCCTGAAAAACCGGAATTAGGAAATCTTAGAAATCTTTTACAAGCGCGAGAATACTATCAAGAAGCTTGGCAAATATTTACAGAAAATCAACAACGAGAACAAGCGGAAATAGTAGGTAAAGCACTAGAAGATTTAGCCGCAGAAATCCAAGTATGGGAGAATAATCATGTTTGATTTTATCAATGATCCAGAATTTATTAAGTTTCTGTATAGTCTAAATACAGAATTGAATTTTACCACAGGATTTACTTGGTTAATCATTGCTGTAATTTTATCAATGGTTGGTGGTGCAATTGGTGGAATTATCCTTGCTGGTAAAGATATCGGATACAAATTTGCAGCCATAATTGGTAGTTTATTCGCACCAGCGGGGGTAATTCCTGCGGTAATTTTAGGGTTATTTATCCTGAATTTATTAGCTAATTACTAGGAGGATATATGTTAGAATTAAGTTGGTTTTCTATTAAGTTATTTTTTAAGGGTAAACTATTCCGTGACCCCATATATTTTCTGCGTCAAACTATTATCGCTAGTGGTATTGGCACAGTTATATTAGTATTATTAGCACAAGCATCAATTCCCCTTTGTATTCCCATTACTGTAGCTAGTTTAATTACGGGTGCAATTATGCCTTTTTTATTGCAAGATTTTAGAATGAAATGATTTACAGTAGGTTGGGTTGACATTAGGAAACCCAACATGATCAACAGATAAACAAGTAGGTTGGGTTGACACTAGGAAACCCAACATGATGATCACGTCAATTCACATCTAGGTTTTCCGATAAACAAGTAGGTTACAAAATTTTCAGGACTTTGTTGGGTTTCGCTGTCGCTTAACCCAACCTTGTATCTTAGAGGTATGTTAGAAGAAGTGGTAGACCGTCCCAACCTGGGTCAGAAAAGACCGCTTTGTAGCAAGGATC
>LJOT01000505.1 GCA_001672075.1 Anabaena sp. CRKS33
AATAGCTCCTTTAATTAGGTTTTGGACGATTTCAACGTCGGGAGAATCAGATTTAATTTGTACTTGTAACATAAGGTTTACTTTTTGTCGTTACTAATTCATTGTAGCATTTGTCTGATAGGGTGGCGCAAGCTATATGAGGATTTCCAGGATGTGATTGATTATTGCTTAGATCCCCGACTTGTCTAAGAAGTCGGGGATCTGAAATAAGTTATGGGATCAGCAGTCACTAGATCACTTACTACTTACTTTGCTATTGTTTAATACGCTCTCCTCTCAATGATGTTGTTTTACCATCCCACAAAAACTTAATTCGTGGGGCAAGTGGACTATTCCGATTCCAAGTTTCTTCTCTCATTACCAGCTTTAAAGCAGTTTTAAAGGAGTTTCCTCTTGTACAATTTTGATTGCACACTTTGATTTGAGTAAATGCAGCATCTTTCCAGGCAAGTTGTTGTGTACGATCAAGAACCGCATAGACTACTTTAGCAGGTGCTGGCTCCATCAAGCTTGTATTAACAGTATGAGTCTCAATTCCATTTATATACAGACTTGCTTTACCGTTAAGATGATTTACAAGTTTGAGACGCACTGGTTGTGAAGGATTTGGTACTACTACTCGACCATCATTTTTACCTTTATCACCACCACAATTCAGAAATGTACGCCACACAGGTTTAGTTGTGTATTTGCCCGGACTTTGCTTAAAACTATAAGAGTATCCACCTTCGCAGCCTGTTGCCTTGTTTTGAATTCCATCTAATCCAACATAAAAATTCATATATCTATCATCTGGATTACCATTACCTAGATCAGCCGTTGGAAATTTAAGTGTTGCTTCAACTGCATTATATTTTTCTCCTTCAGTTACCAATACGATTGCATGACATACTGCACTTCCTATGCACTCCTCCCCGGCTTGAGCCCCAGTATTAGCAAATAAAATTGAACAGAATACAACGCAACTAACAAAAGCAGATGATATGATCTTATTCATGTCAATTCCCCTGTTTAAATAACGTACAAATTCTTATTGGGAGTAAATGTAGATAAATATGAAATGAAATTCACTACCCGACCCACAATAAATTACGATAGTTTTAAAACATACTAACTTTAATACGCTCAAAAGAGGATGTCAAGACCTTAAAAGTATGTAAAAGCATGAAAAAGTCTCTAAAAGTAATATTCTGTCACCCATAAAAATCTTCACAAACGCTATTAGTCAAAAATTTATCTCTTACACCAAACCCGCGAAGGCGGGTTTTGTCTGTGTAGCCGTGACTTCCAGTCACCAGGTGTTAACAAATTTCCAACCAGCGCAGATGGGTTTTGTCTGTGTAGTTTCGCCAGAAGACGTATTAAAAGCATGATATAATATCAAAAAGTCTTGACTTGAAGGGGGGAGTAGTGTTAAATATTGAACAGATAATTGAAATTGCAGATAACCAAGTCTTTGAACATCAAGGACAGCATCTCAATGATTTACAAAGAGCTATCCTGGAAGGAACACTACAAGGTAGATCCTACGCAGATATCGCCAAAGAACACCACCACACCGAAAAATACATCAAGGATAGCGCCAGTAAACTGTGGAAATCCTTATCTCAAGCAGTTGGAAAAAAAGTTAATAAATTTAATGTCAAGTCAACTTTAGG
>LJOT01000221.1 GCA_001672075.1 Anabaena sp. CRKS33
ATTACCTAGTCAGCATGAAGGAGGGCTAATTGATAGTATTTTTCCGCGTGTACAATGAGTTCGGTGATTTCGGTGTCTGTGAGTTGACGAACCACCTTACCGGGGAGGCCGAGGACTAGAGAACCGGGAGGGACATTTTTAGTAACTACAGCACCAGCGCCGATTATACTACCTGCACCGACTCTGACACCATTTAAGATAATAGCACCAATACCAATTAAACTACCACGTTCAATGTGAGCAGAATGGACCACAGCCCGATGGCCAACAGTGACATAATCTTCTAAAATGGTTGGTACACCTGGATCACCATGGAGAATTGCACCGTCTTGAATATTTGTACATTCGCCAATTTCAATCCGTTCTACATCACCTCTAACCACAGATCCATACCAAACACTAGCTCTGGCTGCTATGCTTACAGAACCAATGATTATAGCGTTAGCTGCCACAAAAGCAGCTTGAGAAAATTCAGGAGATTTTGAGCCAGAAGAGATAGACACGATAGAATATGGATATTGTACCCAGGAACACTGGAGAAACTCCAACCTTTAGGGCTGGTTGTTAAACCAGAATATCATAGCCTTGGCCTGCTATGGTCAGGCAGTTGTGAGACTTGTTCTCAGACACTATCCTCACTTTTATGCAGGAATAAGCAAGTCATCTAAAGTAGTGGAGCAGGAGTGTAAAGTTAAACCTACTGGTGCTGGCAGAAAAACAATACTATGTTTATACTCACTTCATGATCAATCCAGTCTTTCAGTACCCGATATTTGGCCCTGAAATACAGTGTCCCCACTGTCGCCAAAATATCTCAGCTTTGACCTTGACGGATACTTATTTGTGTCCCCGTCATGGCGCATTTGAAGCTGAACCCAAAACTGGGGATTTGGTTCATTTACAGTCTGGTCGTCATTGGCGCAGATGGGATGGTGAATGGTATCGTCAACATACTCATCCTGATGGGATTCGGTTTGAAATTCACGAAGCTTTAGATAAGCTTTATACTCAAGGTTATCGGGCTACGAGAATAATTGTTGCTAACCGTTATCAGGAGTTAATGAATGGCTATTTAGAACGTAGTACACCCTGGCGTTCTGGACAAGGGGAAGTTACTACAGGGTCACGGTTATATGGCTTACCTGTAGATTTTAGCCCTGATTCTGCCGCAGAACCTTGTTGGGAAGTGATTAATTTCGATTTGGATAAAGAACCCGGTGTCCCGGTGCGTTACCCATATTTCCGGTTGTTTGAATAGGTAATGGGTAATGGGTAATAGGTGATTGTAAATATCTTCTTCTATTCCTACCTGTTCTCTTTTTTGGGTTTTAGGTTATAGATTAATCCAAAATCTAAAATCCAAAATCTGAAATTCTATGCACCATACCTCCATTAGAACGGCAAATATCCATCTAGCGATCGCTTTTTATGAAACACTAGGGTTTACGGTGGGCGATCGCTTCACCACCGGTTATACTCTAGCTTGTTGGATGGAAGGTTTGGGAGGGAGAATTGAACTGATCCAAATTCCCCAACCAAAACCAGCCCCAGATGCTTTTGAGGATGAACATTATGTGGGTTACTATCATCTTGCTTTTGATTTAACACACATTACACCAGATTTACCCACTTGGCTAGAAAGTTTAAAAACACGGTTAGCTGCAAGAGAAAGTTTACCACCTCTAAAGATTCTTTTGCAACCTACACAGCAGCAAATAGGCGATAACATCCTAGAAGTCACGTTTATCGCTGATTTTGATGGTTTACCTCTGGAGTTTATACGGTTTTTGCATAAATCGCCCGAAAATTAGTATTTATGCCTTTTGGATGATATAATACTTTTCCCTTTCAGGTACATTTTTATTTTCCATGGGGTACTCAGGAAACATTTGCTCAATTTTTCTAGTCCATCAATATATGTAATCTAAGTTACATATATCTATTCGCCAAAGATATGTCTTTTTTTTCTCTAGCACAACGACATCGCTTTTCTTTACTGATCTTGAGTCTTTGGGTAATAGCCGCATTTTCATTAAATCACGATGCTGCTTTTCATCTCCAAGAAGGAGGTTTATCAACAACACCCTACAAGTCCAACCCGGAAAAATCCCTGGAAACACTAGTTAATAAAGAAACAGCCAATTTCGCCATTACAGCAAACGTGCGGAAAACAGTCCTCGACAATGGCTTAACTGTGATCACGAAGGAGGTTCATAATGCTCCGGTGGTGACAGTACAAGTATGGTATAAATTTGGTTCTGGGCAAGAAGCACTTGGGGTCAATGGCATTGCTCACCAATTAGAACATATCATGTTTAAAGGTACTAGCGATCGCCCCATTCAATTTGGCCAGTTATTTAGTGCTTTAGGTAGTGATTCTAATGCTTTTACCAGTTATGACCAAACCGCATATTACAATACTGCTCAAGGGCATAAACTCACCTCTCTGTTAACCTTAGAAGCAGATAGAATGAAAAACTCACTCCTAGATCCTCAACAGTTAGCTAGTGAGAAACAAGTGGTGATTTCTGAATTACTTGGTTACGAAAATAGCCCGGAATATCGTCTAAAACGCGCTGTGATGAAGTCGGTTTTTCCCAATCATCCCTACGGTTTACCCATTGGTGGTACTAAAGCTGATGTAGAGAAATTCACGGTTGAACAATTAAGAGAATATTACCAAAAATTCTACAGTCCTGACAATGCTGTTTTGGTAATTGTCGGGGATTTTGACACCGCACCAACGTTAAAAAATGTTCAAGCTATTTTTGGTAAAATCCCTAAAGGCCAATATTCACCCCATAATCTTATAACTCCATCCTATTCCCCATCATCTGCAATTAAACTACAAGAACCGGGAGGAAATCCATTACTACAGATAATTTATCCGCTTCCTCAAATTAATCAACCAGATGTACCCGCTTTAGAGTTAATGGATTATATCTTAACTGCGGGCAAAAATTCTTACCTATATCAAGAGTTGGTAGAATCAGGTTTAGCTAGTGATTTGCAAGCAAATGTCGCTAGTTTACGGGCTGGTGGCTGGTATGAAATATTAGTAACTGCTGCGGAAAATCAGGACTTGCATAAAATTGATGCAACAGTAATAAAGGCATTAGAAAAAGTTATTAAAATTGGTGTCACTACAGAACAAGTAGAAAGAGCAAAAAGCCAATTAACGGCTTCAGTTATTTTAAATAATCGTGATATAACCAGTCAAGCCATGCAATTGGGTAATGATCAAATCACAACAGATAATTACCAATATACAGAAAATCATTTAGCAGATATTCGGAAAGTTCAACCTGAGGACGTAACTAATGTCATCAATAAATATCTAAAACCAGAAGCGCGGACAGTGGGATTTTTTGAACCTACTCAACAAACAAATACAAATTTGATCAGATCTGATTCTGAAATAAAAAAGGATAATTTTGTCGCTGATATTACTGGAGTTACATCAGAAGTCAAGAAATATTTACCACCTGTAGATATCTTACCAAAAACACGAACAAGAGAAATACCCCAGGAGTTAAAATTTGCCAATGGACTACACATACTACTATTACCAGATAAAACTACACCCACAGTAACTTTAAGCGGACATATTAAAGCAGGAACAGAATTTGATGGAACTCATAAGGGAGGATTAGCCTCCTTAGTAGCAGCAAATCTGATGAATGGGACAAAAACCAAAGATATGCGGACTATTGCTCAAGAATTAGCAGCAAAAGGCGCGAATTTGGACTTTCAAGCCTATCGTGAAGGTGTGAGGATCAAAGGAAGCAGTTTAGCAGTAGATTTACCGATTGTACTGGAAACATTGACAGACGTAATTAAAAATAGTACATTTCCAGAAAAAGAGTTTAAACTCTCGCGTCAACAGGCTTTAAGCGCCCTAGATTCAGATTTAGATGATCCTGAAAAGATTGCAACTCGTATCTTTCTTCAATCTATTTATCCGCAAAAACACCCATTACATAGCTTTCCGACAGCGGAGAGTATTCAGAGCATTAAACGTCAAGACGTGATAGCTTTTAAAGCCCAACATTATCGCCCAGATACTACAGCGTTAGCAATTGTCGGCGATTTTGATATTAACAAAGTGCGATCGCTCATTCAAGCACAATTAGGAAATTGGCAAGTAAAAGGCCAACCACCAATGGTAAAATACCCCAAAGTGGAAATGCCAAAAAATGTAATTAATGTTAATCCCGTTATTCCTGGTAAACCCCAAGCGATTACTTATATGGGTTATACAGGGATTAATCGTCAAGATAAACGATTTTATGCGGCGATGGTCTTGAATCAAATTCTCGGAGGTGATACATTATCAAGTAGACTAGGGGCAAAACTGCGCGATCGTCAAGGCTTAACCTACGGAATTTATAGTAATTTCATCACAGGTAAGAATGTCGGCACATTTTTAATTGAAATGCAAACCAGTCCAGAAGACGCACACAAAGCGATTTCTAGTACCCGTGACCTGCTCAAACAAGTTCATCAACAAGGTGTTACCCTAGAGGAAGTAGAAACAGCCAAAGCTAATTTAATCAGTAATTATAATATTTCCTTAGCCAGTCCAGAACAACTCAGCGAAAGAATGGTCATGAATCAGGTTTACGGCTTAAATCAGGTGGAATTGCACTCATTTATCAGTAAAATAGAGCAGGTTAAATTAAGTCAAGTCAATCAAGCTGCTCGTGAGTTACTTCACTCTGATAAAATTGTTATCGTCACAGCAGGTCCGCCAATTCTTGCCCATAAAAACAGCAAATGACTATAGTTATGAGTCATAGTCAAAGGTGTAATCTACAACTATCTATTTAGCTATGAGTAAATTTTTGACTGTTATTTTCTCCCTGCTCATGAGTATAGTTATCATGGGTACATCTCCAACAACAGCAGAAAATCTATCTAATAATCTCTTAAAACAACCAGTTATAGAAGTTAAGGTCAGCTTAGGTAATACTGCTAATGAATTAAAATTTGAGCCAAATTACCTAGAATTTACCCCTGGTAAACGTTACAACCTGAAATTAAATAATCCTAGCTCCCAAAAACATTATTTTACTGCTAAAGACTTTGCTGATGGAATTTGGACGCAAAAAGTCGAAGCGGGTAAGGTAGAAATTAAAGGTAATATTCACGAACTAGAACTTAAACCTGGTGCAGAAGCAGAATGGGTGTTTGTACCCATAAAATCAGGTAAATATACTTTACGATGTAATATAGCTGGACACACAGAAGCGGGAATGAAAGGAGAAATTGTGATTAAGTGATAATTTCTTTCTAGAGGCGCGAAAATAAGTTAACGTCAATATAGATAAGATATTTTTGGCAATAAATCTCAACAAATTCACACTCAACTAGTAAAGCACCAGTAATTTCTCAATTTAATGATGAACATTTTCACCAGTCTGCTTTCGCAACCAGTCGAGCCAAAACCAGAAAAACAACAACGGAGAGGCATTGAAATTAAATCCCCCCGCGAAATCGAAATTATGCGGCAATCAGCTAAGATTGTAGCAACTGTCCTCAAAGAAATTTCTGACCTAGTGCAGCCAGGAATGACAACCGCTGATTTAGATGCTTATGCTGAAAAACGTATCCGGGAAATGGATGCAACTCCTAGTTTTAAAGGATACCATGGCTTTCCGGCTTCCATCTGTTCCAGTATTAATAATGAGGTCGTCCATGGGATTCCTAGCCCCAAAAAGGTAATTCGGTCTGGAGATGTTTTAAAAGTTGATACAGGGGCTTATTATCAAGGTTTTCACGGTGATTCCTGTATTACTATTGCTGTTGGGAATGTCACAACTGAAGCTGCGAAACTGATTAAAATAGCTGAAGAATCTTTATACAAAGGGATTGAACAGGTAAAAGCTGGTGTCCATCTCACGGAGATTGCGGGTGCAATTGAAGATCATGTAAAAGCCAATGGTTTTACAGTGGTAGAGCAATTTACTGGTCATGGTGTGGGTAGAAATTTACACGAAGAACCAGCGGTTTTCAACTATCGTACCCATGAAATACCGAATGTAAAATTACGCTCAGGGATGACCTTAGCAATTGAACCTATTTTAAATGCTGGTTCTAAAAATACCAGAATTTTAGCTGATAGATGGACAGCGGTAACGGTTGATAATGCTTTATCGGCTCAGTTTGAGCATACGGTGTTAGTGACAGATAGTGGTTATGAAATATTAACTGATAGGACGGAACTTTAACTATGATTTAAACTATGATTTTTGTGATTTGTCTGATTTAGTTAACAACGGACAACGGACAACGGACAACGGACAACTAACAACGGACAACTGACTAAGTAGATGAACGGAAAAAAACCGACATAAGTAACGAAAAGCAAAGTTGCCCAAAACCTGTTCCCTGTTCCCTGTTCCCTGTTAAGAGTTCCCTGTTAAGAGTTCCCTGTTCCCTGTTAAGAGTTCCCTGTTAAGAGTTCCCTGTTAAGAGTTCCCTGTTAAGAGTTCCCTGTTAAGAGTTCCCTGTTCCCTGTTAAGAGTTCCCTGTTCCCTGTTAAGAGTTCCCTGTTCCCT
>LJOT01000943.1 GCA_001672075.1 Anabaena sp. CRKS33
GAAAAATATGGTTAAAAATAGCAAATTAGCCAAGTCAATTAGTGATGCTTGTTGGTCATTGTTTACTCAATGGTTAGAATATTTTGGTAAAGTCTATGGGCGTGTAATTGTATCAGTTGCACCACAATATACTTCTCAAAACTGTTCTAGTTGTGGAGAAATAGTTAAAAAATCTCTATCAATTAGAACTCATGTTTGTCAATGTGGGTGTATTCTTGACCGTGACCACAATGCTGCAATTAACATCCTAACTAAAGCACTAAAACAAACTGGCTATGATCTAAGTACGGTGGGGCGCACCGGAACTTCTAACGCTTGTGGAGAGATGACCCTCTGCTCAGACTTGGTAACAAGTTTGAGTAAGGTTGCTCGTTGAAACAAGAATCCCCGTCCCTCTATAGGGCGGGG
>LJOT01000944.1 GCA_001672075.1 Anabaena sp. CRKS33
ATAGCTTCATCAATTTTTTGATATTGCTGCTTTGTGCCTTTGGCTTTAAATTCAAAAACAATCATTTTTTTATTACTAATTCGACCTGTTTTCAGTATAATATACTTTAGGGAATTAGTCAATCTTACATCCCTTATCCACCCTGTAGAGGGATGGGGTATTACGGCGTTTTCTGATAAAACTTTATATTCTCAATGGTTGGCTTTTACCTAACACAGAATTTATTGTCTGGATTTTGAGCCTCTAACTTAGTAATGATTATTCTCAGTATATATTTTAGATATACAAACTTGCAGATGATACACCATAATATTAGCACAAAATGTCAAGATGTCAATACCCTAGTAAATTCGTTGGCTTATTGACTATATTCTCAAGATTATTGAGAATAAACCAGCTATTTTCTCA
>LJOT01000222.1 GCA_001672075.1 Anabaena sp. CRKS33
ATTAAGCCACCGCAAACTCTGTAAACTTCCGAGTTTCTGGATCATGAAAAGCTAATATCCATAAGATTTTATACACTAATCATCTACTAAATTTTCCAACTCATCAGAAATCAAATTTTGCCAATCTTCATCACAATGGGAATGTAAATGAATTGAAGCTACCAGTAATTGTGAAAGTATTTTACCCTTTTGGCGATCGCTTAATTCAGAAAGTTGTAATTGATTAACCAGAGAAAGAACATTTTGACATTCTTCCTGTAATTCCATTAGTAACTGATTAAGCGTTGAGTTTTCACTGCTAATTTTTTGATTTGCGAGTTTCATTAGTTTTTACCCAATCTTTTTAACGCTTGTTTTATTCCTTGTTCAAAAGCTCTGATTTCCTTTTCCTCATTATACATAAAAACAAGCGATCGCACTTCTAAGTCCTTACATAAAAAAGTGATCGCACTTGTATCATACCTAAAATGGCGATCGCATCCTGTTTTATAAAAACTATCCTTCATACTTTTCTTTTTGTCTTTCTTCCTCTTCTTCAGGATTATTGAGAAAATCAATCAGTTCTTCAATAACTATTAAATTCATTTCGTGTTCATTTGTGTAACGATTATACATGATATGTGTTACACCATGATAAGGGCGAAGATAAATATTATCCTTTTTATCTTTTTTATACAAACTATCTTTTTTATCTTTTATGTCATAAAATCTAGCATTTTTTATTTGAAGAGGTAACTCGTGAATCCATAAATATCCTATACCCTGTTGTTGATAATTATTATTTTGTCCATTTTTATCAATTACTTCAATACATACTTTGATATTGTCTTGTTTTTTAATAGAACCTAATCCAGTTTTTATACATAAAATATGTAGCCAAGTTTTCGCATCTTTTACTTGTAACCAACTTAAATCACATAGAAACTCCTTTATCAATGTTGTGAAAATTGGTATCTTTAGGCTCATTATCAATAATCATCTTGGGAAATTCTTCTAGATTGGAATTATTAACCCATTTTTTTGCATTTTCCATCTTTTAGCTTTTCATAATTGATTGCTGAAAGAGGGGAATTTACAATTCAGTATACTATTATAGTACATAAAGCACCATATTACTAAGTATTTTATCCAGATTTTTTAATTCCAGGTGAGTCCATCAAGACCCACCCTAACCTAAATTATACCAACAAAGTATTTCTCTATTAAGCCACAGCAAACTCAGTCAACTTACGAGTTTCAGGATCATGAAAAGCCAAAACAATATCCTCTTTTGGTACACCTTCCCTTAATAACTCCGTTGCAATTCCTTCCTCAGTCCAATCTTCCTCAATGTAAATCTTATCATTTTTAATTCTCACATAAACCGAAATTGCTTTCACTCGTTTATTATTTTTCCAACCAATATTAAACCAAAGATATTGACTTCTTTGATCATCAAACATTAACACCTCATCTATATCAGGATCAGGTACTTGTGCTGAAATTATTTCATATTCAGTCAGGATTTGTTTGATTATATTTTGATAATGATTTAACTTTTCCATTTGATAATCTCCTCTTTATTAAGATCAACAACCAACAGTGAAACTTGATATTTTTGTAAAATTAATTCAATTGCAACTTGTTTAAAAAACTTTTCATAAATCTTTTCACCAATTGCTAAATAAACTTTATACTCAGGATGAGTCAGAGAAAGAAAAGTTTGATAAATAAGATATTGTCCTAACGCTGTTTCAAATTCACGCATGGGAGAACGACTGAGAAAACTTTTAATTTCAATAACTATTTTTTCTCCTTCTCTGGTTGCAGAAATTGTTTTTTCACCCGCTAAATCAGCAATTAATTTAACTTCTTCATATTTAATCGGATATGGATCAAAAGTAATTATCCAACCATCTTTAATTAAAGCATTTTTCACCGCGTCATGGCAAGTATCCTTCGCTGGCATTGTTTACCCCAATAATAAACTATTATAACATTTCAGGTGAGTCCATCCAGACCCACCCTAACCTAAATTATACCAAAGCGGCCTGTTCCTCCTTACTAATCACCCTCCCCTCATCCTCAAAACCAACAATTTGATCAAAGTTCAAATACCGATACAAATTATCAGCAAAAGGATTAATTCTCTCCCCAACAATCTCCATATATTCCTTAACCGTAGGAATACGCCCCAACAACGCACAAACCGCCGCCAATTCCGCTGAACCTAAATACACTTGAGCGCCTTTTCCCATGCGATTATTAAAGTTACGAGTCGAGGTAGAAAACACCGTTGTATTATCATCAACTCGCGCCTGATTTCCCATACATAAACTGCATCCTGGAATCTCCGTTCTCGCATTCGCACCTACAAAAACATCATACACTTTTTCTAGTTTTAATTGATGTTCATCCATTCTTGTCGGAGGTGCAATCCATAACCGCGCTTTTACCGATCCTGCACCTTCTAAAACCTTGGCTGTTGCTCGATAATGTCCGATATTTGTCATACAAGAACCTACGAAAACTTCCTGTACTGGATCATTCGCAACTTCTGATAATAACTTAACATTATCAGGGTCATTGGGTGCTGCTACAATTGGTTCTTTGATTTCGTTTAAATCAATGTCAATTACTTCTGCATATTCCGCATCTGCATCTGCTGATAATAATACAGGATTAGCTAACCATTCCTCCATTTTTGCTACTCGACGCATGATAGTTCTAGCATCACTATAACCCCGTGCTACCATATTTTTTAACAGAGCAATATTGGAACGCAAATATTCCCCTATTGTCTCTTCACTTAACTTAATTGTACAACCTGCACAAGAACGTTCGGCGGAAGCATCTGTTAATTCAAATGCTTGTTCTACTTTCAAATTTGGTAATCCTTCAATTTCCAAAATTCGCCCGGAAAAAACATTTTTCTTGTTCTGTTTTTCCACGGTTAACAAACCTTTTTGCATAGCTACATAAGGAATTGCATTCACAATATCTCTCAAGGTAATTCCTGGTTGCAATTCTCCTTTAAAACGAACTAATACCGATTCTGGCATATCTAAGGGCATTACACCCAATGCACCAGCAAAGGCCACTAAACCAGAACCCGCAGGAAAGGATATACCCAAGGGAAAGCGGGTATGGGAGTCTCCTCCTGTTCCCACTGTATCCGGTAATAACATCCGGTTTAACCAGGAGTGAATGATACCATCACCGGGACGCAAAGCCACGCCACCACGAGATGAAATGAAATCTGGTAGTTCTTGATGGGTTTTGATATCTACAGGCTTGGGATAGGCTGCGGTATGGCAGAAACTCTGCATGACTAAGTCTGCACTGAAACCTAAACAAGCCAGTTCTTTTAACTCGTCTCTGGTCATTGGTCCTGTAGTGTCCTGAGAACCCACTGTGGTCATGATTGGTTCACAAGATGTCCCCGGACGCACTCCTGGTAAACCAGAGGCTTTCCCGACCATTTTCTGCGCCAATGTGTAGCCTTTTCTGGTGTCGGCTGGTGCTTGGGGACGGATAAATAAATCGCTGGGTGCTAAACCCAAGGCTTGACGGGTTTTGTCGGTGAGGGTACGGCCAATTAATAGGGGAATGCGGCCACCTGCGCGAACTTCGTCTAAAATGGTGTCAGGTTTGAGGCTGAAGGTAGAAATTACTTCTCCTGCGGCGTTGATAACTTCACCTTTGTAGGGGTAGATGGTAATTACGTCACCAGTTGCCATCTTTGTAACATCGCATTGTATAGGTAATGCTCCCGCATCTTCGGCGGTGTTAAAAAAGATAGGTGCGATCGCACTTCCTAAAATATAGCCTCCAGCCCGTTTATTTGGTACAAAGGGGATATCATTACCTAAATGCCATAATACAGAATTGATCGCAGATTTACGAGATGAACCTGTACCCACCACGTCACCGACATAGGCCACAGGATGTCCTTTTTTCTTTAAGTCTGCAATGGTTTCTAAACTTCCCGGTTGACGGGTTTCTAACATTGCTAAGGCGTGTAAAGGAATATCTGGACGGGTTGTAGCGTGGGTTGCTGGTGATAAGTCGTCAGTGTTAGTTTCTCCGGGAACTTTGAAAACCGTGACGGTGATAGATTCTGGTAATGTGGGACGAGTGGTAAACCATTCCGCTGCGGACCAGGAGTCTACCACTTTTTTAGCGTACTTGTTGGTTTTTGATAGTTCTAATACATCATGAAACGCATCATAAACTAAGAGAATTTTGCTCAATGCTATTGCTGCGGTTTCTGCTACCGGGGAAGAGAGTAAATCAATTAAGGATTGAACGTTATAACCGCCTACCATTGTTCCCAGTAATTCTACTGCTTCGATAGCAGAGACTAAAGGACTGGTAATTTCTCCTTTAGCAATAGAAGTAAGAAATCTGGCTTTTACATAAGCTGCTTGATCTACTCCGGGGGGAATGCGATCGCGTAATAAATGTAATAATAACTCTTCCGTACCCGGTGCGGGATTTTTCAGTAATTCACATAATTCTGAAGTTTGTAATGCGTCTAATGGTAAGGGGGGAATACCGAGTTGGGCGCGTTCTTGGGTGTGTTGTTGGTATTCTGCTAACATGATTTAGCCTTTCTCCTGCAATGTCTTGTTTTCTTTATTTTATTGTAAGGGAATTGTTACAGGAGTTACTGGTAAACGAATTTGTCAGAAATAGACAGTTTATGGTTTATAATTTAAGAAGTAAAGTTTACATTAAGTAAGTAATAATGTTGATAAGGAGTTCATGATGTCATACAAAAATATTATTACCATAGAACCTGGAAAGAGAAGCGGAAAACCTTGTATTAGAGGTATGAGGATTACTGTTTATGATGTTCTTTCCTATTTAGCATCAGGAATGACTTTTGAAGAAATATTAGCCGATTTTCCTTATTTAACCAAAGAAGATATTTTAGCCTGTTTAAGTTATGCAGCAGATCGTGAACGTCAAACCATTTTAGTTAATTCATGAAACTACTTTTTGATCATAATTTATCACCAAATTTAATTAATTCTTTGGCTGATATTTATCCTAATTCTAATCATCTTTATTTAATGCAATTAGATCAAGAATCAGATTATACAGTGTGGGAGATTGCCAAAAACCAAGACTATATTATTGTGACTAAAGATGCGGATTTTAATGAATTATCAATTTTGAGAGGTTTTCCACCTAAAGTAATTTGGATTCGCTCAGGAAATTGTTCAACTAAAACCCTAGAATTAATGCTTAGAAATAACCACGAAATTATTTTATCTTTTTCTGAAGATCAAAATACTGGTATTCTGGCTTTGTATAGGTGAAATATAAGTTGAATTTTGGAGCTTTGAGCAAGTTTTAGCGTTTAGTTGTAAAGGAATTGTTACAGGAGTTACTGGTAAACGAATTTGTCAGAAATAGACAGTTTGTGGTTTATGATCAGATTATTAAAATTTTACTGAATTTAATTTTTATGTCAGCTAAGGATACCTACCATGAAGCAATTAAAAATGCCTTGATTAAAGATGGTTGGATAATTATTCGTGATCCTTATACTATCAAGTATGAAGAAATACAATTATTTGCTGATTTATTAGCTGATAGAACTTTAGAAATTGAACGCAATGGACAACAAATTATTGTAGAAGTTAAGAGTTTTATTAGTCGTTCACAAATGCGTGAATTTGAAACAGCTTTAGGGCAGTATATTATTTATCGTACCTTGTTAAAAGTTATTCTTCCTAAAGTGAAAATTTATTTAGGTGTAAGTCGCAGTATCTATCAATCTTTCTTTCTGCAAAAAGCAATTTCGTTCATCATGGGAGAAAATGATTTAAAGTTAATAGTTGTTGATTTGAATAAGGAGGAAATAATTCAATGGATAAATTAAATGAATATCGCAATGTGATCAAGAAAATTCTGACTGAATATGAGCAATTAGCATCACAAACGCCTAATCCTGATGGTGTTGATAGTATTTTAGCTTTTGATGAACAAAGAGATCAATATCTTTGGTTTCAAACAGGTTGGCATAATGATCATAAAGTTAGGGGGATTACTGTTTATGTGAGAATTAAAAATGAGAAAATTTACATTGAGGAAGATTGGACTGAGGAAGGTATTGCAACTGAGTTATTAAGGGAAGGTGTACCAAAGGAAGATATTGTTTTAGCATTTCATGATCCTGAAACTCGCAAGTTTACAGAGTTTGCTGTTGTTTAGGTTTAATATTTGGGTTTTAATGGTTAAACACAATATTTTGGATGATAAAAAGGAGTTGTAAATAATGAAGGTGAAAAAAGAAGAAATTAAAGCCATGATTCTCCAATTTCCGGTAGAAGAAATTAATGAATTAATTGCAGAAATTAGGAAGGCTTTGGAAATAAGAGAGTTTATGAAAATGAAATTAGCAGAAACAGGATTTACAGAGTGGAATGATCCAGAAGAGGATATTTATAATGTTCAAGCGGAAGATTCATGGAATCTTCTTTAGGTGTAAGTATTAATTTTTATGAAGTATCATTGACAACGAATATGCTTATTGGATAAAATCCTAATC
>LJOT01000945.1 GCA_001672075.1 Anabaena sp. CRKS33
GATGTTAAATTCTTTCACAAGATAGTAAAATACAAAACCCTGGGCAATTGTCAAAACCAGCTTACCTAGATTATAACAAAAAATATCCAACAAACACAACTTACCAGAACTAACGCAAAAACCCTCTAAAACTCTTCTTCCTTCGCTGTCTTCGCTTCTTCGTGGTTCGTTCATTCAATCTAAATATATAATAATATATAATAGTGCCAGTGCGATCGCTCACATATAACTATATCATTGTTGATAGCTCGAATGCAAAACCTCCTCTAATTATTCTCACAGACAACGGCAAAATTGTTAAAATCCTCATATCCTCATCACAACTTAGACACGCGACAACCATCTACCATGCTTCAGTACCCCCACTTAGAACAAGCCTTAAAACATCATTTTGGTTACGATCAATT
>LJOT01000223.1 GCA_001672075.1 Anabaena sp. CRKS33
AGATAGATTCACAAAAATTAAAATTTATTTCTCAGTAGCAATAATGTGTAAATCTATATGTTTTTCTCCGATTAACTCCAATAATCGTTCCGTAAAAGAGCGTTTAAAAAATCTTTTCCATCGCGGCTGCCGACTTTCACCAATAACAATCTGGGTAATATGATTAATTGTAGCAACTTCAGCGATCGCTTTAGGAACATTGTAGCTCTTAACATGAAAAAATTCACCAGCAAATTCTCGGCACATTTTCTCACAGGTATCAATATGTAAACTTTCTTCTTTACTGAGAAAACGGTCAGGATCTGCCACAAATAAAGTATAAAATCTGGCATTCATATAATTTGCCAATCGCGCTCCACGCCGTAATAATTGAATCGAATTTGGATAAGTAGATACACATACTAAAACTCGTTCATGGACATTGGGAACTTGTGGGGAAGAAATAGAGGTATTTGCTTCTTCTTCAACAGTATCAGCAACTTCTCTTAATGCTAATTCCCGTAAAGCAATGAGGTTACGACGCTGAAAAAAGTTTTCTAAAGATTGCTGGATTTTATCAGCAGCATAAATTTTACCTTCCCGTAGCCGTTCTTCTAGAGTTTCTGGAGTAACATCAATCACAACAACAGCGTCAGCTTCATCTAAGAGAATATCGGGAATACGTTCTCGTACTACAACACCCGTAATTCTAGCTACCAAATCATTCAAACTTTCCAAATGTTGAATATTGACAGTAGAATAAACATCTATACCCGCAGCTAAAATCAATTCTACATCTTGATAGCGTTTTTCTCTAGGTGAACCTGGTATATTTGTATGCGCTAATTCATCAACTAAAACCAATTGGGGAGAACGAGTTAAAATTGCTTCTGTGTCCATTTCCAAAAGGTTGATATTTTTGTGAATATTCGCTTTTTTAGGAATCACTTCTAGACCTTCTGCTTTTACAGCCGTTTCTTTGCGTCCGTGAGTTTCTAAAACGCCAATAACAACATCAATACCCTCTTGTTTAAGTTGATGTCCTTCCTCTAGCATTCTGTATGTTTTCCCTACACCAGGGGCCATACCAATAAATATTTTATGCTTTCCCCGTCGAGAAGGGGAAATATTGTAACTGTTAGGAGGTAGACTAGAGCGTTGGAACATAAATTAAATTCAATATTGATAATTTTCCCTTTTTGTGCATTTTTACAGATCTATAAAAATAATAATTTTCGTAAAGATTCCCAAGTATGTATATTAAAATATGAGAGACTATAAAAAATTTTGATTTAAGACTTGGGTTATCAACCCCGTCTTGCTAAAGACGGCTTTTAGTATCATCATATTTCGTGGGAGATTAATCAACCACACCGGGATAAGTTCCCAAAAATTCAAGTGTAGTATCGAGGTTGGCTTTCAGAATATGGAAACATTAGAATTCATCATTTATCCAGACGGTCGAGTTCAAGAAAAAGTCACCGGTATTATCGGTGTCTCTTGTGCTGAAGTCACAGCAGCTATAGAAGCCCAGCTAGGAAGAGTGTTGAGTCATGAGCCAACTTCTGAGTTTTTTGCCACGAACAACACAGAAAATACTGTGACGAATACGCAAAAAGTCCACAGCCAATGGTAAATTATCCAACCAATTAATTTTTTTTGATTACAAACCACTATGTCACACTTTAGCCAAATCAAGACACAAATCCGCAATCTGGAATCCTTGCAAGATGCCCTTTCCGCCTTGGGAATAGACTGGAAACATGGACCTGGTGAGGTGCGCGGTTATCGTGGTCAAACTCAGTCCGCAGAAGTCACAATTGAGCAGGAAAATGGTTATGATATCGGTTTTAGATGGAATGGTCAAGAATACGAATTAGTTGCAGATTTACAATATTGGCAGCAAAATCTATCTGTAGATGGGTTTTTGCGTCAAGTTACCCAAGGTTATGCTTATCAAACAGTAGTCAAAGAAACTACTAAGGTAGGCTTCCAAGTAGCTGAACAACAACAAAATGAAGATGGTTCTATCCGTCTAGTAGTACAACGCTGGAGTACGTAATGCTTGAGTTCCTGCCGTCACGAGAAGAACAAGAAGATCACCGTTCCGGCTTAGAACCAGAACTGGGGAGTTTTTGGCAAGATATTCCTGAACGTTCTGGGTTAGAACCGGAATTAGGCGGTGTAGTTCGGCAGAAAGGCGTTTATGTAGACGAAATTACTTGTATTGGCTGTAAACATTGCGCTCATGTTGCCCGTAATACTTTCTTCATTGAAGAAGATTATGGGCGATCGCGTGTAATTCGTCAAGATGCGGACACAGAAGAGATAATTCAAGAAGCAATAGATACCTGCCCTGTTGATTGTATCCACTGGGTTGACTATACTGAACTGAAAAATCTAGAAGCGGACAGAAAATATCAAGTAATTCCTATCGCTGGTTATCCAGTACAACATGGTGTAGCCACGACAGAAAAACGCCGGAAGAAACAAAAGTTACAAAAATCCAGTTCTTAAATTACCCACGATTTCCGTAATTACCTCAAATAGCACGAAAGTAGGTGTAATTCATCAATTACTCCTACTCCAAAATAGGTTTTATCCCTAGTCCAGGTCGCTTATTAGTCCAATCTTGCCTAAGTAGGTTATATTTTCCAAATATAAGAAATATAATAAAAAATATACGAAACAATAAAAAAAACTTATAAATCGAAAAAAATCTTTTTTTTGTGTTGAAACCCGTTGACTTTTTTCCCTGGAAGTGATATTTTTATAATGGGAATGCGTGCCTAAATAAAAATTTTGCTTACACTCGATTATATTTAATATCAATATCTTACCACAGCTAAACCCGTCCTAGCACCTCCCCATCAGAAAGCGACTTTTAAAAAAATTATGAAATTATGAAAAATAATAATTTAAACTTATCAATTATTGGAAAATATGCAGAAGGAAGGTTTAACAAAGTAATGATTTAGTTGCAGGAATCAGAAATTAAACGCAGATAAACGCAGATAAACGCGGATATGTACCTCCGTGGATTAGAAAATGCTGTATTTTGGCTGAGAATGACAACAAAGCGGTTGCATAGGTCTTAAAATAAAAAAAGTTTTCTCTAAAGTTGCACACTTCTATAAGCAAGAGAACTGTTTCTAGGGAAACAGTAAATTATTAGTTAGGGTAGTTAGAATTTATGGAAATCATGGAAATTATGGAAATCTCCCCCACTACATCTTAACTAGTGATTAATCACCTGATGGATTGATATTTACCATTGAATTGGGCTAATTTTTGTATTTTATTAGGCAGTAATAATTTCTTAATTCTTACTTAACTAAAGGTTATCAATTGAATAATTGTATTGTTAGAAGTTATCTTGGGTATGCAATGGCGTGCCACTATCATACAGATGAATTGGATTAGTTTACTAAAAGCGCAACAAACTGACTTCTTAAACCGTGTCAAAAAACCGAAAACTGCGGATATTTCTCTTTTAGAAAGTCAAGTTAGAGGTTATCACAGTGAAGTCATGGCATTTGCGGGGGAGTCATTAACAAAGATTCTCGAATGTTCCCGTCAGCAAGCCGAAATTCTCGCCAAAAATCCACCACCGATACCACCTGAATACCCTGAATACCCTGATTGGATAATTCCCTTTCCTACCTATTTTCAACGTCAAGCTGAGGATTATCTGGTGCGTGAACAAATTGTAGATCGGATGATGACAGCACGGTTAGGAAAATTGGTGAGAAAAGTGCCACAAGACACTTTAGAAAATATGGTTTTAGATGATGAGGGAAATTTACACAGTCAAAGTAAATTTACTTATTTATTGACTGATAATCCAAAGGTGAGTATTCAAATTCATGTAGCAGATGGAGAAAGTTTTAACAGTATCAAAAAAGACAAAATCCGTTGGTCTGTTAGTCAAGAAGATATTAATAACCACCAGGTATTAATTTTTTTGTGCTTGTTTTATCCAGGAAATACACAATTAGGATACAACAAACAAACTGTGATTACTGGGTTTTTACCTACAAATCAACTAGAATTTCCAGAATCAAAGATTTATGTAAATCCTAGTAATTTGTTGTATGCAGGGGGATTAAATTGGTATTTACAATCTCTCGGTGAAAAACAAGATGATGTACTAATAACTGATGAGAAAAAGGTGGTGGAGACAATTCAAACCTTACCATCAGATCATCCAAAAAAGAAAATTATTGGTGATTGGGAATACTGGCAAACATTGAAAGGACATACTAGAGGTATTAACTGTTTAGCCTATGCTATCAAAACTTTGGTAGTTAAAGAAGTCAGGTGTAAAAATATCAAAACCATCCCAATTTTAGCTAGTGGTAGTCGAGGAGAAACAAAATTATGGGATTTAGCTAAAGGTGAATTAATTGAGACATTATCAGAATATCCTTGGGTGGTTTCTGGCTTAGTAGATGAAGTTAATGCTTTGGCCTTTAGTACCGACGGGCAAACATTAGTGACTGTAGGTGCAGATTCCACGGTGAAAATTTGGCATACCGGGGCGTTAGACCTCATTGATATCCTGCATAAACATCGAGGAGATGTGCGTTGTGTGGCGTTTACACCCGATGGTAAGATGTTAGCAACTGGTGGCCATGATCGCAAGATCTTATTTTGGAATTTACGCGATCGCCAAGTTGAAAATACGCTATGTTTAGATGATACAGCAGCCCATTCCATGGTGTTAAGTCAAGATGGCAGAACTTTGATTACGGGTAGCTATCGTAAAATCAAAGTGTGGGAAACATCTTCAAAACAAAATCAGAAAAATTCCCAAGATACACAACCAATATATACCCTAATGGGTCATTCTCACATTGTTAGTTCCTTAGCTATTAGTGCTGATGCTAAATTTTTAGTCAGTGGTAGTCAAGATCAAACTATTCGAGTTTGGAATTTAGCTACTGGGGAATTAGTTCATACTCTCAAAGGACATCGAGATAGTGTTAATGCAGTTGCTTTAAGTCCTGACGCACAAATTGTTGCTAGTGGTAGTGCTGATAAAACCATCAAATTGTGGCATTTACAATCTGGGGAATTATTAGGGACATTTACAGGTCATACTCACACAGTGACAGCTTTATCCTTTACTGATTCTGGTGAAATGTTAGTTAGTGGAAGTTTGGATAAAACAATTAAAATTTGGCAGCGAAGTTAGATAAAAACTGCAGTTGTCTCTACCAGTTTGTGCCATTTGCAAAACTGGTACAAATTTTGTCACAATAACTACTGTATTTCCTGACCTTTTCGTAACTTTAATTGAGTACAGTTACGGAACTGGTAGGTTACTCTCACCAGATTTTGTACTAATACATATAATTATGTTATTAGCGAATAATTAAAAGGTGGGAAATATGCAAACATATCATCAACAAAAAGATAGTCCTGCTTGGGTTTTTCAAACATGGGCGGCTTTTATTCTGTCTATTTCTATGACTACCTTTGGTATTGTCAATTTACCTGTAGATAATTGGATAAAAGGATTTATGGGAATGGGTTTAGCTTTTTCTGTTGGTTCTACTTTTACTTTGGCAAAAACTACTAGAGATTTGCACGAAACGAAAAAGTTAACTTCCCGAATTGAAGAAGCAAAAGTAGAGAAATTACTTTCTCAACATGATGTGATTTTGAAATAATAATTTTTTGTCATAACTGGTTAAAAAAAGTGGAAAAATCAGAGTTTAATTTAAGCAATGGTGACTAAAAGTCGCGGCTATAAAAACAAAGTTCACATAATGTGGACTAATAATTAAGGATTTGAAACCCAGTTCACTGGGTTTTATATTTGTAGATGGGGTTTTCTAACGGTTTATTTAATCTTAACTAATTTTCAAGATTATCGTTATTAATATGTTAATAATATAATTATGCTTTCTAGTTACCAACTATGACTATAGCCACTGAACGCCAGATTACACTAGAAGATTTTATCAAATTGCCAGAAACTAAACCAGCATCAGAATTTATTAACGGGGAAATCCTACAAAAACCTATGCCACAAGGTGAACACAGTCGTCTACAGATTAAATTTTGTACCAATATCAATCAAGTAGCAGAAACGCCAAAGATTGCTTATGCCTTCCCAGAACTACGCTGTACTTTTGGTGGTAGTACCATTGTGCCTGATATTGCGGTGTTCCGGTGGGAAAGAATTCCCAAAACTGAATCTGGGAGAATTGCTAACCGTTTTGAAATTCATCCTGACTGGGTAATAGAGATTCTTTCTCCTGAACAACCACAGAAAAGAGTCTTAACTAAATTATTGCATTGTTCCCGTCATGGAACTGAATTAGGTTGGTTATTAAACCCAGAGGAAGAAAGTGTATTAGCTGTCTTTCCTGGACAAAAAATAGAAATATATGAAGGTGATGATAAATTACCAATTCTCGACAATATAAATTTAGAATTAACAGTTCAAGAAATTTTTGGCTGGTTGAGTTTTGGTTGAGTTTTAATTCATAATTATCAAAGGCGGGAAAATCCCGCCTGAATATTAAAACTGTTGTAAAAAGCGTAAATC
>LJOT01000946.1 GCA_001672075.1 Anabaena sp. CRKS33
CTAAATCAATAATATGCTAAAATGAATAATAAACTTTAATCAGGTGATTAATCATGACACAATCTACACCCCAAAGAGTTGTTAGACGTGGGAGGGTATTTCCCGAAATTCAATGGACTGATGAACAAAAAGCCCAAGATAGGGCTAGAAGAGAGGCATTTTATGAGCGTTGTTGGGTAATTTTTGAACGTTTAAAACCAGAAATATTAGATAAATATTATGGTTGGTACATTGCGATTGAACCTGATAGTGGTGATTATTTTATTGATCAGGATAAGGAAGTAGCTAGTAAAATGGCTAGAGACAAGTATCCTCATGTAATTCATCATATTTTTGGCATTAATGAAACGGGAGTTAGTGGCAGAATATGATTGAGGGAAGATTTGGAGAAAATGGACAAATTTATT
>LJOT01000506.1 GCA_001672075.1 Anabaena sp. CRKS33
ACCTACTTCAGCCCGTTGGGGAGGTAGTCTCAAAGCAGTGATTGACCGCGCTGAACAAGAAGCCACAGCCCTTGCTAGTGGAGGGGTTGATGGGATTATCGTTGAGAATTTTTTTGATGTCCCATTTACTAAAAATCAGGTTGACCCCGCTGTTGTCAGCGCTATGACTGTGGTTGTACAACGTATACAGAATTTGGTTACTGTGCCTGTGGGGTTAAATGTGTTACGCAATGATGGCAGAAGTGCGATCGCTGTTGCTAGTTGTGTTAATGCACAATTTGTTCGGATTAATGTGCTTACGGGTATAATGGCAACTGACCAAGGACTAATTGAAGGGGAAGCTCATCAATTACTACGGTATCGTCGAGAATTAGGATCTGACGTGAAAATTTTTGCTGATGTTTTAGTAAAACACGCCCGTCCGTTGAGTTCTCCTCATCTGACGGTTGCGGTAAAAGATACTATTGAAAGAGGTTTGGCTGATGCGGTAATTTTATCTGGTTGGGCTACTGGTAGTCCTCCTGTTCAAGAAGATTTAGAATTGGCTAGTGCTGCGGCGGATGGAACTCCCGTTTTTATTGGTAGTGGCGCAAGTTGGAAAAATGTTAGCACTCTCCTACAAGCAGCAGATGGGGTGATTGTTTCTAGTTCTCTCAAACGTCATGGTCAAATTCAGCAACCCATAGACCCCATTCGTGTCAGTCAATTTGTGGAAGCCGCCCGCAGACCTCTATTGTCTGAACTATGATACTTTTGATTTGCCTGATTTAGATGATTAAAAGATTTCTAAACTAATTACCAATTACCAATTACCAATCACTAATATTATGATTCGTCGTCGTTCTACTCCTGGGATTTATAAATGGTCGCGTCCAGCCATTGGAGCGATCTCCGGTTTTGGTATCCTGAATACAGGTTATCTCACTTTTGAAAAGCTGACCGGTAGCACTCCGGGTTGTACTACACCAGAAAATGTCAAAGGTTGTGTAGATGTCCTTTCCAGTCCTTGGGCTACGGTTTTGGGTCAACCATTACCTGTATTTGGTTTATTGGCATACATTGGGATGTTCATATTCGCTTTAGCTCCTTTGGCATTGAACTCAGCAGAAAATCAAAAAAGTCAGAAACAACTAGAAAATGTGACTTGGTGGTTGCTGTTCATAGGAGCGATCGCTATGTCGGTTTTTAGTGCATACTTAATGTATGTATTAGCATTTGAACTCAAAGCTATTTGTCTTTACTGTATTGCTTCTGCCTTATTTGCATTAATCATGTTAGTATTAACAGTCATGGGTAGGGATTGGGAAGATAGCGGACAACTTTTATTTACTGCTTTAATTGTAACAATTGTGACGCTAATTGGTACTTTAGGGATTTATTCTCAAGTTAGCCCATCAGGTAATATTACTGAATCAACTGATGGCAAACCTACAGCAATTACCTTTACCCCAAAACAAGACCCAAATCCTGAATTTGGCTGGGAAATTACCACTAAATCTGGAGAAGCGGAAATAGCCCTAGCCCAACATCTTGTTAAATCTGGTGCTAAGGAATATGTAGCCTATTGGTGTCCCCACTGTCACGAACAAAAGCTACTTTTTGGTAAAGAGGCTTATCAAATCATTAATGATAATTCTAAGGTAGAGTGCGC
>LJOT01000507.1 GCA_001672075.1 Anabaena sp. CRKS33
TTGACACACCGCATCAGGAGGAATCCTGCGCCGGCGGCTGCAGGTAGTCGAGCGGGTACTCGGTGCGCATCTCGTGGCGCTCGTGCGGCAGGAAGGTCAGGTACATCCGTACGGCGACGTCGAGTTGCTGCAGCCCGTGCCACAAGGCCTCGGTGCCGGGGTGGCCGTCTGACCTGCGGCCCTGGAATCCGCCTTCGATACCCACCCACAACGTGGCCTCGCGCAGCGTGGGCGGGGCCTTGGGCACGTGGGCCGTCTCGTGCCGCAACCGGTACAGCGCCTTCCACTCGGGGTTGCTGAAGAACACCGTGCACGGCGCCTCGGGGTCCATGCGGCCCAGCATCGTCAGGTGGAAGATGCGCCAGGCCACCACCAGATCGATGGCCAGGCAGTTCTCCAGCCGCACGGCGTAGCCCAGTTGCCGCTCCTCGATCTGGCAGCCGGTCTTGAGCGTGCGGTGAAAGACCTCGATGCCCCAGCGCGCGGCGTACCAGCGCGCGCGCTCCAGCGCATCGTCCAGCGTGGTGGTGGCCACGTTGGTCAGCAGCATCCACTCCACCGGCTCGATGCCCTCGGGTGGCTCCTGCTCCAGCAGGTGCACGGCCCACAGATCCACTGGCACGCCCGCGGTGTCCTTCGGCGGGCTCACACGCACCGGCGCGAAGCGCACCGACAGCAGCGCCTCGCGCGCCCGGCGCGAGCCGCGGCGCGGCAGGTTCAGCCGGGTGTGGCCAGCCACCGGCAGGCCCTGAACGTGCGCCCAGAAGGGCTCCTGCCCGGCATCGGTGGCCACCCTGCGCTGCCGGTTCTGGCTGGCGCGCACCAGCAAGCGCGGGCTGGCCGGCTCGCGCGCCAGCGCGAACAGCTCGAACAGGTCGGCCTCGCGGTCGCCCACGCTCACCAGCAGCGTCTGCGGCACGCGCGGGGCGATGTCCTGCAGCACGCGGTATGCGTCGAGCCACTTGCGGCTCTCGCGCTCGTCGGGCGGGCGCCGGCTGCCGTGCTCGGCGGGATCGCGCGCCCAGCAGTCGGCCGAGACCACCCCCAGCGGCACGCCCTGCGGCGTGAAGGCGTGGCTGTTGTGCAGCACCAGCCCGATGGGGCCGCCCTCGAGCTTGGTGCCGATGGGCCCCAGGCCCTGGGTGCCGGGGTGGGCACTGTAGTTGAGGAACGTGGTGTCCTGCGGCACCAGCACCACGGGGTGGTCGCGCATGCGCCCGATGATGGCCTCGCGGTGTGCCTCCAGCAGGGTCTGCATGCTGATCCTGGGGTTCTGTAGAAAGCGATACGCCGCCACGGTGCGGGCCCGCTCGGCGCAGCGCCGACTCAGGCTGCGCGCCTGCGCATGACCGAAGAAGTCCTCGGCCAGCTCGAAGGCCCGGCGCTTCAGGCGGGTGTCCCAGACCTGCAGCGCGCCGAACTCCGTCTCGCTCCAGCGCTGAGGATTGTCGGGGCACTCGCGCGGCACCTGCGCAGGGCCGTGGCGCAGAGCCTGGCCCGCGTCGGCCTGCAGCGCGCGCACCCACACGGCCTTGCGCACGCCGTCGCGCCGACCGGCGCTGTGGCCCACGCAGTGCCAGCCGGCAGCCTTGTAGCAGGTGCCGTCGTGGGCCGGATCGACGTAGGTCTCGAGCAGCAGCGGGCGCACGCC
>LJOT01000224.1 GCA_001672075.1 Anabaena sp. CRKS33
GGAACAGGGAACAGGGAACAGGGAACAGGGAACAGGGAACAGGGAACAGGGAACAGGGAACAGGGAACAGGGAACAGGGAACAGGGAACAGGTGACAGGGAAGAGGGAACTGTTTTAACTGTTTGGATATCGTCAATTACCTAACGGTTTCTATCATCAGTATGTTTTTGTTATTTAAACCTAATACTAGACTAATTTCAGGTGCGAGCAATGGCAGGACTTAAGCAACTGATATAATATCATCACTTATAATCAGGACTTTAGTCCTGTATTCGAGATACTAGGAGCTAAAGCCACGATTTTTCTAAGTTGTATACTCAGCGTTAATCCTTACATAATCATAACTCAAATCACAACCCCAGGCTTTACCTGTACCATGACCATTTCCCACACCAACGGAAATTAACACCGTATCCGACTGTAAATACTCACCATGAACCGCTGCTTTTAAATATGCACTAGCTGCGGCCTTATCAAAAGCTAAAGGTTGACCATTTTCAAAGAGGAAAATATCCCCTAATTTAATAGAGAGGTTGTCTTGCTCAAAAGGTACACCAGACCGCCCCGCAGCCGCCGCTATCCGTCCCCAATTCGGATCATGACCAAAAATGGCCGCCTTCACTAAGGACGAGCCAACAATGGTTTTGGCGATTTGTCGGGCTGATAATTCATCATAAGCGCCTGTAACCTGTACTTCTATTAAACAAGTTGCACCTTCTCCATCACGGGCGATCGCTTTAGCTAAATGTTGACAGACATAAGTTAACATAGCTTCTAACTTCTCCGCTTCTGCACCCATTTCCGTAATTGCGGCAGTGCGAGATTCACCATTTGCTAAAGCGATTAAACAATCATTTGTACTCGTATCACCATCCACTGTGATCGAATTAAAACTTCTATCTGCTGCTCTAGTTAACATTTGTTGCCAAAGTGTAGAGGATACAGCAGCATCACAGGTAACAAAAGCTAACATTGTCGCCATATTGGGGTGAATCATTCCCGATCCCTTAGCAATACCACCGATACGCACGGGACGATCATGTATAATTGTTTCTAAGGCAATAGATTTTGTGACTAAATCTGTGGTAATAATTGCCCCTGCTGCTGCATCCGAACCTGTATCCGAAAGCGCTGCGACTACCTTGGGTATACCATCCCGGAGGATATCCATTTTAATTCTTTGACCAATTACACCAGTGGAAGCTAATAAAATAGATTCCGGGTTAATATTTAATTCCTTCCCTAATAAATCAGCACTTTCTTGAGCGTCCTTAACTCCTTGTTCACCAGTTGCAGCGTTAGCTTGTCCCGCATTACAAAGGATAGCTCTAGCACTATGTTTTCCTTGTAACACTTGCCGACAATAATCTACACAAGCTGCTTTGACATGGCTAGTAGTAAATACACCAGCTGCGATCGCTTCCACATCTGATACAATCAAAGCTAAATCTGGTAATCCCGAAGCCTTTAGTCCTGCTGTAATTCCCGCTGCTTTATATCCTCGTGCTGCTGTCACACCACCGGGAATTATTTGCCAATTTGCCATAATTTTGCTCACAATTATTATATTGCCTTTGTTATTAAAATACATTCTGCTGCTAGTTTGATATCAGCGTCCAGTATTTATGTCTATAGGTAATTTTATCGGTTGATGACAATTTTTTTCTCAAAAAATTTCCCACCAACGGACCACAAACCGACCCTAAAGACCATAAGTAATCACAAATTAGAAAATAAATCAAATCATTTATCTTTATCTGCGTTTATCTGCGTTTATCTGCGTTTAATTATCCTCAAAAATAAAAGAGAGCCATTAGATAGCTCTCTAAAATCATCAGGGTGCATCTACTTAGCACACTATATAATTCTAGCGCCAAGGGGTTAAACCCCTTTTTTTGATTTTACCCATAAAAAGAGAGCTAAATTAGCCCTCCCAATCATCAAGTTGCGTCTTCCTATCAGATAATAATTACCCTACATTGGACTATTGAGTTTTTCTTCTACTAATTGATTAGTCAGTTTCGGTTCTGCGCGTTTATCGGTTTTTTTCAGGACTTGTCCCACGAAAAAGCCTTTCAGGTTGGTATTACCCTTGCGGTATTTTTCTACCTGTTGAGCGTTAGTAGCAATGATTTCATCAATAATGGGTTCAAGAATGGTACGATCTGAGATTAATTCTTGACCAGCAAAAGCCGTTTCTGGAGAAACACCATTTAATAAATCTGTGAGTTTTTCCTTAGCTTGGGCGTTACTGATTTTACCATTTTCAATGCGGGTAATTACATCAGCCAAATTAGTAGCAGTCAGTTTAATTTCTGATATAGTCAGTTTTTGTTTATTTAAGTAAGCCGCAATATCCTGAGTAATCCAGTTAGCTGCGGACTTGGGATTTGCACCTAAAGCGATCGCACTTTCAAAATAATCTGCGACTGGTTTATCCTCAGTTAAAACCCTAGTATCATAAGCTGAAAGTCCCAACTGATTCTCATAATCATGGCGTTTTTGGGCAGGTAGTTGGGGTAATTCATTTAACCATGTATCTAATTCTATTTGAGTAACTTCAATGGGTGCTAAATCTGGTTCAGGGAAGTAACGATAATCACTAGAACCCTCCTTAACTCGCATACTGCTAGTACGTTGTGAACCCTCCTCCCAGAGACGGGTTTCTTGAATAATTTTCTCTCCTGATTCAATAGCGGCTATTTGACGCTCAATTTCATAATCAATCGCTCTTTGAATCGCACTAAAGGAGTTCATATTCTTAATTTCCACCTTAGTACCAAATTTCTCCTGACCCACAGGACGCACAGAAATATTCACATCACAACGCAGAGAACCTTCTTGCATATTACCATCACTAACACCAAGATAACGGACAATGCGCCGTAATTCTTGGGCATATTCAGCCGCTTCTTGTCCCGTCCGCAAATCCGGTTCAGAAACAATTTCCACCAAAGGAACACCAGCGCGGTTATAATCTACAAGAGAATAGGTAGAACCAGAAAGCCGTTCACTCCCTGCGTGAACAAGCTTACCCGCGTCCTCTTCCATGTGTAGGCGGGTGATACCAATGCGTTTACGTTTGGGGTTTCCTGTATCATCTACCAATTCAATTTCTATCCAACCATGTTCAGCTATGGGTAAATCATATTGGGAAATTTGGTAATTTTTAGGTAAATCAGGATAAAAATATTGTTTGCGATCAAATTTACTATACCGAGCGATTTGACAATTCAAAGCCAAACCTGTTTTAACAGCGTATTCGAGAACTTTAGCGTTAAGTACAGGTAAAACACCTGGTAAACCCATGCAAACTGGGTCAATGTTAGTATTGGGGTCAGCGCCAAAAGCAGTAGAACTGCTAGAGAAAATTTTAGTATTGGTACTGAGTTGACAATGGGTTTCTAAGCCAATAATTGCTTCATATTCAGTTTTAACGGTTGTGGCTGTGGTCATATCCAAATTTTACAGTTTTTACTCTTTGGTACTATTTTAGCGGTTTTGTTTAGCGGTTTTGTGCCGACATGAATAGGATTTACGCCGCATATCCCATATTCCGCACTTCATGTTGTAATATAGCTTGAATTTTGGGCGTTGCTGATTTGAGGTATGAAAATGATTTTTGATGATTTCAAAACCCTTGTAGAGACGTTCCTCATGTAAGGGTTTCATAATGATTGCTTTGCGAACGCTCACCTTCCACGACCTAACCTACAAATTAAGGCTTTTTCCAATCTGCACAAGGTATGAATAATTATAATTAAAACGGTGTTTTTACTTTTAAATGTAATATTTTTTCTAAATGGGGATGGTAAAAACTCAACTCCCTTGCGTGTAAATATAATCTACTGACACTCTTGAGACAACCATAGAGTTTATCCCCTAAAATCCTCATTCCCAGTCCTCTCTTATCAGCAGCATGAACTCGTAATTGATGAGTACGTCCAGTGAGAGGTATAAATTCTATCCTAGAATAATTTCCTTCTCTGCCCATGACACGAAAGCGCGTTAAACTAGGCTTACCCCGTTCTAAATCCACTTGTTGATAGGGACGATGATCTGGATTTCCCCATAAAGGTAAATTAATCTCTCCTTCATTAATAGTTAGAGAACCTGTAATTATAGCCTCATAAACCTTATGAATTTTCCTTTGTTCAAATTGTTGACTTAATTGGGAATAAGTAACTGCATCTTTAGCTATTAATAAAATCCCAGAAGTATCTTGATCTAAACGATGTACAGCTATTATTTCCTGATTATATAGATGACTTAAACGGCTAATTACACTATCTTGATTATGAGAATAACGACCCGGAACAGACAATAATCCTGATGATTTGTTAACCGCAATTAACCAGTCATCTTCATAAATTATTTCTGGTTTATTTAGCCTTAATCCTGATAATAAAAATCCCATTAATGGCTGACATCTTTCCAAGCAAGCACCATAAAATTCTCCAGAAACCTTATTTTCTATAGAAGAATTACCCCACCAAAATTCAGCCATTGCTAAAGGTTTTAATCCATGGGTTGCAGCATAATGTAATAATTTAGGAGCGCAACATTCCCCCGTTCCGGTTGGTGTTCCTCCTGGTAATAATTGCTGTAAAGATAGAGATTGTCCAGAAAAATTAGTCAGACTATAAGCAGCGTGCATTTCTGTTTGTAATTGGCGAGATAGTTGTTTACGCTGTTGTCTTAATTCCGTAATTCTTCTATCTGCGGCGGCTATAATCTGCTGCAAAGGCTGTAAAACTTCATTTTGACGGCGTTTGATATTTCGGCGTTCAATTCCCTGTTTACGGCTTTCTGTTTCGAGTTTTTCCAGAGCAATTCTTAGAGATTCACCGCTAAGAATTTGCTCTAATTTTTGCCGTTGTTCCTGTCGTTGTAGTTTGCTATGATGATGATGTAAACTAATAGTTTGCAATTCTTGGTTATATTCATCAGAGAGAGTTTGATATGTTTGTCTTTCAGGAATTTTTTGCAGCTTAATTATCTGGTATTTAATAGTTTCTAATTCAGCTAAGGTCTGAGTTTCTAATACAGCCACTTCCTCTCTTCCAGGAATAGGTGGAATCCAACCCTCAACCAGACTGTTACCATGAAATAAACCAGAAAATGCCTTAATAACTCTTAATTCACCATTGGGTAATTCAACTAATAAAATACCATACATTTTTCCCTCACGGGAATAAGGGTAATTTTCCTCAAGTTGTTGCATGAGACTATGAGCTATAGATTCCGCTAAACCAGTGCGAGGTAATCTTAATATTTCACCAGTTTGGGGACATTTCCCTTCATAGTAATAGTTTGGTTGTGAGGGATAAATTATAGAATCAGAGGTGATAAAATCGGAAATTGGATGAAGAATATTCATAATAATCAGAAAATATATAGTTTAGGAATTACTAACTTTTTTATAAGTTTTTCAGGAATTTTATCATTTACTTTTTCTTAAATTCAATTATTTTTCTAACAACAAAAAGCAAACATAGACTAATAGATAAAATAACTGCAAAGGGAGTGAGATAAGTCCAATTACCGGACATTTTATCTAAAATATGCCAGGGAAGTATAAACAAACATAGATAGGTTAAATTATGTATTTTTTTCCAATTTGCTTTAAGTTTTCTAATACTTTCATCATTAGAAGTTATAGCTAGAATCGTGAAAATAATTATTGATGATAAACCTTGGAAATAAGTAATCCAAGTATTAAAATCTAAGAGATTTAAAGACCTTGTCCAGATCAATAATGCACCGTGATTACAAGCAAAACAAAAAGCAGCAACACCAGTGTAGCGTCGGTTTTTTAATAAGCTTTTCCAAATAGATTGTTGCTTATAAAAATTCGGAAAAATTGTTTTTATCATAGTCGGAATAATAGTCAATGAATAATATATTAAAGACAAAAAACCGATAATATTTGCATAATTAGTATTTAGTATTAAAAAAAACAATACAGCACTGACGGTGTAACCAATAAATACTAATGCGACAAAACCAAAACAGCCCTTGAAGTTGTTATTGGATAGGGGATTCATGTCCAGATTCCTTTAATAAATGAATACTTAGATATCAGTACCGAAACAAAAAGTCTTAGCTAACAATCAAAGCAATCAAAACTATACTGAAAATTATACTGACTTCACTATTACTCTTTATTACTTATTCTCAGGCAGTACGGTCTAATTTTTCCACAACTGGCAATAAATAGCAATATTTCCAAAGATAGTTGACAGAATTTTATTACTATGATATTGGGAATTTCCCTTGGTATTATCCTTCCGCAAGCCACTGTTTATAACCATACATAAGTAATCTTTCCTTTAAATTAGCAATAGCTTCAGATGTGGGTATATCAATTGACTGTACCCAATATACATCATATTGATATATAATTAAAATGAATAATTTTTGATATCTGCTCATGACATTACAAGAATTGCAAAAACAAGTATTACAGTTACCAATGAGCGATCGCTGGCAATTGGTACAAACTGTATTAGAATCAATACAACAAGAA
>LJOT01000947.1 GCA_001672075.1 Anabaena sp. CRKS33
AGTTTTTGTTTGATATCTTTTAAGTTCATGTTGTTTGATGTTACTAGACAAGAATATTCTAAGTTTTATTCTATCAAATTATTGATTAATTCATCTATTATTAAAAGTTCATCAGTAATTTGGTTTACAGTTTTGTGGTGTAAGTGTATCTGGTGGTTTATCCATAGTTAAACCAGAAAACCCAAGTAGACATATTAAAGTCCGAGTATTTTTACCGCTTTTAGCCCAAAGAGTTTTGGCATTTTGAACAACTTCCCAAGCTCTTTCTTCAAGATAAAATTCAATTTCAGCATGAGCTAAAACTCTATATGCAGCAGTTCTAGATAACTGACTCTCGGAATATGAACCTGTCGGGCTAATTTCAGGAAGAAATTCGTCTTTTAACCTGTCTAGCTGCGTTTTTAAA
>LJOT01000225.1 GCA_001672075.1 Anabaena sp. CRKS33
TAACTCGAAGCACTAGTATAAAAACGGAGAGCAAATCGCCAAAACTGAGTAGAAATGAAAAATAATACAAAAGCTAATAATCCTGCACCTAGCAAAGAGGTAAATTCAATTTCTCCTAACATGGATTGGGCGGGAATAGTAGTTAAAAAAGATACTGGCAATACAAAGGTAAAGAAAAAGCGATAAACGGCAGGATAGCCAGTAATTGGGTATCTTACCGCTTCTAAAAACCCTTTTAATACTTCTGTAATATTGTATATTTTAACAAACCAAATGCTAGTTGATCCTAGTATAAACCACAGACTGTAAAGAATGACTAAACCGCAAAATAATGGCACAAGGGTAAATAGATATCTGTCAATTCCTAAGCCAAGTTTTGTACCAGCGTAGCCAATTATTAGTAAACCAAAGATTAAATCTGGTATTCCCCACAGGGAAAAGGTGTGACAAGATAACCAAAACTGACTGCGAATAGGTTTTAATAATACAAAGTCTAAAGTCCCTTCTTGGACATGGCGCACAATGCGATTTAAATTGGGAGAGAGAAAGGTAGCACTAAAGCCTTGTAATAAGGTGAAAATTCCTAAGACTACTAAAGCTGCTTCCCATGACCAACCTGTAAAAGTGTAACCTGTGCGGTAAAATAGGAACAAACCAAAGATACTACCGACCAAATTGCCTAAACTACTGAAAGCAGCAATGATAAAATTAATACGATATTCCATTTCCGCAGCGATCGCCGCAGTCCAAAATAATCTCAGCACTTTTAAATATCTTGGCATTTTTCGTCTTGACCCCAATATCCATTAAACATAAATTAAACATAAAATAAATTTATCTAAATTTAATATTACTTTTTATTTCTATAAATTTATAACCGTTAAAATGTTGAGTAAAATGTCTTAAACAAGTGGGATTTTATGCACTTTGATTTACCAGAATTAGTTAAATCACTTGGTTACTTTGGAGTATGGGGAATTATTTTTGCTGAATCTGGTTTATTGATTGGTTTTTTTCTGCCTGGTGATAGTTTATTATTTACAGCAGGATTTGTCGCTTCTCAAAACTTGCTGAATATTTGGGTACTAATTTTTGGCGCGTTTGTTTGTGCTGTATTAGGCGATAATGTTGGGTATTTTACTGGACATAAATTTGGCAGAAAATTATTTGATCAAGAAGATTCTTGGTTATTCCATAAAAAGCACGTTGTCAAAACCCAAGGTTTTTACGAAAAGCATGGTAAAAAAACGATTGTTTTAGCGAGATTTGTGCCAATTATCAGAACTTTTGCCCCAATTGTCGCAGGAATCGGAGCTATGCACTATCGGTCTTTTATGTCTTACAATTTATTTGGTGGTTTTCTATGGACATTTGGTATTACCTTATTAGGTTTCTTCTTAGGAAAATCTTTACCAGCGGAACAATTAGATAAATATCTGTTACCAATAATTGGCTTAATTG
Source organism: Anabaena sp. CRKS33 (assembly GCA_001672075.1). Lineage (GTDB taxonomy): Bacteria > Cyanobacteriota > Cyanobacteriia > Cyanobacteriales > Nostocaceae > Dolichospermum. The sequence continues at coordinate 1,462 of LJOT01000225.1, forward strand.
TGGTTGTTTCTTTATTACCTTCAATTATTCATGTAATTAAGGAAAATAGAGCTAATAAGCCTTAAAGATTCAAAACTCAAAATTCAAAATCTATTGAGATACCCGAATTTTTATTTAATGATGTCAATTGATTATTTTTTATTTCCCAAGATGACCAAAAACTGGTAATGTAACTAAGGCAAATATTATGGATGTTATAATTTGAAAACTCGTTCTCATTATTGGCAACTTTTACCCTATATCCGCACCCAATGGCCAACTATTATTAAGGGTTTTGTGGGCATTTTAGGCTATGTGCTGGCAACATTAACCCTAATTAATGTCGCAGGGAAGTTAGCAGTTCCTTTTGGTAATGGTAATGTATTAGCGATCGCTCAACTAGCAGGTATTAGTGCCGTAATATTTCTGGTCAGAGGCTTTTTTCAGTCTGTGCAAGACTTATACATGGCCAGGGCGGCTTTAAGAGTAGCTTTTGATCTCCGGCAACAGGTTTATACCCATTTACAAAAACTCAATCTCAGCTTTTTTGAAACTGCTAAAGCTGGGGATTTATCTTACCGTCTCACGGAGGATATTGACCGGGTTGGAGAAGTAATTAATAAGCTTTTCCATGATTTTACTCCCTGTGCTTTACAGTTAATTGCTATTCCCATTTACATGATTTATTTAAACTGGCAACTTACCTTAGCGACGGTAATTGTTGCCCCAATTATGGGAATTTTAATTGGTTGGTTTGGGGAACGTTTACGAAAATATTCCCTCAAAAGTCAAAGTCGTATTTCTGATTTATCTGCCATTTTAACAGAGGTTTTTAGCGGTATTCGCTTAATCCAAGCTTTTGCGGCAGAAAAATACGAAATTGATAGGTTTAGTTTGGAAGCAGAACGCAGTTTTAAAGCTAAATATTCCGTAGAAAGATTAAAAGCTATTCAAATTCCCATTGTCGGGTTTTTAGAAGCTGTCAGTGCCTTATCTTTGTTAATGGTAGGAACTTGGCAAATATCGCAACGTAATTTAACCGTCGGTGAGTTTTTTAGTTATTTAACAGCAGCAGCTTTGTTAATTGACCCCATTGGACATACTACTAATAATTATAATGAATTTAAACAAGGTGAGGCATCAATTGATCGGGTTTTTGAGTTATTAGCAATTCAACCAACGGTATTAGAAAAACCTCATGCTATTAATTTACCTGCTGTTAATGGTAAAGTCGAATATTGCGATATTACTTTTGCCTATAAATCGGGAGAAACGGTTTTAAAAAACATTAGCTTATTAATAATGCCAGGTCAAGCTGTTGCTTTAGTTGGTGCTTCTGGTGCTGGTAAAACTACTTTTGTGAACCTGTTACCTCGATTTTATGATGCGGAATTTGGAGATATTTTTATAGATGATATCAATATTCGAGATGTGACTTTAAATAGTTTAAGAAAACAAATTGGTATTGTTCCCCAAGAAACTATCATGTTTTCAGGAACTATTGCCCAAAATATCGCTTTTGGACAGAATGATTTTGATATTCAAGCTGTTGAAAAAGCCGCAAAAATCGCCAATGCTCATCAATTTATTCAGCAATTACCGGAAGGTTATCATACTTGGGTGGGAGAGCGAGGTGTGAATTTATCAGGGGGACAAAGACAAAGAATAGCTATTGCTCGCGCAGTCCTGCTTAACCCGCAAATTTTGATACTTGACGAAGCCACGTCTGCCTTAGATTCCGAGTCAGAAGCTTTGGTACAAGAAGCTTTAGAAAGATTGATGAAAAACCGCACTGTATTAATTATTGCCCATAGATTGTCAACCGTCAGAAAATGCGATCGCATTTTAGTTTTAGAAAAAGGGCAAATTGTCGAATCAGGAAATCATCAGGAATTGTTAAAATTAGCAGGGAAATATGCGCGGTATTATGCTCAACAATTTTCCTAAAGTTACTCACTGCATGAAATGATAAGTTTACATTATACATTATCAATAATACTTTTAATATTCAAATCTAGCTGCAATTCTATGTAACATTTTCTTAACAATTAATTGAGAATTATTTTTATTTAGCAACGAGCTTGCAATACTTTCCGCGATTTGCTAGAATTATTGAGAATTTCATAATTGGGTTACTATTGTCAATTTTGTACCCTGCTCAAAAGATGATCTTTAAAACTCTTCATTTACAGTCGTTTCAGAGATAAATTTTGAAAAAAATACAAAACCTTACAAATTAGCAGTAGTTTGAAAGGGTAAATTGGCGCAAAATTATTCAGCAAATAATCTACTTTGACTGGTAGAACAAATATACTATTGACAAATAAAGTAACTTATGGTAAGTAAAGAGTTTTTCGTAGTAGCTAGGGAAAGCAGAAGTATTGTAGTATTGTAGGTAGTATTGTAGGTTGGGTTGAGGAACGAAACCCAACAACCCTGACTATCACACCGCTAATATTGGGTTTGAAACTGTTTTACCTCATGCCCTTAGGGATCTTGCTACAACCCAACCTACAAAAATTACAGGACTTACGCAACTGGCACATTGGTAGGGTGTGTCAGATATCAAGGATTTTTATGGGGTATAATGAAATTAGACCTCTTGCAGAATTGATTTTGTGTTAAGATGGGGGGTTTTTAATCTTAAATGGGGTGAGATAACTAAAAAGATTGATACCTGGGGTATTTGTATATCTGTAATCGCGGAACTTCTGGCATAAAAAACATCACCAAAAAAAGATAAAATTAAATTCTGTCATGATCAGAATCTAAGGTGATGAAAAGATGAACTATAAATCCATACAACAACTAAAACCAAGAGCATTTAAACGCCGCTTTGGAGTGAGAAGAAAGACTTTTAAGAAAATGGTTAAAAATCTAAAAGAATTTCAAACTATTAATAAAAAAAGCCAAAGTGGATCGAAACCTTTACTGATAATTGAGGAGCAAGTTTTAGTTACCCTAGAATATGGGCGAGAATATCGAACTTATTTTCATATTGCGACTAGTTGGGGAGTATCAGAATCAACTATTTGTCGTATTGTTCATCGTGTAGAATCAGAACTAATGCAGTCAGGAATGTTTCGACAGCCTGGGAAAAAAGCCTTGCTAAAAGGTGGTTTGAGTCAACCTGAAGTAGTGGTAATGGATGTAACCGAAACGCCTATTGAAGGTCCAAAAAGAAAACAACAGGAATTTTACTCAGGCAAGAAAAAACGTCACACACTCAAAAGCCAATTGATTATTAATCAAGAAACAGGAGAAATTATTTGTACTTTTTTTGGTAAAGGACGCTGCCATGATTTTGCCTTATTTAAAGCTAGTAGGGTTCATTTTCACCCCGAAACACAAAGTTTACAAGATAGTGGTTATCAAGGAATTAATCAGTATCATAGCAACAGTTACACGCCAAAAAAAAGCCTAAAAAGAGAGAACTTTCAACCTTAGAAAAAGACTATAATCGGGTTTTAGCAAAGGAAAGAATCGGTATTGAACATATCAATCGCCGCCTGAAAATTTTTAAGATTTTTGGTGATAGATATCGTAATCGCCGTCGTCGTTATGGTCTACGTTGTAACTTACTAGCAGCAATTTATAACTACGAGTTAAATTTAGCAGTTCCAAAAAGCCAAACCTCCACTATAACATAAAAGTAATTCTGCAAGAGGTCTATTACCTCATATTTCTAGATCCCATTTTTGGCAAGCAATAGAAAGGCTACATTCACGCTCTTTAATTCAGGAAAAAACAGGTAAATATACTTTGCAACCTGTAGTTATGGAGTACGTTATGGAACAATTTAAGCCAATTTTGTAGGTTGGGTTGAACGAAGTGAAACCCAACAAATGCTTTATAGAACAGTTTAAACCAATTTTGTAGGTTTGGTTGAACGCAGTCAAACCCAACAAACGCTTTATAGAACAGTTTAAACCAAAACCTGTATGAGAATTAGTGAATAAAAATATGGGTTAATAAACAATAACTTGACCATTTTTTGTAGGTTGGGTTGAACAAAGTGAAACCCAACAAATGCACCGAAATGTTGTAAATAGGGTAGAATATCGGGTTTCGTTCCTCAGCATTTTTTGAAATGGCAAACATTTTCTAAAAGCGATCGCTCTGGTAAAATGACAAAGTCAAGTTAGAATAGAGGAAATTCTGGCTACAGATTTTTACAAAGTATAGAATATAAAATATACATGAGCAATAAAACATTTAGATGAGAACTCGAAAATGTTGGGTTTCGTTCCTCAACCCAACCTACGAATATATTTGAGTTTTGAAGGGTATTTTTTTACGTTTGCGGAGGCTGTCATTAGCTATATAATTTAATTAATTTACTTATTTTACTAAATAGACTCACTACCATGGACAGAAAAATATTAACTGGAATCAGTTCAACAGCTTACGAACACCCTTTTGATCGGAAAGCCTTAGCTTCTTTACAAAATATGCCTGGTATTTCTCCTTTACTGAAAAAAGTCAATGAATATGGTATTGATCGTTTACTGAGATTACAAAGTATTGCTAGTGAAATCAGAGTTACACCTCGGAATTTTCCTCAATTGTATCAACCATTGCTAGAAGCTTGTCAAATTCTGGATGTGACAACTATTCCTGAATTGTATTTGTTTCGAGGCACAGGACATATTCAAACCTATATTATTGGCGTAGAAAAACCTATTATTGGGATTAATATTGAAGCAATGGAATGGTTAAATTATGACGAATTACTATTTATTTTTGGATACGAAATTGCTAGAATTAAAAGTCAACATATGATTTATCATCAAATATCAATTGTCATGCCGGCGTTGAAAATGTGGTTAAGTAGTACCACATTAGGATTAGGGGGATTGATAGCTAGTGGTGTGGAATTAGCGTTATATAATTGGGTAATGATGGCAAAATTTACAGCAGACCGTGCAGGTTTATTAGCTTGTCAAGATATTGATGTTGCAACTACCGCATTAATGAAACTTGCGGGTTTACCAGAAGAGTATTTAACTCCGAATGTCATCGAAGATTTCCTAATTCAATCCCGCGAATTTACTGCTAATAGTGTTGATAAT
>LJOT01000226.1 GCA_001672075.1 Anabaena sp. CRKS33
CAAATATCAGCAATCTTTACAAACTAAATCTAATTTTAATGATTTTCTTGATTCTCTGCAAAAGCTAATTCAGAAAAATGAACTTTCTGCTAAATTAGTGACTCCTTTACATCATGCTGTTAAGACTTTGGAGAAATCACTAAATTGTTTAAGTACAAATGATAAAACAACCCGTGATTCATTAGAGATATTACGACGCGCAAAAATCATCATACAAGCATCTCAAACTAGCGCGAGAAACGCTTATCGTTCTGAATTAGCTAAACTTAAACATGAAGTGATCATGCTAGGTGAAAAAATAGCTAGTATGATTGATGGACACCATACCGAGGAAGAAATTAAAGTAGAAATAGAAAAAGTCACACAAGAAATTACCACTTTGTCAGAGAAGACTATAGGAAAAATTCAAGCTGCGTTAGAAGAAGAATTAACAAACCTTCAAAAGAAATTAGAAGACTTACAAAACTCTCAATTAGGTAAAACTATTGATAGGGAAATAGCTATTGATTTAGTAGATGGTAAGAGGATTAAAGATCCTAATATTCCTGATGAATTTGGACAATCAATCTTAGAAAAAAAAGGTGGTGAAATCCTGCAAGAAATTGGAAATTTATCATCCAAAGTATCCAGAAAATTAGTTTATAAGACAGGAAAATTTATGGGGTTTAAATTTAAACCATTTGGTGCTATAAAGACAGCTAAATTTATCCGAGGTTTGGGACCAGTTATTGCTGGTGTTGGTGTTTTATTCGATGTAGCTATGACAGCAAAAGAAGAAAAAGAATATAAAGAATATCAACATAAGCTACGTAATGCTAAAAACGAAGTAAGAGAAGGGTTTAGAAAGGTAGCTGAAGAAATGGTAGAAGAGTATGAATTAAACATTGAGGAAGCTATAAATTTCTATGATAAGGCATTAAATGATATTGAAAATAATCAGCAAGAGTTGAGGAATTTTGACCAGTCTAAACAGGAGATATTAACTCAAATAGAAAATAAACGTCAGCAGATAAAACAGGAGATTAAACAATTAATCAAGTAGTATATGCCCGACTTCTCAAATAATTCATCTATAACATGATAGGATTAATCAAAGAAGTTGGGTATATTTAAACATCCTGTTAATCCTTGAATCCTGGGTATCTTGATTCAGACAAATGATTTTTAGAATAGAGTTTTCAGAAACCAGAAGTTATGCTATAATCTTATAGGATCATAAATCAATCTTTATAAAAATGAAAAATATTGATTGTAATTAGGAGGTCAAAATTATGAACTCTCTTGAATTAAGACAAAAAATCGAACAAAATTTATTAACTATTTTACCAGAAAATTTAAAATTGATTGATGAATTTGTGGAATTTATTAAATATAAACAAGAAACAAGTTTATCAGAAAACACTAACTATAAGCCAGCTTCAGGACGTTCAATTTTACGTCATGCTGGTACATGGGTAGGGGATGACTTGGAACAATGTCTGAAGTTAGTCTCTGAAACTAGAGGTAAAATGAAAATTAATAATCGTATTAATCCTTTTGAGTGATGTATCTTTTAGACACTAATCATTGTAGTTTAATTTTTCTGAAAAATCAGCCGGTTCTTGATTATATACAAGAAATTGGAGAAATGAATATAGCTACTACTATTATCACAGTAGGTGAGCTAACTTATATGGCACAAAATTCTAGTTATAAGGAAGAAAATTTAACTCGTATTGAGCAATTTATCGCAGATATTCGAGTTTATTATGTAGATGATGTAACTGCTAAAATTTATGGACGAATAAAAGCAGGATTAATTCATAAATTTGGACCAAAGCAAAAAACTAAACGTCAAACGACTAAAATCACTGAATTAGGTTTTGATGAAAATGACGTTTGGATAGCAGCAATAGCAATTCGTAATCAATTAACGTTAGTTTCGGCTGATACTGATTTTATCAGAATCCAAACTGTAATTGGTTTTTCTTTGGAGAATTGGAGAGATAATCAATAAATAATTATGAATGCACGTCTTCAGCGCAACAGCATGATCATATCATTATATGTAATTTAGATATAAACTTATTAGATGCTGGTAGGAATAAAAGGTTGTCACAAAAGAAAATTTATGGAGGTGAAATTTTTCCTGCATCAGCTTATGCTAACGATTATGATACTTTTTTAGAATATTTTCAAAAAGATAAGAACCTAAATAATAGAGGAATAATTGCCATTCTATAAATTCTGATTCAGAGAAATTTATGACTCGTCAAAAAATATTATCAGAAAGTCAATCCTACACATTTCGATCTTACCTTGAAATGCCCTATGAAGCTGATGAAATATTAGCAGAATTGGGCTATTCGTTAATAAAAAAACATCTTACTTTACCACGAAGCGATCGCTATTTACAAAGACTAGAAGAATTAAAACAACGAATAGGAAAGAGAGCTTAAGAGATATTTTGTGTAAGTCCGGTTCTAATTCAAATCTTCTAATTTAATTCTCGGATCTGCGGCTTTTAAAATTAAGTCAGCGATTAAATTACCAAGAATTAATAATACTGCACTCATGACCAAACTGGCCATGACTAAATATTGATCTTTGGCTAAAACTGCTTGTAGGGTTAATTTTCCTAACCCTGGCCAGTTAAAGAAATTTTCTGTAATAAATGCACCACTTAACAAACCCGCTAATTCAAAACCTAATAATGTAATTAATGGGTTAATAGCATTTCGCAAAGCATGGACATAAATAACGCGATTTTCTGGAAGTCCTTTAGCGCGAGCAGTTTGAATATAATCTTGACGTAAAACATCCAATAATTGACCCCGCATAATGCGTTGTAAACCAGCAAAACTGGTAACACTCAAAGCAATTAATGGTAAAATAGAATGCCAAGCAATATCCAAAATTTTACCTAACCATGTTAGTTCTGCATGATCAATACTAGTCATATTACCCACGGGAAAAAGCGGGGTAGTCAGTTGAGCAAAAAAGAGCAAAAATAAGACAGTGATAAAACTGGGAATACCTTGACCAGCATAACTGACCACCTGCAAAACCTGGTCAGTAAGACGATTTTGTTTCACCGCAGCGAGGATTCCTAGAGGAATAGCCATGGACCAAGTTATAATTAGGGAAGCGATCGCTAAAAATAAAGTTGCTGGTACTCGTTCCCATAACAGCGATGATACAGAACGTTGATAAACAAAACTCGTGCCAAAATCGCCTTTAGTCACAATTTGCTTTAACCAAAATCCAAACTGTTCTGGCCAGGATTTATCTAAACCAAATTGTTTTATAATTTCCTCAATCCTTTCCGGTGAAATTTTAGGATTGAGCCGCAGGCTAGTTACAAAATTACCAGGAGATAACTTCATAATAAAAAACGACAAAGCCGACGCTAAAAAAATCGTTAATAGTGCCTGTAAAAGCCGTTTGATTACATAAATAAAAGTCTCACTAGTAACTAACTTGATCAGCCAGTCTCGACTAGTCTCCAGGGAAATTTTTGTATTGGTCATTTCAGGTTGCTATTATCAATAATGTTTCTTAATATTCAACTAGTGAGATAATGGGGACATCGGGCAAATTTTTCCGACCTTGTAAATCCCGTAGTTCGATAATAAACCCAAAACCGACAAGTTCGCAGTCAATTTTTTGGACTAATTTTGCCGTTGCACTTGCAGTTCCACCAGTAGCAATTAAATCATCTACAATCAAAACCTTGCTACCGGGCTGTAAAGCATCCTGATGTACTTCCAGGGTATCTGTACCATACTCTAGTTGATATTCAATAGCGTGAACTGCGGCCGGTAACTTGCCTTTTTTGCGAACGGGAATAAAACCAGCACCCAATTTATAGGCCACAGGAGCGCCGAAAATAAATCCCCGGGACTCCATACCGATAATGTAGTCTACCTGAATTTCAATTTCCGAGCATTTTTGTGCTAAAAAGTCAATAGTATAACGCAATCCAGCTGGATCGCTTAATAGAGTAGTGACATCTCGAAATAAAATTCCCGGCTTAGGAAAATCTGGTATATCACGAATCAGCGATTTTAAATCCATATTTGAGAAATACTTTTTTGTGAAAGAAAAATTTTCCTAAAGATCAAGAAGTATCTTACCCTATAATGTCATACCCTGGATACACTAGTAAAGCCGTGAAGTCAAAAGTCAAGAGTCAATAGCTCGCAATGTATATAATTGAACTGTCATATCGCCCTCCAGCCATGGGCGGTAGTGAAACAGTCAATAACTTGATTGGAAACCCATAAGGTATTTTATAGAATGAATGTCGCCGCTCATCTTCAACCTGTAAATATAAACAGCCCCCACAATTCCCAGGGAATACATGAGATTTTGGATACTTTACCAGATCCAGCAATCCATGGACAGGTATGTCCACGGAAAACTAGAACGGAAATAGATCTAATGTTACTAGCAATTGAAGCCTTAGAACTGGGCGGTTCGGAAGCGATTTTGTCTTTAGCTGAAGAATTAGACCTCAAAGGAATTATCAAAAATCGGGTAAACTTATGGCGGATGAGAGCTTCTAACCCCATGCGGAGGGCGCATAGTCGCCGTCCTTTGGATATTTTAGAGGCTAAAGCCTTAGTAGTGATTGCTTGCTACATTGCTAGGCGGTTAACAGTTACCATCCGTCAACTGCTAACTATATACCAACAATTAGCCCAAAAGCAGATTCCCCTAGAACAAAATTTAAGATTAGCTAATTACCTAGAAAGGTTTAGAGCGCATTTTAAAAGTCGGATGAATTACCGTCGTTCCGGTGTAATAGCATTAAATTCTGATGATAAATTAGATGAACTAGCTATAAACCTACTAGGAAAATTACTATTTTGCACGGGTACTGCGGGAATGCAGCGGTACTGGATTTCTCTTTTTGATGGTGAGGTAGAGTAAAAAAAATGAACATCCAACGTAAATATAGTTTACCTAATTGTACCCTGCTCCTAGAAGGGTTAAGCGACATGACACGGACGGCTAACTTTCAAGATCTACGTCCAGAATTGTCTATACTGGTAAATGCAGAATGCTATTTATCTAATCACACTCAACCCATAGTTGGGGGCAGGGAATTTTTTGAAAGTTTAGTTACAGCCGTCAGTAATTACGTCCAAGAGGTTTTAGCCCAAGAAGTTTTAAGTAAAATACCTGGAAAACAGAGTCAAAAATTTAACGACCAAAATCAGGAATCAGAGTTAGTAGAATTACAAAAAATAGACGGTAACAGTCACAGATTAATTGTCCATTCAGAAATCACACCAGACAACCTTGGCGGGGACACTAACGAAGGAAAACCCATTCAAATTATCCTGAACACAGTCCAATTATTTGATTTAGTTGAAGCTGTAGATCAGTTTTTCGCTGATAGCCAAACTTTACCAGAATTATGCTTAGAATTACACCCAGTTACCCATGGCTATGGTGGTTCAAGTCAAATTTTCCGCAAACAAGCAATTCCAGCGACAGTAGGTGTATCCAGTCTAGCCTTGGCCGCATTGGCCTGTTTCTTAATTCCTATCCCTCAAGTCCGTCCACCGGAAGTTAAACCAGAGGAACAGTCCAGCGCTACAATACCCACAACTGTACCTCCAGCAGCTACCTCTACTTCCCTTAATCCTCCCTTACCAAAACAAGCAGCAACTCCTACAGCCACAGAAACAGCCAGACCCATTGCAACCAAAGATTTAGAAGCACTTTTAAAGACCGTACCAGAGATCACAGATTCATCCCAATTACGGGCATTAAATCGCCAAGTTTATAATCAAATTAATCCAGCTTGGACAACTCGCTCACAATTACCAGAGGATTTAGTTTATCGTTTAGGTGTCGCTGCTGATGGTAGTATTATTGGTTACAAGTCTGTCAATCGCGCAGCCAGTGATGCAATAGAAAAAACACCACTACCTAAACTGCTGTATAATCCCGCCAATGCAAAAGCTAATGAATCCCTTGCTCAATTCAAAGTCGTTTTTACTCAAACAGGTGTTTTACAAATTAGTCCTTGGGGAGGATACGCTAAAACACCAGAAGTAGTCGGTGAGAAAATTACTGAAACCAGTCAAGTCAAAGACCTAAATCAAAGGCTCTATAGTACAATTCGTCAAAATTGGAGTAATCGTCCTACCTTCACCAGCGACTTGAAATATCGAGTAGCCGTGAATAAAGAAGGTGTTATAGCCGACTATGAACCACTTAATCAAGTTGCTTTTGACCATTTTCGAGAAACACCTCTTCCCCAGCTATTTCAATCGCTTTATGGCTCGAATGTAGCCGCACCGAACAACAAAGAACCTCTAGCTCATTTTAGAGTAGTATTTACACCTAAAGGTGAATTAGAAGTAACTCCTTTCTCAGGATACAGATAATTGTCGGTACTGGGTTGTCTGTGAGGAAAGGTTACAGGTTACAGGTTACAGGTTACAGGTTACAGGTTACAGGTTACAGGTTACAGGTTACAGGTTACAGGTTACAGGTTACAGGTTACAGGTTAC
>LJOT01000948.1 GCA_001672075.1 Anabaena sp. CRKS33
TGATTGCAGGTATTTTCGGTTTTATAACTGGATTGTTTGGTAATAAGGGAAACAGCTACTACATGGAACTAAAGGAAGAAGCTAATGTTACTCAAGTAGCACCAGCCGCACCAGTAGCGCCAGCCGCACCAGTAGCACCAGCCGCAGTAGCACCAGTAGCAACAGCCGCACCAGTAGCAGCAAAAGCTGAACCCGTTACAATATCAGCCCCAACTGAAACCAACTTTGCCACCAAGTATCTCATTCCTAAAAATACTCCTCGTCGTCGTCCTGGGGTAAATATGAATAGCTTTTTAGACATGGCACGTCAGGTGAAAACCCCAGCCTAAATACTCGGTTAGCTGTTACGCATCTACATTTGATATTTGATCATCCTCAAAGCTAGATGTTGTGGTGCGGGCATCT
>LJOT01000949.1 GCA_001672075.1 Anabaena sp. CRKS33
AACGAAAATGGCGCGGCTGGGGGCTTTGGTGCTGGTGGTGAGTTTGCTATTCTCGCTACTGTTCCCAATCTGACTGCTAGTAATTTCTCTCTTGTTTAATGACTAATTGGTTCATTTAATCAGAGTAGAGCCGAGAATCCCTAGCCATGAAACGTCTCTACAACTGATTTTTCTGAGGTGGGGGATGATCTGATCATCTCCCACTTTTTTTGTTTGACGCTGGAAAACTGCTAAAATCTTTTTTAGCAGTAGAAGCAGAAGACTCCAGCTAACAACTGGCAACTAAAAATTAGAATTTCACAAAAGTTTCACAAAAATTTAACAATGTCTACAAAAATTTGATAAATTAATACATAATTCGCAACAATTAGGGAAACATTACCTTGAGTTATCATCCAGAAGCAA
>LJOT01000227.1 GCA_001672075.1 Anabaena sp. CRKS33
CAGGACGAGAGGTAGAACTGTGACTTTTCGTTTTCTTTTAGACACTAATATTATTTCGGAAATTAATAAAAAAATCCCCAATAAATTAGTTGTTGATAAGTTTATTACAGTAGTAGAGGTGAAACTATGACCATTGAACAAGCTGTTTTAGAAAATCTGCGAGATTTACCAACCGATAAACAACAGGAAGTTTTAGATTTTATTCAATTTCTCAAACATAAATTACCACCAAACAAATCACGTCCTAATTTTTACGGTTTATGGAGTGAGTTGGATATAAATATTACAGAACAAGATATTACAGAAATTCGCCAAGAAATGTGGGCTAAATTTCCCAGAGATATTGAATTATGAGAGCTATTGTATTAGATACTCATGCTATTATTTGGTATTTTCTAAAATTAGAATTAGTAGAAAGAATGTTGGTTTACAAATCCTCAACCTATAGCCGTCAGGAGTTAAAAGCAATGTTAGGATTAACAAAGTGGCAAAAAACTTAATTTTATCAAGAAGTAAAAGAAGAAACTAAGTTAAAAACCATTCCTAAACTGTTAAATCAGGGACTAATTAATAGACATCTCCGACTTCTGGAAGAAGCCGGGGATCTAAGTACAACAAAACTAACCAGTAATTGTTCCCGTTACAGGTGAACTCGCACTAGCATAGTCTTTAATAGGCATTCTACCCGATAAATAAGCTATACGACCCGCCACAGTCGCTAAATTCATCGCATAAGCCATGGCTGGAGCATTTTCAGCCAAAGCGATCGCACTATTAATCAATAACGCATCTGCCCCCAACTCCATCGCCTCAGCAGCTTGTGAAGGCGCACCAATACCCGCATCTACCACCACCGGTATTTTAGCATTTTCAATAATAATCCGAATATTGGCGGTAGTTTTTAGCCCTTGTCCAGAACCAATGGGTGCTGCTAAAGGCATCACAGTAGCACAACCCACCTCTTCTAACCGCTTTGCTAACATCGGATCAGCATTAATATAAGGTAATACAGCAAAACCTTCTTTTACCAATTGTTCCGCCGCTTGTAAAGTACCGATAGGATCTGGAAGTAAATATTTAGGATCAGGTATAACTTCTAACTTGACAAAATTATTATCTTCTTGTCCCAATAATTTCGCCATTTCTCGTCCCAAGCGTGCCACCCGAATGGCCTCCTCCGCAGTTTGACAGCCAGCAGTATTGGGTAACATCCAAATTTTACTCCAATCTAGCGCCTCTGCTAAACCTTCATGTCCTGGTGCATTAGTTTGTACCCGTCGCACAGCTACCGTCACAATTTCACAATCACTAGCAGCGACACTTTGCTGCATTTCTTGAATATTGCGATATTTACCAGTTCCCGTCATTAAGCGAGAACTAAAGCTTTTACCGGCAATAATTAATGGTGAATCTTGAATATTTAGATCTGATAGTCTGGTGGGCGTAGCTATGTCACAAAATGATTTATTTTTTAGCTTGTTTACACTATTAATATGAGTATCAGCAACAGTAGAATTAATGACCATTGATGTAGTAGTAGATGACACAGCAGAAAAACGGGAATAGTGGAAATTAGGTAAAAGAGGATCTGTTTTTTGTTCGCAAATCAAATCAGCAATTAATATCGCTGTCACTGGTGCGAGTAAAATTCCATTGCGGTAATGACCAGTAGCCAAAGTTAAATTAGGACAATGACTAGCACCCAAAATAGGTAATTCATCAGAAGTAGCTGGACGAAATCCCCACCAAAGTTCTTGAAGAGGATAATTTTCTAATTGGGGATACAAGCGAATAGCTGATTGTAGTAAACTTTGAATCCCGACTGGGGTATTATAGGCAGTAAATCCCACATCTTCATTAGTTGCACCAATAATAATAGAACGATTGCGTCGGGGGACAATATAAATACCTTCTCCAAATAATACCCTAGTTAGGGGTAATTCATTGACACAATCCGGGACTCGTAAACTCAACATTTGTCCTTTGCGGGGACGCACTGGTAAAGGTAATAATTGATTTACCCAAGCGCCAGCGGTTAAAAGATAATGGTCAGCCCGAAATAAACCTATATTAGTTTGGACACCGATCACTTTTCCCTGTTGTTGAGAAATAGCTTCTACAGTAACTCCGTCTTGGAATATAATACCCTCAGACTCTGCCGCAGTCCGTAGAACCTTAATTAAAGCCCGGTTATCAACTTGTCCATCTTCAGGATACCACCAACCACCGACCACATCTTTACCCAAACCTGGTTGATATTGGTTAATAGTATCTTTATTCAACCAGTGAGCGTTTCTATATCCTGTATTTTGTGGTTGTTGATAAACTGGTGCGAGGATACCGCAAGGCCAATAACCTGTATTGTTTACATCCTTTTGTCCAGTTAACTCTGCTAATTTTTCCGTCCAACTTAGGTATAAATTGCGCGATCGCCGACATAAAGACAACATCGGCTCATTAGTAATATTTTCCGCTTCAGGGGCTAACATTCCGGCGGCGGCGTGGCTGGCAGCAGCAGTAAAATCACGTGAAAGTACAGTTACATTAGCACCCCGTAATTTCAATTCAAGACCGCAAGCCAACCCGATCATACCACCACCAATAATTAAAACATCATTAGTCATTAGTCATTAGTCATTAGTCTAGTAAATAACTAATAACTCATAAAGGCTAACAAAGGGAGTAGAATTTGGTCATTGGTCATGAGTTATTTAATTTTGACCGTTGACCGTTGACCGTTGATTTTTAACTTAATTTATCTCTAGTTACCACAAAGCCCGAATTGGTTGTTTGTCTTGATTAACATTACTACTGGAATTTGATAGCCCGCGTGGTGTAGTCATGTCACTATCTGTACTCGCCGTTTCATTGGTAGAATCAGAACTTTGGTCACTAGCGCTTGTTTCTTCTGTAGTATTAGAAGAATTACCTGAATTTCCAGCAGAACCATTTCCTTGAGCTACACTAGTGCGACGGCTTTCACTGGTAGAATCATTGCTTCTAATCGTTTCTGACTCATTGCTAGGATTATTTTCCCCATCATTACCACTGGCTGCACTATTAACATTAATATTAGCTGGGAGAACACTGGATGCTCTGCGTCCGGGTGGAACATTAGCACTTTGTTGTCCGCCCATAGGAAAGTTAATTCCTAGCAGCGTACCTAGCAAAATTGCTACGCCGCCAGCCATCAAAATCAAGGGTGTCCATCTACCCATCTTGTTTGTCTCCTTTTTAACCTTCTGGTGTCTAAACTATTTAAGAACCTTGACCCCAAAAACCGTGAAATTTAGTCACTTTAACAGTACCTAAAACCTGAGTTTGAGCAATCAAACCCAAATTACTTGTAGGAGAATGGGGAAGAAGGGAACGCAGAAGAATGCTCAGGCCAATTTACTGCGGACGCTTCGCCTTCTACCTTAACCGCACAAGTACCATAAGTGCCAATTCCTTTCCTCATATTTAACAGGATTTTGGGAATCATTTACTTTGCTTGTCTTGAGGCTGAAAACAGCCTAGAATTTAATGATTAACAACCGTCAATACACCGGACATAACCCACCAGTCATGGTCTTTGCTAAAGGTTTGGCAGAGGAAGAATAAGCACCGAATGGTTTTGGGTTTTCCTGTATGGGTAACACGGCTTAAATCCCCAAGGGGATAGTGGCAAAGCTTTGAGACTGGAAGTAGGAAGAAAATATGAAGCTTCCCTACACTTCCTCAGAGCAATTGTTAGCATTTTCCTATGTCCTTATGAAACTACCAAAATAGCTTTTTCTTGTCTATTGGCGTGCAGCCAAGTTGTCTTTCAGGTATCAGTGTTGAATCAAAGGTTCAACAATTTTTATGACCAAAACTCCCTCAAATCAACTTTGGCTCTATGACACTACTCTCCGGGACGGGACCCAACGGGAAGGACTCTCAGTGTCCATAGAAGATAAGTTACGCATTGCTCACCGACTGGATCAATTAGGGATTCCGTTTATTGAAGGTGGTTGGCCAGGGGCAAATCCTAAAGATGTTGAGTTTTTCTGGCAACTTCAGCAAAATCCCCTCAAACAAGCAGAAGTTGTCCCCTTTTGCTCTACCCGTCGTCCTCATACCAAACCCCCAGATGAACCCATGTTGCAAGCGATTTTGGCGGCAGGTACTCGCTGGGTGACTATTTTCGGTAAATCCTGGGATTTGCACGTTACAGCCGGACTCAAGACCAGTCTAGAAGAAAATTTAGCCATGATTGGTGACACAATTGAGTATCTGTGTTCTCAAGGACGACGGGTAATTTACGATGCTGAACATTGGTTTGATGGTTATAAGCAAAATCCTGATTATGCTTTACAAACCTTGTCAACGGCCATGACCGCTGGTGCGGAATGGTTGGTTTTATGCGATACTAATGGTGGAACTTTACCTCATGAAGTTACACAAATTGTTCAGGATGTTAGTTGTCATTTGTCAATGGTCAATAGTCAATGGTCAACAACTCCGCAAATAGGAATACATACTCATAATGATTCAGAAATGGCGGTAGCTAATGCTATAGCAGCAGTTATGGCAGGTGCAAAAATGGTACAAGGGACAATGAACGGTTATGGGGAACGCTGTGGTAATGCTAATCTGTGTTCTCTGATTCCTAATTTACAGCTAAAGCTGGGTTATAGTTGTATCTCCCAACACCAGCTACATCAACTGACAGCGGCTAGTCGTTTTGTCAGTGAAGTTGTTAATCTCGCTCCTGATGAACACGCACCTTTTGTAGGACGTTCCGCTTTTGCCCATAAAGGCGGTATTCATGTATCAGCAGTAGAACGCAACCCTTTAACCTATGAACATATTCAACCAGAACAAGTCGGAAATACGCGCCGCATTGTCATTTCCGAACAGTCTGGACTCAGTAATGTTTTGGCTAAAGCCCGGACTTTTGGTATTGAGTTAGACAAGGATCATCCCCAAGCTAGACAAATTCTCCAGAGGATGAAAGAATTGGAAAATGCCGGCTATCAATTTGAAGCAGCGGAGGCGAGTTTTGCCCTGTTGATGTATGATGTTTTAGGTCTACGTCAACAATTTTTTGAAATCAATGGTTTTCAAGTCCATTGTGATTTGATTCAGGGGAAAGAAACAACCCATTCTTTAGCAACTATTAAAGTAACTGTCAATGGTGAAAATATTCTGGAAGCTGCGGAAGGTACTGGACCTGTAGCGGCTTTGGATGCGGCTTTGCGTAAGGCTTTGGTGAACTTTTATCCGCAAATTGCTACCTTTGAGTTAACAGATTATAAAGTTAGAATTTTGAATGGAAATACCGGAACTGCGGCCAAAACTCGTGTCTTGGTTGAATCTCGCAATGTTCAACAACGCTGGACAACTGTTGCCGTTTCTAAGAATATCTTGGCCGCTTCCTATCAAGCAGTTGTTGAAGGTTTGGAATATGGTTTATTATTACATTTCCAAGCAGAACACTATGCTTGAAAGTTGAACCGTAAGTAAGTAAATATAGCAGTCCTCAGTGGGTTGTGAAGGGATTTTTTTGAACGAACCTACTAGGACACGGAGGACGCAGAGGTAGAGAAAAGGATCGCTATATGTCCCGGAATTCTTAAAAAAGTCCGGGATATGTATAATTAGGGCTTGCTGAATAAAGGCAAAACCCAGATAAATCAAAGGTTTGGGGCTGAACAATAGGAAACAAAGTGCAAGATTTTTGAAGGTTAGGCCTGAAAAACTGTGCATTTTGGGGCTAAGAAATCCAAAAATTTGGGGATGACAGATAGCTGTTCCCTGTTCCCTGCCTCAACGGAAAGACTTTTTCAGCATCACCTAATTATGTATGTAGAATTAATTTAATAGCCGCTTTCACTCGGTGAGGGGGAGACGAGAAGAGGAATTATGCTCTATCTATTCCCTTTGGGACTCTTTAGAACTATATTAATTAGGTAGCTAGTAATCTGTTACAGAATTGGTCTGTAATTTAAGGCTACATACATAAAATAGCCCTTTTTTATTATATAACCTATGCCAGCAAATTCCTGGCCTGAAAACAATACTGATCACGGAAACTCTGATCCCCTTGACCTGATCTTACCTGACCTCTCAGAAAATAAAGAATCAGAATACCTACAACCAAAACGATTTAAAGTCCGTCGCGGCAAAGCTGCTCTAGTTTTAACTATAGTCTGGAGTGGGACTATTACCCTGCATTTAGTTTCTTGGGGTTCGATATTGATCCTGGGACTGACAACAATACTGGGAATTCATGCCTTGGGGATTATTTTTACCAAACCCCGTGACTATTCCCCAAAAATACAGGCTGATTTGCCTTTTGTGTCTGTGTTAGTGGCTGCTAAAAATGAAGAAGCAGTAATTGGCAGATTAGTTAGGAATCTGTGTAATTTGGAATACGGTAATGGTGAATATGAAGTCTGGATTATTGATGATAATAGTACAGATAATACACCCCAATTATTAGCAGAACTC
>LJOT01000228.1 GCA_001672075.1 Anabaena sp. CRKS33
ACATAAATCTTCGGGACTTACCCTGGCGCAGTTGATCCAGCAAGCATTTGATCAGGGTTATTCTGATATTCACTTAGGAGTGGGAGAAATACCTCGCTTCCGCGACCGAGGAGAGATGCAAATTACCAATTATCCCGAAACTGATAAAGCAACCTTTATGAGTTGGTTGCAGGAAATTCTCAGTGATGAAGAAATTCAAAGCTTTCAAGAACAGCTAGAATTCGATGGTGCGACTCAGTACGATTTTGTTCGTGTGCGGATTAATGTCTTTGATACCTTGCATGGTTATGGAATGGTACTGCGGTTAATTCCTCTGCAAATTATGTCTATCGAGCAGTTGTGCTTACCACCTATAATTCAAGATATTTGTAATTATCAAAAGGGCTTGATTTTGATTACAGGTCCAACTGGTTCAGGTAAGTCAACAACAATGGCTGCAATGGTTGACTATATCAATCGGACAATGTTCAAGCATATCATTACAATTGAAGATCCGATAGAGTTTGTCCACCAAAGTCGTAATTCCCTAGTTAGACAACGGGAAGTGGGAATGCACACCCTCAAGTTCAATAACGCCTTAAAGGCAGCTTTGCGTGCTGACCCAGATGTTATTCTTCTGGGGGAAATGCGGGATAAAGAAACGGTGAATACCGCATTGAAAGCCGCACAAACAGGTCACTTGGTTATGGGAACTCTGCACACCAATAGTGCTGTAAAAACTATTGAACGGATTCTCAATTTATATACAGGTGAAGAACAAGAAGCTATGCGCGTGGTACTGGCTGAATCCTTATTAGCTATAGTTTCCCAAGGTTTGTGCCGGACGGCAGATAGTAAACGCTGTGCTTTCCACGATATACTGATTAATACTGAGGCCGTCAAAGATTGGGTGAAAACAGGTAATTATGATGAAATTGAAGCGTTAATGAAACAATCAGGCTTTGATGGCATGATCACAATCAATCAGTCATTGTTTAATCTCTACCAAGAAGGACGTATCACCGAAGAAACAGCTTTGGAAATGTCCCCAACTCCTAACGAAATGGCGCAATTTCTCCGAGGTCGTTTTTAATGGTAATTACCACTGACCACTAACCAATGACTAAGTTGAATGTAGACAAACTATCTCAGCCGCAGTTATTCAAGGGTATTGCTTTGTTTACACCCGGAGGAGATTTAATTTATTGTATTGATCCTAGTAAACAAGGAAGATGGCATTTAAATCTGTGTGCGGCTTTGCGGGAAATCCTCGATTTACCAGAACCACCACATTTTTTAGTTCCTTGTTATACGGCAACTATTGATCACTGGTTAAATCCTCGGACTCAAAAAGTCCAAATCTTTGCCGAGGCTTATCCCGCAGTCATGCGTCACCAAGCTGTGCTAAATGCGATTTTTGCGACTGGGGATTTAGTGTGGCAATCAGCAGCCTGGCAAGATGGATTGTGCGATCGCCTGGTATTATCAACTTATCGTGCTGCATTTCCTCAACTGTGGCAAGATCATGATTTAATTGTGCGTCTAGATTTAACTGATTCTCCCTCGCAGTATCAACAACCAATCATAACTACACAACCAGCACCCCAAAATATCCCAGGTGATCCAGGTTTTGTTTTACGCTTGTTTGTTGCTGGACATAGTATAACCACTGAAAAAATTTTACAAAACTTGCACGAATCATTAGAACGATCTCTAGGGTATCCTTATACTCTTAAAGTAGTTGATGTTCTCACTAATCCAGAACAGGCCGAAATTGATCAAGTTTCTGCTACTCCAACCTTGGTTAAGGTTTGGCCTCATCCAATTCGGCGCATGGTTGGTAATTTAGATAACTTTGATAAAGTTCTACAGATGTTAGCGGGACAATAAATCATTTTCAATGTCCAATGTCCAATGTCCAATTTCAAATTTCAAATTTGAGGATTTGTATAATATGAACTTTACTTGGTTAGATAGCAATAGTTGGTTAATTGAAATTAATCAACAGCGAATACTAATTGACCCCTGGTTAATTGGTACTTTAACCTTTAACAATTTAGATTGGTTATTCAAAGGTTCTCGTTCTCAGGATCGGTCAATACCAGATAATATAAATTTAATTCTGCTTTCTCAGGGTTTAGAAGATCACGCACACCCACCCACTTTAAAGCAACTTGACAAAAATATTCCTGTAGTTGCTTCTCCCAATGCGGCTAAAGTGGTAGAAAAACTAGGTTATCAACAAATCATCAGTCTTCAACATGGTCAAAGCTTCATTTTAAATCAGCAAATAGAAATTAAAGCTGTTCCTGGTTCTCCCATTGGACCTACTTTATTAGAAAATGGCTATCTGCTCAAAGATTTAGTAAATAATTCTACATTGTATTATGAACCCCATGGTTATCATTCCCCCCAACTCCAAGAAATAGCACCCATTGACGTAGTAATTACACCTATCATTGATTTGAGTTTACCCCTACTCGGTCCGATTATCAAAGGTATGAATAGCGCTTTAGAACTAGTAAAATCCGTAAAACCCCAATTTATCCTCCCTACCGCAGCCGGAGGGGATATTTCCTTTGAGGGACTATTGGTAAAATTTCTCCAAGCTAGGGGAAATACGACAGAATTTCAGACTTTATTAGAAAATAACAATTTAACAACTAAGGTGATCACTCCTCACCCCGGCGAAAAAATTAGTGTTTGTTAGTGTTTGAATTATGGAAAAACTAACTATTTTAGCACAGGGAGGAATAAGATTTGAAATTGATTTCTGGTAAGTCAGTCATCATGATGTTATTATTTACGGTTGAAGCAATTGATATGAATTTAACTATATCAAGTTAACTATATCAAGTCTTCTAAATATCTGAGGAGTGTGACTAACTATGTCGAAAATTCATGTCTCTCTAGCTTTAAGTATAGCTACCATAGCCAGTGGTTTCTTTTTAGCAGCTTGTGAAAGTCCTAAACCTCCGTCTACGGGGGTTAGTACCGCTTCACCAACAGCTACCACGACAACCAGTGATACTAAAGGATTGAAAATTGGTAGTTTATTACCCACCACTGGTGACTTGGCTTCTATTGGACAACAAATGGTTGGTTCTGTTCCCTTGCTAGTGGAAACCGTTAACGCTTGTGGAGGTGTCAATGGTGAAAAAGTCAGTTTAGTAGAAGTAGACGACCAAACTGACCCTAAAGCTGGTGCTGCGGGTATGACTAAATTAGCAACTTTAGATAAAGTTGGTGGTGTGGTCGGTTCTTTTGCGAGTAGTGTTTCCACTGCGGCGGTTTCTGTAGCCGTACCTAATAAAGTCATGCTGATTTCTCCTGGTAGCACTAGCCCCGTATTTACTGACAAAGCTCAAAAAGGCGACTTTAAAGGCTTTTGGGCGCGAACTGCTCCCCCTGATACCTACCAAGCATTAGCTTTAGCCCAACTCGCTAAGAAAAAAGGCTTTAAACGAGTTTCCACTGTGGTAATTAATAATGACTATGGTGTGGGTTTTGAAAAAGCATTTGTGCAAACTTTTGAGAAATTAGGTGGTACTGTAGTTAATAAAGATAAGCCTGTTCGCTATGACCCCAAGGCTCAAACTTTTGATACAGAAGCATCTGCCGCTTTTGCGGGTAAACCAGATGCAGTTTTAGCCGTATTGTATGCTGAAACCGGTAGTTTATTCCTGAAAGCTGCTTATCAACAAGGTGTTACCAAAGATGTACAAATTTTACTCACAGACGGTGTAAAATCCAATAGTTTCCCTGATCAAGTTGGTAAAGGTAAGGATGGTAAATATATCTTATCTGGCGCAATTGGTACAGTTCCCGGTTCTAGTGGTAAAGGTTTAGAAAATTTTAATAAACTTTGGACAGATAAAAAAGGCACTTCTCCGGGAGAATACGCACCTCAAGCCTGGGACGCTGCGGCCTTATTGGTATTAGCAGCCCAAGCCGCTAAGGAAAATACTGGGGTGGCTATTGCTAGTAAATTGCGAGAAGTAGCTGCTGGAAACGGTACACCAGTAAGTGATGTTTGTCAAGGGCTGAAGCTTCTGAAAGAAGGTAAACAAATCAACTATCAAGGCGCAAGCGGTGATGTAGATGTTGATACTAATGGTGATGTCATTGGTACTTACGATGTTTGGACTGTGGGGGATGATGGTAAAATCAAGGTAATTGACAAGGTAAGTCCTAAATAGAGTATACAAGAGTATGGCTGGGAAGTTAAACTTCCTAGCCTTTAATTCATCTAAAATCCTTTGAAGTTATAACCAACTCCCAGTAAAATACCGACATCAACTGTATCAAAAAAACCAGTGTTTAGAGCAGCAGTGGCGGTAAATTTTTGATTCAGAGGTATGTCAATACCACCAGTGACTAAAACAGCAGTTTCAGATTCATCACCAGTTTTAATGATTGCACCTACTCCCATGTAGGGTAATATAGTTACAGGGGTAGTAAGTGGATCTGCTGGTTTAATAGCAAAGTCGTAGGTGAGAGGAACAAGAAATGTTGTATCTGTTCCTAGTATGACTGACGGTCTAGCTGATAGAGATTTGGTAAAACGAATTTTACTCATGAAGCTGAAATTACCATCACTCAAGGCTGAAGAGCCGCCTGTTATACCAATGTTAGTACCAATACCGACATAGCTACCAGGGGTTTGATTTTGATTAGGTATAGCTGCTTCAATGTCCGCTTGTGCTACTTGATTAGATAGTTGTACTTTTTCAGACACGATTTGAGCATTTACGGAATGTCCACCACCTAAAATTACCAAAGCCGCAATACCTGGTAAGGCTAAAAAATTTTTACCAAGAATAATATTACTCATGTTCACTTCTCACTAGATTTAAGATTGACACCTGTTTAGATATCATCCTCAGTTAACAAATTTCGTTAATACTCACCATTTAACACCAAAAATTAAAATTTGTATCCTGATTTTCTTTAATTTACTAATTTTTTATCAGCATTGGTGACATACAGCGATTTTTGGGTAAATGAATCACATTTTTTTATCTCGCGCAGAGGCGTGAAGGAAGAAGGTAATCAAAGTGTGGGTTAAATCGCCGAAAACTGCTGTAATTCGCAATTTGTCAAGGTTACTAAGCTGTTACACACCTGAAGGTATTATAATACTGCTAGAATTATACAAATTAAATTTAGTACAGTTGACAATAGACATCTGGAGGTAAAAATTGTAGAGACAGAAACCTAGTCAGGTCACTTCTCTACAACGGTTCTAGAAACCACACATTTAATTTTCACCAGAGGTCTAGTCTCAAGGGAATTGCTATACTAACACACTAATTAGTTAGATATCATGGTTCCCAGGGCGGCTATTAACTTATCCACACTTTCAGGACGACTATTAAAACCCATTAAACCCACACGCCAAACTTTACCAGCTAATTCACCCAAACCGCCACCAATCTCAATATTATGCTCAAGTAATAATTGGCGTGCAACCAACTTACCATTTACGCCTTCAGGAATGCAGACAGTAGTTAAAGTTGGTAGCCTGTATTTCTTCTCAACGTGCATTTTTAAACCCATATCTTCCAATCCTGCCCAAAGATATTCTACATTCTTTTGATGACGTTGCCAGCAATTTGCTAAACCTTCTTCTGCCACTAAACGCAGAGCTTCCCGTAAACCATAATATAAATTAATCGGTGCTGTGTGGTGATATGTGCGGTCAGTACCCCAATATTTCCCCAACAATGTCATATCTAAATACCAGTTTGCCACCTGAGATTGACGCTTGTGTAACTTCTCCATTGCTCGCCCACTCATAGTAAATGGTGACGCACCTGGAGAGCAACCCAAACCCTTTTGACTACAGCTATAAGCCAAATCAACACCCCACTCATCCAAAAAGATGGGAACACCACCTAAACTAGTTACGGTATCCACTAATAATAACGTACCATGCTGACGACACAACTCACCCACACCTTCCAAAGGTTGACGAGCACCGGTGGAAGTCTCTGCATGAACTAAAGCTAAAATTGCCGGTTTATGGGTAGCTACTGCGGCGCTAATTTCCTCCAAATTAAAAACTTGCCCCCAAGGCTTAGTAATAGTTCTTACATCTGCGCCATATCTGCCCGCCATATCTACCAAACGATTACCGAAATAACCTGCCACACCAATTAATACCACATCACCCGGTTCTACGGCATTAGCTAGAGAGGCCTCCATTGCAGCCGTACCCGTGCCACTGACAGCAATAGTATGGGGGTTTTCCGTTTGCCATACATAGCGTAACAGAGATTGAATCTCATCCATCAGGGTTAAAAAAGCCGGATCTAAATGCCCTACGGGTGTAGTATTCATTGCCTGTAATACCTCTGGATGGGCGTTAGAAGGACCAGGACCGAGTAATAGACGGTGGGGGATATTTAGGGGTTCGAGTCCTAGACGCTGACTATTGTTGATGGAAATTGTGAATGTCATAAATTTATGTAAGATGAAATGAGAA
>LJOT01000508.1 GCA_001672075.1 Anabaena sp. CRKS33
AGTAATTATTGACAAAAATGGTAATACCTACACTGTGCTAACAGCCAATCATGTGGTTAACAAAGCGGGATATGGTCTTTATGAGATTATCACCCATGACGGGCAAAAATACCCCATGGAAAGCGCTCGACCTCTGGAAAAATTAGATTTAGCCTTAGTTAAATTTACCAGTTCTAAAAATTATCCTATTGCTAAAATTGCTAATTCTCAGACAGTTAAAGAGGGAGAAACGGTATATAATTCTGGATTTCCTATTCCTTCTATTTCTAATAGTCAACAGCGAAATTACTTCTTCTCACCACCAGCCCAAATCACATCTAGAGGAAGGGGAGAAAATCTGGGATATGATTTATTTTTCAGTGGAAGTCCAAGACCGGGAATGAGTGGGGGACCAATATTAAACGACCAGGGGGAAGTAATTGGTATTTATGGTAAGGCTGAATTTGGCAGAAGTGAATCAGCGTTAGCAAGAGATGGTGTTCAGGGAATACCGACGGAAAAGTTGCCAGGTTATTTGATTGCTCAAACTTTTACAGAATGGTGTCAACAAAAAGCCAATTTATCTCAACAGAGAAGAAGAACGGTAGAAGTATTACTACAAGTTGCTAAAACCCAAAATTGTGGTCAAGCTAATCAAACGCTGACTAATTTGACTGAGCTTTGGCTTAGGAAAAATCAAATTAGCGATATCAAACCTTTGTCTAATCTGACTAATTTGACTAGGCTTTCCCTTCCGGAAAATCAAATTAGCGATATCAAACCTTTGTCTAATCTGACTAATTTGACTAGGCTTTCCCTTACGGAAAATCAAATTAGCGATATCAAACCTTTGTCTAATCTGACTAATTTGACTAGCCTTTCCCTTAGGGGAAATCAAATTAGCGATATCAAACCTTTGTCTAATCTGACTAATTTGACTGTTCTTTGGCTTGAGGGAAATCAAATTAGCGATATCAAACTTTTGTCTAATCTGACTAAATTGACTTGGCTTAACCTTTTGGGAAATCAAATTAGCGATATCAAACCTTTGTCTAATCTGACTAAATTGACTAGCCTTTCCCTTACGGTAAATCAAATTAGCGATATCAAACCTTTGTCTAATCTTTTGTCTAATCTGACTAATTTGACTAGCCTTTCCCTTACGGGAAATCAAATCAGCGATATCAAACCTTTGTCTAATCTGACTAAATTGACTTCTCTTTACCTTACGGAAAATCAAATTAGCGATATCAAACCTTTGTCTAATCTGACTAGATTGACTTCTCTTGACCTTGAGGGAAATCAAATTAGCGATATCAAACCTTTGTCTAATCTGACTAAATTGACTTGGCTTAACCTTAAGGGAAATCCACTTGTCTCTAAACAATGTCCCCTGCAACCAGAGTCTATTTGTGAGTTTTAGTCTGTAGGTTGGGTTGAGGTACGAAACCCAACATAAACGTCGGGTTACGCTGTCCCTTAACCCGACCTACAAAAAATAGTCTGTAGCGACTGTCTTGATTGTCAAGCGATCGTTAAGGAAAAATTTAAAGTCTAGGAAAAAAGTCAGAAACTAAAGTGGTAGAAATTACTTGACCAATGCCAGGAGTAGTTTTGAGTAGATTGACTTTATCAATCCATTGTTGATTATTTTGGGTCAAC
>LJOT01000509.1 GCA_001672075.1 Anabaena sp. CRKS33
AACTACTGACTGGAGTTGAATACCTCTCAGCCAAAGTTCTTCTAATTGTCTCATAATATCTTCTCTACCAATAAATAAATTACCCATTACAGGGTCGCCTATCACATAGGGATTATTTACAGGTTTATCAATAACAACTTTCCCAACTTCACCGGCAATTTGTAATAGTTTCTGTTGCCAGTTGTTAGCAATATCTATAATTAATTCTTTTTCTGCTTTAGGTAAGGTATTGGCTGTATTTAAAATAGTTGTCAGTTCGCCTGATGCGCGATTTAAAGCGGAAGAACGAGACACACGGGAGACACTATGGTTAATGATTTTTATATCTTCAATTACTTTGACAAATCTATCTAATGTTTGCCAAGTGGTAGGACGTAATAAACCTGATGTGGGAAATGTAAGTATTGGTAGGTTAGCAATAGAATCTAGATCTTTAACTTCATTAAATTCTGCCAGAGTTGCGGCAAGAATATACATTTCTTCTCCATACAGAAGAGAACGCACTACTGCAAATGCTTCTGTGGCTTTAGTGGGTTGTTTTTCATGCAGATACCAAAAACCAGCAGCAGCAGCACGGGGAGAAGTATCTAGGCGGGTATATGTTCGTTCACTTACATCAAAATTAGCAGATGTAAAATATATTAATTTCCAATCATAAGTAGTTTCTGCTAACTGAGAAATAGACCAAATTATTTCTTCTTCTGGCTTTATTTCCAGTGCCTTATTTACTGCCTTAACTACAGGAATAGATTGCCTGGTATAGGCCAATAGTTGATTAACATTATGTATGCCGTTTTCCCAGTCTTGTAATAACCATTTTTTTAAACGAGAATCTAAATTAGGTAAAGAAAGAATAGTAATTCTGGGTAGTAAAAAACTACCATTCATGAGATAATTCAAGTTGAATAAACTAAATAACCAATTTTCTGGACGTAAAACGGCCACACCGAACGCCACACCTCCCGCCACACCTCCCGCCACACCTCCCGCCACACCTCCCGCCACACCTAGCACCACACCGAACGCCACACCTACCGCCACACCGTACCCCACACCTACCCCCACACCTACCCCCACACCTACCGCCACACCGTACCGCACATCTACCGCCACACCTCCCGCCACACCTCCCGCCACACCTCCCGCCACACCTCCCGCCACACCTCCCGCCACACCTACCGCCACATCTTCCGTCACACCTACCGCCACACCGTACGCCACACCTCCCGCCACACCTAACCAGTTAACACTCAATCCTAATTTTTGCAGAAATAAACAAATTAATATTGGTGTAATTATTGTTAAAACCACACCTTGAAATAATAATTGAAACTGAATATGATTTTGGCGTAATATTTTTATTCCTTTACTCCAATTCATTTCTTTTGCAGGAATATAACCCCCGCCAAAGGTATCAACATACCACCGCAAAGCTTGGGGAAAGTAAAATACCCAATACAGCAATAGTAGGTAATCTAAAGGATTCCATAAAGAGAGAGGACGGCGTAATTTAGGGGCTAAATCTAAACGAGGTACGGGAGATTTGTTATTCATAATATGGTTTTGGTGTTGCTTAATCCGTGTATGATTTTGGAATGTAGAGATATTATAATACTCCTCAGTTAAGGATTTTCGTAGGTT
>LJOT01000229.1 GCA_001672075.1 Anabaena sp. CRKS33
TTTATGACTACTTTCTTAGGAATATTGCCTTTTGGAAATTTGTTCTTTGGAGGATTAGCACATTATATTGGTGTTGCTAATGCTTTATTATTTGGTGGTATTTGTTGTATTTTTGGAGCTTGTTTTTTTGCTAGGCAAATCTCAGAGATTAGAACAGTGGTAAACCCCATATATCAAGAAATGGGATTACTTTCGTAGTAAGCAGTTAATTGTCAGCTATTAGCTGAATGCTTAAACTAAATCTTTGGAAAAAAAAGAAATGTATTAGAAAACACTTGTTTTTCAGATTTATTTGTGTAATAGTAATATCCATAACTACTAATTCTCCATGTATATTTAGTAGTTATTGTTTAAATAATTTGATTAAACTTCAAATAAGCTCTGAATATTGCAGTCATGAAAATACCATTTTGGACACAAAGGCGCGTAGTTTTAAAACGGTTTGTTCAATATTCACTATTGGGATTTTTCACTCTGTCCACACCCTTAACAGGTGGTTTATTACAAACCAGCCAAGGCCAGACAAAACCTGGATTTAGCTCTAAAGTGATCAACTTGGCTTATCAAACTTCCGGGGATATTGTCAAAGTCAAAAAAGTTGTTGAGCCACGTTTTAAGGCATTAGGTGTAACTGTGAATTGGGTTGGACCATTTCCAGCTGGTCCGCAATTAATAGAAGCCATGAATGCAGGTAAGGTTGATATCGGCACGGTGGGAGAAACACCCCCAATATTTTCCCAAGCTGCTGGTATTACAGAAGTCATTTATATTGCTGGGCGTGTACCCAGTAGAGGACTAGGGCAAGGTATTATCGTTAGAGCAAATTCTCCTATTAAGAAATTAGCGGATATTAAGGGTAAGAAAGTTGCCTTCCAACGGGGATCTAATGCACACTATTTATTAGCAAAAGCCTTAAAAGAAGTGGGTTTAAGGATTAGTGATGTTCAAGTAGTGGGACTGACTCCATCTGAAGCTCGTGATGCTTTTATTCAAAATAAGGTTGAAGTTTGGGTAGGTGGCGATCCCTTTTTAGCTCTTGTAGAAAAAAGCATCCCTATTCGTAATCTGAGAAATGCTTCAGGGATTAATACTCTCGGCGGATTTTATCTGGGTAGAAAGGAGTTTATCACCAAAAATTCTGAATTGGTAAGAGTATTTTTAGAAGAAGCAGATAAAGTTGGAGAATGGGCTGATAAAAACCCAAAAGAAGTAGCTCAAGCTTTTGCACCTGAGTTGAAAATTGATGTAGACGTTTTAGAAAAAGTATCTCGTCGAACTACTCGTCGGTTAAGAAGACTGACACCTGCAATTGTTGCTGAACAACAGAAAGTTGCTGATTTTTATTTTGAAGAAAAAATCATTCCCCGCAAGATAAATGTCAAGGACGCAACTCCTTCACCTCAATTAACTGAAGCTATTACACCTAAACGACTGAAATAATTACTGTCTGAATCAAGATGTCCAAGATTAAGGGATTAATAGGATGAAAACAAAAATTTGCTTACCAAACGTTTAACTTTGGGAAAGCGGTACTAGCAGTCCCTCAATTACCTAGTCAATATTTCACTTTTTAGCTATTTAGAGAATCTCATGCAAGAAAACGATAATTTTGATCAAGATTCACAGCATTCCTATAATGCTAATTTGGGTAGTAAACGTTCATCTTTTGGTCGTTTTACTAGACGTTCATTTTTTGTTCGTAGTAGTTTGCTAACTGCTGCTGGTTTTGTCGCTGGAGTTACAGGTACAGGAGTATCTTTATCTGGAAAACAGGGAGGAGATATTGCCCAAGCCCAGGATATAAAGCCGAATAACTACCGTAAGTTGCTAGAAAAAGCTTATAAAGTGCGTGTAGCAGCTGCCAAAGCCAACCAGGATCTTCCCATTCCTCCTCATACCACCAACGGTGATGAAGAACGGTATCCGAATAAAATTGGCTCTGATTCTAGGGGACTGCCACACAACAGACTCGGTGAAGTTGATCTCAAAGCTTATGAGTCTTTAACTAAAGCAGTAACAACAGGTAATCATGATGACTTTGAAAAGGTGATTATAGGCGGTACGCGGAAGCTAGTGAATGCTCAAGGACCTTTAGCAGTCAGCCTAGAAGGACTAAGTCCGCTTCAAGTACCTGTACCAACACCAGTAGCTTTAGCTAGTGCTGAACGAGCGGCTGAGGCTATTGAGCTTTATTGGCAATCTTTATTACGGGATGTACCATTCCATAAATTCCAAAATAATACTGATGATCCTTTGGTTTTGGCAGCTGTTGAAGAACTAGACAAGCTCGAAGGTTTCAATGGACCGAGAATTAATGGCCGTGTTACACCCCAAAGTCTATTTCGAGGGATTGTTACCTACCTCGATAACAGTGATAAGTCTGGTAGAACACCAAAGCACGTGACTCCTCCGGGGGTATTGGTTGGTCCCCATATATCCCAATTTGCTTTATTAAATGCCCCTTCGGGCGTTCAATATGTTCCTGCTGTAATTCGGACTGCTCTGCCTGGAAATGACTTCCTCACCGATTACGAAGAATGGCTGAATGTGCAGAATGGTGGTACGCCTAAATCTATTAAGTATGACCCTGTACGTCGTTATATATCCACAGTTCGTGATTTATCGGAATTTTCCCATGCGCCAGGTCCAGTATTCGCTAGTTCGTCTCAAATTTTGGCTACAGCCCGCAATGCCAATGACCCATTGAGCGGTGGTATTGGCGCACCCTTGAATTCAGGTAATCCATTTGTGAAATCAAAGACTCAACAGGGCGGTAACGGGTCTTTTGCGGTAGGACATTTACAAGCTTTACTGGGTCTGGGTACATCTCGTGCAATTAGGGCTGCCTACTGGACGAAGTTTTATGAACACCGCATTTTGCGTCCTGAAGCTTATGCTGGATTAGTTCACAATATTATTGTTAATAAAACTCAGTATCCAGTTCATCGGAATATATTGAACTCTAAAGCTTTAGCTCAAAGTTTTAGTAAATTCGGCTCTTATCTGTTAGCGCATGGATACCCGGAAGGCGCACCTATCCATTCATCTTATGTTGGTGGTGCGGCCGCGATCGCCGGTGTCAATGCGACTCTATTAAAAGCATATTTTGACGAAGATTTTGTCATTCCCAACCCTGTAGTTCCAGATCCCAATGATCCTACTAAGGTAATTCCCTATACAGGTGAGCCTTTAACGGTGGGTGGTGAATTGAATAAACTGGCAACTAATTACACCCTTGGTCGGGGTCATGGTGGTATTCACTGGCGTACAGATGGTTCTGCTGGTTTGGCTTTAGGTGAAGCAGTTGCTATCAGCCTTCTCAGAGATGAAAGACTGGGTTACAACGAAAAATTTAACGGCTTTACCTTGACGACGTTTGATGGTAATAAAATCACTGTTTAATATCTTAGGGGCTTTTGCCCCTAGTTTATATTTAATAACCGGCAGTTTTATCTACCACATTGCGTAAAGGTTGTGCTTGACGATAGCGTGTGAGATTATCAAGAAATAAGGCAAGTGTTCTCTCTTTAACTCTGGGCGAATTTCCAGAACAATGAGGTGTAATAAACACATTTGGCAATGTCCACAACGGACTCTCTGCTGGTAGTGGTTCTGTAAATACTGTATCTAAAGCCGCCCCAGCAATCCAACTTTCTTGTAAAGCTTTAGTAAGTGCTGATTCCTCAACAATTGCCCCCCGCGCAATATTAATCAAATAGGCATCAGGGCGGAACAAACGTAAAGTTTCCAAATCAATTAAGCCCTTTGTTTCCGGCGTTAAAGGAGTAGCAATAACTACAAATTCTGATTCTGGTAGTAGTTGTTTCCATTCATTTGCACCCACTACTTTATCAAAGTTTGGTAATGGTTCTGGATGACGACAACTACCAAAAATACGCATTCCAAATGCTTGAGCACGAACGGCAATTTCTTGACCAATTCCACCAGCACCGATAATTAATAAAGTTTTGTCGAATAATTCTTGAATTGGTAAATCTCTTTGCCAATTATGCTCATTGTGTAGCTGATATAAACTTGGTAATTGTTTACAATAAGCCAGTAAATAAGTAATCACAAATTCAGCAATAGGAATACCATGAACCCCTGCACCATTGGTTAAAATTAAATCTCGTTGTAAATATTTTGGGGTTAAAATGTGATTTACCCCTGCATTTGGGGCATGATGCCAACGCAATGAAGGACCAGCGTCTAATACTCGATGTAAAGTAGTAGGTTTGAGATAAAACCAACTAAAATAAACTTCTGCATCTGTGGCATCACTATCTATATTACCCTCACTATCTACACGCACTAGAATAGTATTTTCAGGTAAATGCGGCTCAATTTCATGGGCAATTTCTACTGGTAAAATGAGTTTCATAATTGATAACTCTAATTATTTTTGATATTCTATTTTATCTTATTCAACAATTTATATGTTGAGTCTTCTTTAGCTGTGGTTATAACAGATTTTCCCCAACCGATATTTTTACGATAACTTCCTAAAATTTGAGATTCTGCTAATGATTGTTCATTAATTCCTGTTAATGGTTCTACGTCTGGTGCAACATACAGCGCATCAACGGGACAATATAATTCACACATAAAACAAGTTTGACAATCGCTTTGTCTAGCAATTTTTGGAGGTGCATCTGGTACTTGATCAAAAACATTTGTTGGGCAAACTTTAACACAGAGATTACATTGAATGCACCGGGATTCACTAACTAATTCAATCATAATAAAAAACCAAAATTGATCCAAAATTTATATTGATGTAGGTTGGGTTAAGCGACAGCGCAACCCAACAAAAGTTTTGATAATGTTGGGTTTCCTTGCGTCAACCCAACCTACAATTTATACAGTTACTAGTTCTTTCGCTTTTGTTTCCTGTATAAGTGTAGCTTTTACCCACACTTGATCTAAACCACCACTAATTAAATGATGTTGTTGCTTAGTATCTTGTTCTGGATAATCTAAATGTTTGTGCATACCCCGTGTTTCTTTGCGTTCCAAGGCACTGCTGTACATCCATCTGGCTGTCGCTACCATTCCCGCAGCTTCTCTGGTGCGGATAATGTTGCTATTATCTGCAACTTGACCATTGCGAATTTCATCCCAGAGAGAATGTAATTTTTGCAATGATGCCGTTAAAGTTTGTTCATTACGGAAATAATTGCGATTGTATGGGAAAACTTCTGCTTGAGTAGCTTTGATGATGTCTTCACTGTGAATATGCTTCTCACTACCAGAGATAAATCCTGCACCACCTACAGATTGAACTGGTCTTTGGTTGGCTTGCACACCTAAATTGTGGGAGTATGCAGCCGCAGACTGTCCTGCCCAATACCCTGAAGATAAGGCCCAAGCTGCATTATGACTACCACCACCAGTAAAACCACCACAGATTAATTCCCTTGTAGCTGCATCACCTGCGGCATAAAGTCCACGGACGGAAGTAGAGCAAGTATAATCCATGATTCTAATACCACCTGTACCACGGACAGTCCCTTCCAAACGTAGAGTCACAGGGAAACGTTGAGTAAAGGGATCAATACCCGCACGATCAAAAGGTAGGAAGAAATTGGGTTGAGATAACCGCATTGTCACCCGCATTTCTTCTGATGCTTTGTCTATAATGGCGTAAACAGGTTGAGTTAGCAAAGTTTCGGCAATGACAGAACGCCCTTTTTGTGAACCAGCGCCGGGGATGGGTGTCCCATCTGCGTAAGTGAAAGTTGCCCAATTATAGAATAAGGTTTTAGTTACAGAAGAAAAAGCAGGTGCGATGCCATAGGCGTTGGAAAACTCCATTCCTGACATATCAGCACCCGCTTCGGCAGCCATCAGGTATCCATCCCCTGTTAGCACATTGCAACCCAAGGCTTTACTCAAGAAAGCACAGCCTCCGGTAGCAATGATCACTGAATGCGATCGCACAATCCACTTTTTACCAGTCTGACGGTTAACCCCTGTCGCCCCAGCTACAGCACCTTCTGCATCTACTAACAACTGTAAAGCGGGACTGTGATCTAAAATTTTCACCCCTGCCCGTTTTATTTGTTGCCGCATCAAGCGCATATATTCTGGACCTTGGAGACTGCGCCGATAGGGTTTACCATCTTCATCTGTAGGGAAAGGATAACCCCATTCAGCTAGTTGGTTGACGTTCGCATAAGTTTGATCTAATACCCGTTGCATCCAATCACGGCTAGATAAAAATCCTCCTAAAGCTTCCCTAGAAGCCATGGCTGCTTCTCGACTATCCGGTTCGGGTGGAACATACCACACACCGTTACCTGATGCAGCTGCACAACCACTAGTACCACAATAGCCTTTATCTACTAAGACCACTTTTGCACCAGCATTGGCCGCACTCCACGCTGACCAAGTGCCAGCAGGTCCACCACCAATTACTAATACATCAGCTAATAAGGTTTGATCAACATCCCTATCTTG
>LJOT01000950.1 GCA_001672075.1 Anabaena sp. CRKS33
ACACTGTTGTGATTACTCTTGCTCCACAAGTTCAGGTTGTCGTCAATCAGTTGGCTGCTGCTATTGTTCAGAATCTTAACAGTATAATTACAGGTGGTGCTGCTGCTGGTGGTGGTGCTGCTGCTGATGGTGGTGCTGCTGCTGGTGGTGGTGCTGCTGCTGATGGTGGTGCTGCTGCTGATGGTGGTGCTGCCGCTGGTGGTGCTGCTGACGTTGGTACGCTATTGACAGGTGGTGCTGGTGCACAACAGGCTGCGGTTGCCTTAACAAACAGCTTCACTGCTGCTGGTATTTCCCCGCAACTAGCAACAGCACTAGTCACATCCCTGACTGGTTTGTTTGGTTCTACTACTGGCTCCCTGCCAAATCAGCCCGTAGCCATGGCAACATCAGGACAGTTAGT
>LJOT01000230.1 GCA_001672075.1 Anabaena sp. CRKS33
ACATAACTCCCCGCGCCTCTGCGTCTCTGCGCGAGAAAAAAATCATCAACCAATATACCCAAGCAATAAAACATTAACCCATAACAGCTTAAAAACATCGCCGAAAAAAGGTAATAAAACTATTGACATCTAATTTAAAACATGATATCCTAACCTTGATAAGGAAGAACTATCTTAAAAAGATATCAAAGATTTCCTTTGTCCCTCCCCAAGAGGAGAGGGTTAAAATGAAGAAGGTTTTTCTGAATCTAGAGTTTGAGGATATCTTACTTAATAAAACTGTAGATGTGTTGAGTCTGCAAATGATCTTTCAAAGATGACGGTAATACACCATCTGGTAAGGTTTGTCTGTCTAACTGTACTTGTAAATTACTCAGCGGATCACTACCGTTAGAAATCAGAAATTCCATTTTCTGAATATAGGGTAAGGTGACTATTTCATCTAAAATCAAGCAAATTGCTTGCAGGTAAGGATGACCTTTTTGCTCATACCAATTAGCTTCAGCAATATTAGCTTGGTCAAAACCCAAATGCACCGTTAAGGATGGTTGATCAAACAAAGCGATTCCCAGCGGACGGGCTTCTTCCTGTAATAATAAATGTTGACGGTTTGATAAATACCGTAACTTTTCCAAACGTTCATAGCGTTTAGTGATTGATTCCGGTTCATCTTGCCAATGTATCGCTACCGTGACAAGATAAGTTTGCAACAACATATGACCCAATTTCTCAGCTTTGGTAGCTAAGTAGTAGGTGTTGTAATCATTGGACTCAATTAACAGCGGGAGACGGTCTATAATTTCTAAACCATAACCCTTGAGACCAGCAATTTTACGGGGGTTATTGGTAATAAGACGGATTTTTTTAATCCCCAAATCCATGAGAATTTGCGCCCCCATACCATAATCACGCAAATCAGCAGGGAATCCTAACCGCTCATTTGCTTCCACCGTATCCAATCCCATATCCTGTAAAGAGTAGGCTTTTAACTTGTTAATTAAGCCTATTCCCCGTCCCTCTTGACGCAGGTAAACAACGACACCTTGATCAGCGGTTTCAATCATTTTCAAGGCTGCTTGTAACTGCATTCGACAGTCGCAGCGCAAAGAACCCAAAGCATCACCGGTTAAACATTCCGAGTGCATTCGCACCATGACAGGTTGATCTTGGAAATTTGCTGGATCTCCCTTGACAATGGCGACATGATCTGTATTATCTACTGTATGACGGTAGCCGTAAATATCAAATTGACCGAACTCACTGGGTAGTTTGGTAACAATTTCTCGATATATGAGGCGATCATTTTGCAGACGATAACTGATTAAATCAGCAATACTGATAATTTTCAGGTGATGATTTTGGGCATATTGCACTAACTGGTTTAAACGAGCCATTGAACCATCCGGATTTTGAATTTCACAAATTACTCCCGCTGGGTACAGTCCCGCTAGTCTGGCTAGGTCTACAGCGGCTTCTGTATGTCCGGCTCGTTTAAGTACACCCCCAGGTCTAGCCCGCAGGGGGAAAATATGACCAGGACGGCGTAACTCCTCCGGTTTTGTGGCTGGGTTGAGGGTGACTTGGATAGTCCGGGCCCGGTCTTCGGCGGAAATACCTGTGGTTACGCCTAAATGGGGAGCAGCATCAATACTAACGGTAAAAGCGGTTTGGTTAGTATCCGTCAGTTTACTGACCATTAATGGTAAGTCTAATTCATCCAAGCGATCGCCCGTCATGGCCAAACAAATCAGCCCTCTGGCTTCCACAGCCATAAAGTTAATCATATCAGGGGTCGCAAATTGGGCGGCGCAAATTAAATCCCCTTCATTTTCTCGATTTTCGTCATCTACGACAACGACGACACGACCCGCTTTAAAATCAGATAAAGCGGATTCAATAGAATCGAATTTAAAGGTTTGAGTGGTCTGAGGCTGTGACACAGGAAATTTCCAGCTACCAAGGTAAATTTTTCTAACAATTTCTTATTCTATATTGTAGCTTATTTCTCAGAATTAAAGCTTTTGTGGGATAAGCAAACTGTTGTTTGACAATGAAATAGTTCATCTATACTATAAGTAGTTTAGAGTACCATATACATAGAGGATTAAGCTATGAAATTGACGGATATCAGAAAATTACTAGGTAAACCCTACTTTCAATCGTGTAATTGTCTCATTTATAATTTAGATTGTTTAGAGGCAATGGCAATTTTACCAGATCAATCAATTAATCTAACCGTTACCAGTCCACCCTATAACATTGGTAAAGAATATGAGAATTTATTGCCATTAGATGATTATATAAATTGGTGTGAAAAATGGATAACAGAAGTTTATCGTCTGACTTTATATGATGGGGCTTTTTGGCTAAACTTAGGTTATTTATCAATTAAAAATCGTGCTAAAGCAATTCCTATTTCCTATTTGCTTTGGGATAAAATTCCTTTTTATTTAATTCAAGAAATTGTTTGGAATTATGGTGCTGGTGTTGCAGGAAGTAAGTTTTTTTCCCCTAGAAATGAGAAATTTTTGTGGTATGTCAAAAATCCAGAAGCCTATACTTTTAATCTTGACGATATTCGTGATCCTAATGTCAAATATCCCAATCAAAAAAAGAACGGAAAAATCAAAGTTAATCCTTTAGGGAAAAATCCTACTGATGTTTGGGAATTTCCAAAAGTTACCTCTGGACAAAATAGATCATCAAAAGAACGGACACCACACCCTGCACAGTTTCCCTCTGCTGTTATTCAAAGAATAATTACAGCCTCTTCTCATGAAAATGAGATTGTCCTAGATCCATTTTTGGGTTCAGGTACTACTGCTATGGTAGCTTTAGATTTAAATCGGCTAGTAATTGGTTTTGAAATTCGTCAAGATTATTGTGATATTGCTGCTAATAGAATTGAAACTTTTTTGCAAGATAAAAATAGTAGAGTTGAGCAATTATCACTACTTTGATAAAGGTAACTGAATTAATTTAAATTTCTTGACATCAGGACTGATCCTGGCTTGTTGACCAGTTTCAGATTCCTGTCCTTGCCAATCTTCTTCATCTATCCACCCAAAACGTACAAGTTTGATTTTGGGATTTACTAATGATAGATTATCTATTTGTTGTCTTTTCTTCTCAATCTTTTCAAAGTTAATTACAAGATAGTATCCTGATTTGCTTTTCTTTGTTTTACCAGTAGTGCTTTTTTGAGCATAACTCCTATTGCCAAAAATATTGCCAGGACTAGAAGATGTTTTAATTTCAATAGAAAAACTATCATTCGGGATGTAAACTAAATCCTTTTCTGTAGTATTCTGTTCCCGTCGCCATACTTCGGGATATCTACTAGACAATTCTAATGGTATCAATTCATGTAATAGTGAACCGATAATTTGCGGGCTAGGAAATATATCTCTACCTATTTTGTATCCCCGACTGGTGATACTAGACTTAAATATTTCCTCCCACACGCTGATAACAATTTCATAGATTTCATTAGCATCTAGAGGATGTTCTTCTATCAGTTCTTTAGTTTTATCTGCCCATTTGTCAACCGGAATACCCAAATAAGGAAATACCATTTAATCTAAGCCTTTTAATAATTCACTGGGTGACATTCCCAGAGCCTGAGCAATACGGATAATATTTAACAAGACAAGATTTCTTTCACCACGTTCAACACCACCGATATAATTGCGATGTAGTCCTGACAGTTCTGCTAACTGTTCTTGGGAAAGATTTCGGGTTTTTCTGATTGTGCGAATATATTCGCCAAATTTTTGTAGTTGAGAATTTTCTGCCACGTCAAAAATATAATAAAAATATAATATTTATCGTTATCAATCATCTACACACTATAAGTGTGATTAGTGATCAAAGATATTTGTGATTATAAGTACCCTAAAAAATACTCCTTGCTATATAATGCAGCGAAAGTTCAATAACAAGTCATCAGTAATTGGCCAGTAGCTTGACTGCTAATGATTGATAATAGATAACTAAAAGTAGATAAGGATTTAAGATCATGGTAAATTCAAGACGCGTACCAGTGGGAATTGTTGGCGCGTCAGGGTATGGCGGAGTACAATTAGTGCGACTACTAATGGACCATCCTGAAGTAGAACTAGTTTATTTAGGTGGTGAAAGCAGTGCAGGTAAATCCTTCGCTGACCTTTACCCACATTTTGGTAATATAGTAGAATTACCTATTGAAGCTGTAGAACCGGACATCATTGCTAGTCGTTGTCAAGTGGTATTTTTATCTTTACCCAATGGACTGGCTTGCCAAATCGCTCCTAAACTTATAGAAAAAGGTTCTAAGGTACTTGATCTGAGTGCCGATTATCGCTTTAGTGATTTGAAAACCTATACTACTTGGTATGGTACAGAAAGAAGCGATTCCACGACAGCAGCCACAGCAGTTTATGGTCTACCAGAATTATACCGCTCGCGCATTGCCGAAGCGAGTTTAATCGGCTGTCCTGGTTGCTATCCTACAGCTAGTTTACTAGCATTGTCTCCCCTGTTAAAACAAGGTTTAATAGTTCCCGAAACAGCCATTATTGATGCTAAATCTGGAACATCCGGGGGCGGAAGACAAGCCAAAGTTAACCTACTGTTAGCGGAAGCTGATAACTCCCTGGGGGCTTATAACGTCGCTAGACACCGCCACACCCCAGAAATTGAGCAAATTTGTAGCGAATTGGCTAGACATGAGGTGACAATCCAATTTACACCCCATTTAATCCCCATGGTGCGGGGAATTTTAGCCACTGTCTATGCTACCATGCGTGATCCCGGTTTAGTACGTGATGATTTAATTACCATCTATAACGCCTTTTATCGCAATTCTCCCTGGGTAAAAATCTGTAACAGTGGCACTTATCCCCAAACTAAATGGGCGTGTGGAAGTAATTCCTGCTACATTGGCATAGAAGTTGATCCCCGTACCGGCCGAGTGATTGTTATGTCAGCGATTGATAACTTGATTAAAGGTCAAGCGGGACAAGCCATTCAATGTATGAACATCATGCTAGGCTGGGATGAAACCTTGGGACTACCTAAAATTGGGTTTTATCCATAACAGGGAATAGGGAACAGGGAACAGGGAACAGGGAATAGGGAACAGGGAACAGGGAATAGGGAATAGGGAACAGGGAACAGGGAATAGGGAACAGGGAATAGAAAGATATTTATTAAACATCTTACCTTCTTTTTACTGTCACCTCTCACCTGTCACCTCTCACCTGTCACCTCTCACCTCTCACCTGTCACCTCTCACCTGTCACCTCTCACCTCTCACCTGTCACCTCTCACCTGTCACCTCTCACCTGTCACCTCTCACCTGTCACCTCTCACCTGTCACCTGTCACCTGTCACCTCTCACCTGTAACCTGTAACCTGTAACCTATTTTGGTCCTAAACCAATAGTACCAGCATAGATGGCGCGATCGCCCAATTCATGTTCAATCCTCAGTAAGCGATTGTACTTAGCTACCCGTTCACTGCGACACAGAGAACCGGTTTTAATTTGACCAGCGCGAGTAGCTACAGCCAAATCAGCAATAGTTGTATCTTCTGTTTCCCCAGACCGATGGCTAATTACTGAGCGGAAACCGTTGCGAGTCGCTAAATCAATGGTTTCCAAAGTTTCAGTTAGTGAACCGATTTGATTCAATTTAATCAAAATCGAATTACCTGCTTTTTGTTCAATACCCTTTTGTAAGCGGGTTGCATTGGTAACAAATAAATCATCACCCACCAATTGTACCTTTGAGCCTAATTTCTCAGTCAGTAATTGCCAACTTTGCCAATCTTCCTCATGTAAACCATCTTCAATAGACACAATAGGATATTGATCAACTAACTCCCCTAAATAATTAATAAACTCAGTTGGTGCATGGGGTTTACCATCATAAACATACTGGCCATTTTTGTAAAATTCACTAGCAGCCACATCTAAAGCCAAGGCTACTTCTTCCCCAGGCTTATAACCAGCTTGTTTAATCGCTGCTACCAACAATTCTAAAGCTACTTGGTTAGATTCTAGATTAGGTGCAAAACCACCCTCATCACCCACACCCGTCAGCAAACCTTGATCATCTAACACCTTGCTCAGAGTAGCAAACACTTCCGCACCCCAACGCAAAGCTTCCTTAAAAGAAGGAGCGCCAATGGGGACAATCATAAACTCTTGAAAGTCCACATTATTAGCTGCGTGCGCTCCACCATTGATCACATTCATTAAGGGGACAGGTAATAAATTCGCCAAAGGTCCACCTAAATAGCGATAGAGCGGAATACCTAAAGACTCCGCACCAGCCTTTGCAGCAGCCAAGGAAATGCCCAAAATTGCATTTGCTCCCAAATTGGCCTTATTGGGTGAACCATCTAGGGAAATCATCAATTTATCTAGGGCTTCTTGGTTGAGAGCATCCAAACCTA
>LJOT01000951.1 GCA_001672075.1 Anabaena sp. CRKS33
GTACGCCCATGTATTGAGAAGATACTCTTGAAGATGTATTCGCTTTGTTACCTGATCTTAGTAAAGAGTTCTGTTTTCTCGATGGATCATATGTGATACCCATGAGTTCAAAAGACATGCGAGGAAGAGAGATTTGTGTACTTTTTTGTAGGTCAGGATCAGAATTTAGACGAGCAAAGTACTTCTCTTTGTGAGCATACATCAGAGGAACTTTTATTCTTTCATATTCTTGAGTCAATTCATTGTTATATCGAATGAGTGTTATTTCATTAAACAGCGATCCAAATGCGACCACCATTT
>LJOT01000952.1 GCA_001672075.1 Anabaena sp. CRKS33
GTCAAAAAAAGTCTACTAGGAGGGTATGCACCCCCCCTAAAAAGGGGGTCAAAAATGGTGAGTTCCAGGGAAAATCGTCGTTTTTCGGGACCCCCCTGCTAGGAACCTGGCTATTTTTTGACCCCTCTGGTAAGTTCAGTGCCCATTTTCAATACGCCGTCTTAATTTTTGGCCGCTTGGGGGGGGGTGCATACCCCCCCTAGTAGACATTACCACCAACTGCGCCCTGCGACTCAAAAAAGGGGGTCCCGGCCTACAGACTGCCTGAAACGAAGGGGGCGTTCAGTCTGGCAATACTTTTTTCTCTATGTCAGCCCGACCGATTCGTTAGACTTGTGTCACGGACCCCCCATGGCGAGGCGTTTATATAGAGGAAAAAGTATTGCCAGACTGAACGCCCC
>LJOT01000953.1 GCA_001672075.1 Anabaena sp. CRKS33
CCACGACTAATAATACCATAAAACTCCACAAACCAATGAAAAGGACAATGAGAATCTTGCCACTTTTCCAACTCCTGCTTTTTCTGAATATCTATCCCATATTCCCGCGCTAAATACTCATTCAACTCCTCATTTAAACTATCCAAAGACTCTTGTAAAAGTTGCTTAGTACCTGTAAAATCACTACCATTAACCGTAGAAGTTTGAATATCTTTAAAAGTTTGATAAACCTGACTAACTCGCTTTGCTTTCTCGTCAATTCTTGTCATATCACTAAACAAGTCTAACTTCAATTGTTGAGAACCTTCAACGGCTTTTTTAACCTGATCATAATTAGCAAAACCCACCAAACTATTACCCGCACGAATATTAAAATCAATATCTGGTAAAGGTTCAATCCC
>LJOT01000954.1 GCA_001672075.1 Anabaena sp. CRKS33
TGATGGCAATGATACCTATCGTTTCCTAGCAAATACAGCTTTGGGAACGGACACAATTACGGAAACGACCACAGGGGGTATTGATAATCTTGACTTTACCGGTACGACTGCTGGTGTGAATGTGAATTTGGGGATTACAACTTCACAAACGGTTAATAGCAGACTCAAACTGATTCTCTCTGCTAATAACGTCATCGAAAATGCCACAGGTGGTACAGGAAATGACCGTCTCACGGGTAATACACTGAATAATACCTTAAATGGAAGTAGTGGTAATGACCAACTGCAAGGACTAGGAGGAGATGATACCCTCTGGGGAGGAGCAGGTAATGATATTCTCAACGGTGGCATCGGTAATGATAGTCTCTGGGGAGGACTTGGTGATGATATCTTGACGGGAG
>LJOT01000955.1 GCA_001672075.1 Anabaena sp. CRKS33
GTTGTTTACTTAAATTATATGCCGTTCATGGTGATGTAGTTAGGAAAGCAAAACGCGAAAGCAGAAATATTGCTGAATCAGAATTACCGATTTTATGGATTTTAACACCAACTTTTTCAGATCGGATGATTGCGGGTTTAGGTGCAAATGAAATTGTAGAAGATTGGGTTAAAGGTGTTTATTTTCTGCCGAATATTCTGAAAACAGCAATAGTTGTGATTCATCAATTACCAGAAAATGAGGATACATTATGGTTGAGAGTTTTGGGGAAAGGAGGAACACAAAAAAGAGCAGTAGAGGAGTTAACTGAGTTACCTGAAAATAACCCTTTTCGAGAAAATTTGTTAGAAATTTTAGCGGACTGGCGCAAGAATTTAGAATTGAGAGATAATTTAAGTAG
>LJOT01000956.1 GCA_001672075.1 Anabaena sp. CRKS33
TTGGTTTAGCGATATCATTAACTTGTACGGGAGTTAATGCTGATACAGGTTGGTATTGTACTATAGCTAGGGTTGTTGTCCCTAGAATTACTCCTAATCTCTGGGAAAATTTCATAGTTCTTTGTCTGTAATAATTGTTTTTTATATTATTTTTTATAATACCCTTTCTTTGTACTTCACGCAAAGGCGCAAAGTTCTAAAACCTTTTCAGTAGGGTGTGTTAGCGACTAGTAACGCACCATCATCAAGGATTATTATACATCTGAATATATCTTATAAGTTATTTAAATCATTCTTCAGTAAAAAAGCACAAGTACCCTATATTAGCCTATATTCTCAATAATCTTGAGAATTTTCTCAATAAGCTGACGAAAAAAGTTAATTTCAGGGCTTGCAATTC
>LJOT01000957.1 GCA_001672075.1 Anabaena sp. CRKS33
CGATCGCCTCTTTCATCGTAGGTAAATCAGAATCGCTACCCATGATAATACCAATTTCTACACTCATA
This sequence comes from Anabaena sp. CRKS33, assembly GCA_001672075.1. Taxonomy (GTDB): domain Bacteria; phylum Cyanobacteriota; class Cyanobacteriia; order Cyanobacteriales; family Nostocaceae; genus Dolichospermum. The sequence continues at coordinate 69 of LJOT01000957.1, forward strand.
ATAATTAGGGATTGGGGACTGGAGATGAGGGCATATATTTCCCATTAACGACCAATGACTAATAACTAAAATAACACCCATGCTGGACAACATAAACATTATTAACGCAAAAGTACCCGGTTATCAAGATCTACAAAGAATCTTAGTTAATCAAGAAGGCATAATTGACAGCATTATGCCCATGAATACAGCATGGCAAGACGTTATACCACAACATCTGCTTTTAGATGTGGCTGGAGACTGGATTTCTTTAGGTGGTGTGGACTTACAAATCAATGGTGGACTAGGATTAGCTTTTCCTGAATTAACATTAGAAAATTCCCATAATTTA
>LJOT01000958.1 GCA_001672075.1 Anabaena sp. CRKS33
GATCCATCTGTGGTTATTTTCTGCTGTTCTTGATTACAAGCAGCAGTTAGAAACGCTAAACTAACCGAACAAGAAATGATGGCTAGACGAGAGAAAGAGTATTTAAGCATAATGGATATTTTAACCGCCCTGGCTGCTCTTACTAAGTTTAACCCCGCCACCAAATTAAAAATGCTTGGCCGTTTAATTATTGCAATTTTTAAGATTATCTAAAACCCCGAACTCATGGGATAATAAACAGTCGCAGTGAGAGACTGGAAAAGAAATCAATTCAAAAAAACTTTTACCCATTATCCAATTATCTATGCCTCTATCAGAAACAATTCCGGCTCTATTAGTCCTAGCAGACGGCTCCACTTATCGCGGTTGGTCCTTCGGTGCTACGGGGACAGCCATTGG
>LJOT01000231.1 GCA_001672075.1 Anabaena sp. CRKS33
TCTAAATCATCTTCTTGATCTAGTAATTCCATTTGCTGATTATTGAGTTTATTTGTTTCCATTATGACAAATACTCCTAAAAATTTACTTAGGCAGGATTAGATATCATTAGATGATAATGCCAAACAAATCATCTGGGCGTTGATTAAATAGAATTTTCAACGACTTATGAACACTAATCTCACTGAGTAGTAAAAGTTTTATTAACGTGGCTATTGAAGCAAAACGCATCTAAATTAAATTATGAGAGCAAAATCAGGATTTAGCACGGCTAAACCCTGAGCGACTTCTGAATTTTTACCTAAAATTCTTAGCCTTCGTCGTAGGGTTCTAAATCTAAGAGGTGAATATAGGCTTCAACTAACTCTGGACGCTGAAAAGCAATTGCCCGCAGTAGATGCCAATCATTTAAACCCTCAAAAGCATTACTATAATTATCTAATTCCAGACGTGTAGCCAAATCTTGTACCTCTGTCGCTGTCATAGCAGAAATTTCTGTTTTGGAAATGCTTAGAGTCTTCATAATGCTTGCCCCTCCCTTTTGCAGCACTTACATTCAGCTTAGGGTGGAGTTGCTTCCACCTGATCTATCTTACTCATTAACGAGCATTAAATTTGTAAAAATTTTTCTGATTTTTTCAGAATTTGCAAAATTTTTGTAACTAGAGTTAACCAATTGTCTTGACAACAAAGGTTCTTAGTGCTTCTAACATTGGTAAATTAATTTCATGTCCCATTTCAAATTCATGGTACTCTACTGCTACCCCTAGAGATTTTGCCATGTCTCTGGACTTAATGGCCGCTTGTAGGGGAATTACTTCATCCTTTGTTCCGTGCATAATTAATGTAGGCGGAAAATTGCCAGGATTAAGCGTTGCTACGCTAGGATGTGGATATCCACTCATCACAACTAAACCAGCCAAGGGTAAACTTAATCCTACATCTAAAGTCATCGCCCCACCTTGAGAAAATCCACTCAAAATTGTGCGTGATAAAGGTACTCCTGTATTAGCTTCTAAAGATTGCAACCAATCTATGAGTAGTTGTTTGCTTTCTACTAATCCATCATACATATTTTCTGTCCGCAAGTCATACCATGACCTACCCGTCTCAGCATAAGGATAGGGATAGGGAGCATTTGGTAGTAAAAATTCGTAATCTGGTAAATTGATATAAGGAATCAAAGATGCCACATCTTGAGCATTTGCACCCCAACCATGTAAAGTAACGATTAAGGCCTTTGGTGTTTGTTTTGTCGTTGGAGAAACCCTAATAAAATCTAATACTGGAGTCATGGATAATTGAGTCAAGAATTAACGCCTATCCAGTATACCGCTGATCTACGCCCCATTTCTGTACCTGACTAACATGACAAATGTTATACAAGTAGGTAAACGAAAAAAAACCGACATAAGTAACGAAAAATAAAGTTACCCAAAACCTGTTCCCTGTCACCTGTCACCTGTCACCTGTCACCTGTTCCCTGTTCCCTTGTCATAACGACAATTTTTAACGCCAACCTGCTTATATGATTTATGATTCTGACCACTCATTAGGTAAAATACTCTTCTGTTTGTAATTTAGTCCAAAGGAATCTGGGGAATTATGGCGCGTTTAGCCCTGCTGAGTGTATCTAATAAAACTGGTATTGGGGATTTAGCCCGGAGTTTGGTTGAAGAATTTGGCTTTGATATCATCAGTAGTGGGGGAACAGCCAAAACCCTCAAAGAGGCAGGAATACCAGTTACTAAAGTTTCTGATTATACAGGTTCACCAGAAATTTTAGGCGGTCGGGTGAAAACTCTTCATCCTCGCATTCATGGCGGTATTTTAGCACGGCGGGATATGGAAGAGCATATCATAGACCTGGAAAATAACCAAATTCGACCCATTGATTTGGTGGTGGTTAATCTTTATCCGTTTACGGAAACCATTGCTAAACCGGGTGTTACCTTAGCTGACGCGGTGGAACAAATTGATATTGGGGGTCCTGCAATGTTAAGGGCTGCTGCTAAAAATTACGCCCATTTAACGGTATTATGTGATCCTGCCCAATATGGGGAGTATTTACAAGAATTACGCCAAAATGAAGTAGTTTCTTTAGAGTTTCGCCAAAAATGCGCTTTAAAGGGATTTTTGCACACTGCTAGTTATGATCATGCCATAGCATCTTATTTAGCTGGTACGCAAACACAAGAATTTACTCTTTCTGGGACACAAATTCAATCTTTACGTTATGGGGAAAATCCCCACCAACCGGCAGCCTGGTATCAAACTGGCAGTGAAGCCACAGGTTGGGCAGCAGCCACTAAACTACAAGGGAAGGAACTCAGCTATAATAATTTGGTAGATTTGGAAGCCGCACGGCAGATAATTGCTGAATTTACCGACAGTCCCGCAGCGACAATTATTAAACATAATAACCCCTGTGGAACTGCGGAAGCAACCAACATTTTCGAGGCTTATCAAAAGGCTTTTAATGCCGATTCTACCTCAGCTTTTGGGGGAATTGTGGCTTTAAATCGTCCTCTTGATGGTGCAACGGCAACAGAGTTAACAAAGACATTCTTAGAATGCGTAGTTGTTCCTGGTTGTGACGAGGAAGCCCAAGAAATTTTAACTAAAAAGGGCAATGTCCGCCTTTTGATTTTACCAGACTTGTTGACTGGACCGAAAGAAACTGTAAAAGCGATCGCTGGTGGGTTTTTAGTCCAATCTACTGATGATATCATTGCTGACCCTACTCAATGGCAAGTTGTCACCGAACGTCAACCCACTCCCCAGGAGTTAGGGGAATTATTATTTGCTTGGAAGGTGTGTAAGCACGTCAAGTCAAATGCTATTGTGATTACAAGCGATCGCACTACATTAGGTATTGGTGCTGGACAAATGAACCGCGTCGGTTCAACAAAAATCGCTATTACCCAAGCCGGAGAAAAAGCCCAAGGTGCATTTTTAGCTAGTGACGGTTTCTTCCCCTTTGATGATACCATTCGCGCTGCTGCTGCTGCTGGCATTACTGCCATTGTCCAGCCGGGGGGAAGTCTTCGAGACAAGGATTCTATCAAGGCTGCTAATGAACTGGGCTTACTCATGGTTATAACTGGTGTCCGGCACTTTTTACATTAGTCTCGTTCTTTAAAAACAATTTCCAAAATTGTTGTCTAAGGTACTTGCCATTTAATTGAAATAGTGATAAGTTATATTTGTGTGTGAGGAGAAAACTCAAAAAGCGTCTGGGGTGGAAACACGGCAACACTCCCGGACGCTTTTTGATTTTAATTTCATTTCATTTGCAAAATTTTCTTGTAGCAAATAATCACCTGCACATCTAAAAATAGATAGTCGGATCAGTCTTTAGTTTGCGCTTTTGTGCGTTTATGTGAAACCTAATCCATATCGCCATTATCTAAGACCTAAAAAACTAAAAAAATATATTTCCCCGTCAACAAAATGCTCGCTTCATCTGCAAAACCTATCATTCCAGAAATGTTGCATTCATGATCTAAGGTTTTGGCAATTTGGCAGACAATAATTTTAGTTTCGGGTTTTAATGGAATATCAACAGGGTGAGTGGGAAAGTTGAGAAGTTTTGAGTAGGGATTTATCCCAGCGCCGAAGACCTCTAAACTCAATCACAATTGATAGATAAGGTGCTGTCAAACACTCTAGAAACATTGCTAGATTAAAATCACAGCCATGATTCATGTCTTAACAGCAACTAACTAAGAATTGCACAGAGAAGACAGAGAATATATAGTATTTCACCGATTGCCTAGTAAACAAACGGAACTGTTCAGTCCGAGATTGAACTGTATGAGTACAAAATAACTTAAAAATGGTTGGATTGTGAAAAAAGTCACAAAAGTTAATCAAAAGTTAATAATTTAGTTCTTAATCACGAAGCATTTGAGAAATAATTGCATCTGCTTGTAATCTTTTGTAAGTCAAGTGAACTAAATTAGCTTCATCTAATTGCCCACAAAGGTAGCAAGCTAAACTAAGAGCATCTAATAGCATCAAGGTGGTAATACCTTCTGCTGCTAAAGATGAAATATATTGAGAAACGCCTTTAGCACAGGTTGGTGCCGGCATTAGCACTAGTAGCAAACGTAAACAGTCTGTTGATGCCATCATGCCATCTAATTCATGGGTTTGAGTGGCTAACTGAACAATACCGAGAACGATTTGATTAGCGGAAATACCTTCTTTCATCAGTAAAGCAAAGAAAGAAGTTAAATGACATGGGGTGCTGTGATCAAGCTTGATATTCATAGTGTTTATTAAAATCAGTGTAACAATAATCAGAGATTTTTTGGCTAATCCGGAAAAATCTCTTAAAAGTTTTCGGTTTTTTTTCCGTGAGATTCCAGAATTTTTTAACAGATGTCACCCCAAGTTGTCAACTTGAGTTTTTAGAGAACTACACACAACAGTGCAGAATTTAACTCATATTTCCGTATCTCCTGATACTATAAATCAATAAACTACTCCTTTTTTATTATTCTTACATTTTGTAACACTAAGTAAGTCTGGTAATTTTTGGCCTGTACTAAATAAACTATTTTTGATTGAATTTATCAACCAAATTAGTAGTTTATGTAACAGACAAAAGGCATTTCCGGCAAGTAAAGTAAGATAGATGGTTTTGTGTTTAGTTAATCAGACGCAGTAAACAATAGATTGGTGAATCTTTACCTAATGTTGATATCCAACGCTGGTAAAGACAAATTACATCTAATATTTCTGGATATAAACGCCCGAAACCGGGAAAAAATAATTGTCAAATTGGCTGGATTTTACATTATTTTTACATTTTATCTTATATAGTTATACTTTTGTTTATATTTATCAATAAACATTAAATTAAGTTGAGTACATATCAATATATGGTGATATACGCTTTGCCGGATTAACAAGCCAAGTAGATACTAGCATTTCTGGTAGCATCATAGTAGATTACACTAGTAACTATATTTTTGGAAAAAAATCTGTATGGCAAGCTACCTAGAAACCCAATCTCCAGAAGAGTTGCTTGATCAAGTTATGCAAGAAACTACAACGCTAAATCATGTAGAAGTTATTGAAAATGTGATTAATACTCTAGCGGAAGATCAAAGTGCAATGGTGAGCCATTCGGCCGAGGGTGGGTATTTGTGGAAATTCCAGTATGGCAGTGTAGAAGTATTTGTACAGTTGACGGGAACTACTGATGAGGATACAATTACGGTTTGGTCTGCTGTGCTAACGCTACCAGTTCAAGATGAGGCCAGATTAACACGCTATTTATTAGAATTGAACTGTGTTAGTACCTTTGAAGCCCGTTTTGGGATTATTGACAATCAAGTGGTGGTGATTTCTACACGCACTTTAGCAGAGTTGTCTCCGGGAGAAGTTTCCCGGATCATTACTATCGTTGCAACTATTGCTGATGATAATGATGAATATCTGCAATCTGAGTTTTGTGCAGTTTAAGTATTGCACTGTTGCGGTATAAATTATGTTCTATGTTTCTTATGTTTCGCGCCAAGACGCAAAGGAGCAAAGCCGCAAAGAAATACGTTGATTTTGTGGTTTAAATACATGAAAACTGCTGTAACTATTGCTGTCACTATTTTAGTATTTTAGCCTGGGGGTTGACTTTTAATGCCTGAGCAGTGGCGACTTATTCCAATTTTAGCAGCTTCTGGTTCTGTCCAGATGGCTATAGACCGTTGGTTATTAGTACAGCATGAGTCGGGAAAATGTCCACCGACTCTGCGCTTTTATACTTGGTCTCCCCCGGCAATTTCTCTGGGTTATCATCAACGTCAATATCCTGAATTTTGGCAAAATTTAATCTGGAAAGGCCAAAAATTGGATTTGGTGCGTCGTCCTACTGGTGGAAGAGCGGTTTTACATCAAGGTGATTTAACTTACTCTGTGGTGACTTCTGGAATCAGGGGAAATACTCTAGAAATATATGCAAAGATTTGTGAATTTTTAATCCAAGGATGGCGATCGCTTGGTATAGAGTTGTACTATGGTCAGGCTGGACGCGGTTATATTCATAATCCTAATTGTTTTGGAACTGCTACCAGTGCAGATTTGGTTTTAGCAGATGGTTCTAAACTCATTGGTAGCGCCCAATTACGGAAAGGTGACGCAGTTCTTCAACATGGTTCTATAGGATTAAATCCAGATGGGGATTTGTTTATAAAAGTATTTAATCAGGAGTTTTTTCATCCTTTTCAATTTCCTGAAAGTATTAATCAAGACACAATTATTAAGGCTTTAATAGCCGCAGCTTGTGATTGTTTTGCTATGGAAATAGAGGTGATACCTTTGTCTGAAGATGAGTGGAATTTGATTTTAGCAGATTGTTGATTAGGGTCAGTTTTTGGACTACCCTAAGTTTTTTTCCTCTC
>LJOT01000959.1 GCA_001672075.1 Anabaena sp. CRKS33
CCGACCTCGACGAGGGCTGGGATCGGTACGAGCTGAAGCTCTCGCGTCAGGTGGCCCCGCTCGTCAAGGAGTGGGCCGACGCCCTTCTGTTCGCGAACTACCGGACGCGGCTGGTCGAGGGGACCGATGGCCGGACCCGGGCCAAGGGCGGGAAGGAGCGGATCCTGTTCGCGGAGCGGACCGCGGCCTGGGATGCGAAGAACCGCTACGGCCTCCTGGCCGAGCTGCCCATGACGATCGAGGCCCTCGCTCCGCTGTTCGCCGGCCCGCGGGCGGTGCCGAGCCCGAGGCCCCGCGGCGGCTGGCTGGAGCGGGTGGCCGCGGGGCC
>LJOT01000960.1 GCA_001672075.1 Anabaena sp. CRKS33
CGCTTGACTTGTTGGTATAGTTTTATATACCTTTTGGCTTGCATTTCTCAAGAATATTCTTTCAGGGCGATCGCTCTAATTGCTTATTTTGTCATAAACAATGACTAATGTCTATTTGTTAATCCTATTGATTGAACCAGTTTTCTAAATCACTGATTCCTTTAAAATCTAGTAAGGCTTCTCCTAATGATTCTAGTTGCCGAATTGAAAGCGATCGCACTTGATTTTCTAAATCTTCTGATATATTTCCACAACGGCGGTTTAACTGGCGAATTACTAAATTAGCTTCACCGCTTTTCTCACCTCTTTCTAAAACCTCTTGATAAAAACGGGTTTGAGTTACATCTGCTTCTCTGAGATTTAGCATTTTTTGAATCTCCTCTATACTTAGTTCGTTA
>LJOT01000961.1 GCA_001672075.1 Anabaena sp. CRKS33
TATCCGTCAGTTAAATCGCCGCATTGGTACAATGGACTCATCATTGATTCAACAAGTCCAAAAATTACCTGTTGCACAACTGGAGGAATTAGGAGAAGCTTTGTTAGATTTTACCTCAGTTACAGATTTACAAACTTGGTTACAATCTTTTAGCTAATCTTTTTCAAAAGACCGTTTATGATGTTTTCATAACTTTGCTAACAATTGTTTCTATTTAATTAACATCCCCAGGGAGTAGGTACTCCTCAATTTTAAACCCTTACTTAGCAAACTTAGTGACAATCTGCTAATTAATATCACTTTGTTTAGTTTGAGCGATCGCCATGACCCCAAAAATGTTAACTTAATATAACTTAATATATGTATTAGCAAAGGTCGAATAAATGACGAGATTTAT
>LJOT01000232.1 GCA_001672075.1 Anabaena sp. CRKS33
ACCCAGCGACTTTGTAAATTATGGCTGAATTACCTAAAACCCTAGAAGATGCGATCGCTCAGTCCTGTGAAGCGGTAAAATCAGCTGTAGCTGATGGTATAATGCGGATTCAAGTTGAGTTATTATTTCCAGAACTCAAATTCATGACAGTTGCAGAACAGTTTCTCCCTTTATTTACTGAATATGAATCCGGTCTAAAAGTCTTCTTTGCTGACGCGGGTGCGGCTGCTTTAGCTCGTCGTGACTGGACATCAGCAGAGTCTAACTTAGGCATTAATCTTGTACGCGAGAAGATTTTAGATATCGGTACAGGTAGGGCTGCTTCCTTAGGGGCGAAAATTCAGCCAGAAGATGAAATTTTCCTGTTTATTGCCCCAACATCGGTAGAAGTACCACAATTAGAAAAGCTGTGTGAAATTATAGGGGAACGCCCCGTAATTATGTTAACTCCCAAGTTGGAAGATTCTAGTATAGTTGGTATTGGTTACACAGCTAGGGAAACCCGTCGTCGCTTTATTAGTACCATTGAATCTTGTTACTATATCCGTGCTGTAGATGATCAATCTGCCCTATTTCGTTGCTATCCTGGACAATGGGAAGTATGGTTAGAAACAGAGGGAGAATATGAAAAAGTTGCGGAACTCCCTAAAAAACCATCTGGTGACGAATTAGACGCGATTCTTATGGGGGGACAAAAGGAAAACACCAGCGACGGGACACCCGTTAAAAAACCCAGTGTATTTAAGAGTTTACAGCGGTTCATTAAAGCTTTAAGCAGTTAGAATCACGTAGTGATGGGAAAATTGGTGAATACCTAATTACCCATTACCAATTACAATAACCAATTCCCCCATTATTGAATTTAAAGATGAAATTAATTTGTTCCCAAAGTGATCTCAGTAGTAATCTTTCCCTTGTCAGTCGTGCAGTTCCGTCTCGACCAACTCACCCGGTTCTTGCTAATATATTATTACAGGCCGATGCCGAAACTAATCAAGTCAGTTTAACCGCCTTTGATTTAAGTTTAGGTATCCGTACTAGTTTTAGTGCTGACGTATTAGAAAGTGGGGAAATTGCCTTACCAGCCAAACTACTTGTAGATATCACTTCTCGTTTACCAGAAGGGGAAATCACCCTTGATGATCAATCAGGAGACAGCAGTGGAGAAGGTATACTTGTTACACTCAAACCCAGAAGTGGACGTTATCAAGTGCGGGCTATGGGTGCGGAAGAATTTCCCGAATTACCGGTAATTGGAAACGCGGAAGCAATTACCATTACCACTGCGGCACTTATTGAAGGCTTAAAAGCTTCTTTGTTTGCTACTAGTTCAGATGAAACTAAGCAAGTTCTCACAGGTGTACATTTAACATTAAAACAGGATACATTAGAATTTGCTGCTACCGATGGACACCGTTTAGCAGTTCTAGAAACCACAAATGAGCGTTCTGTTGAGGGTAGCGAACAAGTAGAAGTGACAGTACCAGCAAAAGCATTACGGGAACTACAAAGGATGTTAGGGCATAATTCCGCATCTGAAGAAACGGTAGATGTATATCTTGATCAAGGTCAAGTTGTATTTGCTTGGGCATTTCAACGTTTAACAAGCCGGACATTAGAAGGACAATATCCCGCTTATCGGCAATTAATTCCCCGACAATTTGAACGACAAGTAACATTAGAAAGAAAGCAATTTATCAGCACTTTAGAACGAATTGCTGTGTTAGCAGACCAGAAAAATAATATTGTCAAGGTTAGCATTGATAATGCTAATCAAGAAATTACTTTATCTTGTGAAGCGCAAGATGTAGGTAGTGGAACAGAATCAATACCGGCGCAAATTTCGGGAGAAAATATAGACATTGCTTTTAATGTTAAATATCTCATGGAAGGCTTGAAAGAATTACCATCTTCAGAAATTCAAATGCACCTAAATCAAAGTTTAACTCCGGTTATTTTCACTCCCTTGGGTGGTTTAAAAATGACTTATTTAGCTATGCCTGTACAATTGAGAAATTAGATTTTATTTGTTAGAGAACCTATGTTTATGGGTTCTCTAACTTTTTTGTAATTCCTTGATAATATCTTCTGGTGAAGAGAAAAATTTTTCAGTTTATTCATTCTTGTTTATCTCATTATTCTGTACCAGGACTTAGGGAACTGGTACATTGGTAGGGTGCTTTACTACTGTATAAATCCTGTCAATAAATAGATTGTTGATATCTGACCCTAGAACAGAATATAATAATTGAGAATGCCGAAAAATACTTAGGTTGTTCATAAAGAAACAATTATAGTTACAATAAGCCTGTTTGGTGCAAATACCTTTTTGGAGTTGATAATGACATTAATAACCACAACCTCACCTCAGCCGTTGACAGAGACAGAAATCAGGAAAATTAATGCTTATTGGCGTGCTGCTAACTACCTTTCCGTTGGACAAATATACCTGCTTGATAATCCCTTACTGAGAGAACCCCTGAAACAAGAACACGTCAAACCAAGACTATTGGGACATTGGGGAACTACTCCAGGACTAAATTTGATTTATGCCCATTTGAACCGAGTTATAAAAAAATACGACCTCAACGCCATTTATATCGCTGGTCCAGGACATGGTGGACCGGGACTTGTGGCCAATACATACTTAGAAGGAACATATAGCGAATATTATCCTAATATTTCTCAAGATGCTGAAGGAATGCAAAAATTATTTAAGCAATTTTCCTTTCCTGGTGGTATTCCTAGTCATGTTGCCCCTGAAACCCCCGGTTCTATCCATGAAGGGGGAGAATTAGGTTATGCTTTAGTCCACGCTTATGGGGCGGTATTTGATAACCCTGATTTGATTGTAGCTGCGGTTGTGGGTGACGGAGAAGCGGAAACTGGACCTTTAGCTACTAGTTGGCATTCTAACAAATTTATTAACCCTGTTACTGATGGTGCGGTGTTACCAATTCTGCATTTGAATGGTTACAAAATTGCTAACCCTACAGTATTAGCACGGATACCTGATGGCGAATTAGAAAGTCTATTTATTGGCTATGGTTATAAACCATACTTTGTCGAGGGGGCAGATCCTACGGAAGTTCACAAACAAATGGCGGCAGTGTTAGATACAATCATTCCTGAAATCCAGGGTATTCAACTAGAAGCACGGGTACATGGGGTTCAACAAAGACCACAATGGCCAATGATTATCTTACGCACTCCTAAGGGTTGGACAGGTCCCAAGGAAGTGGACGGGAAGAAAACAGAAGGTTATTGGCGATCGCACCAAGTCCCTTTTAGTGATATAGCTGGTAAACCGGAACATCTGCAACTATTAGAAGATTGGTTGAAGAGTTACAAACCAGAAGAACTATTTGATACCAATGGTCAACTGATTCCCGAACTCGCAGAATTAGCCCCCCAAGGTCAGCGTCGCATGGGAGACAACCCCCACGCCAATGGCGGAATTTTGCTGCGTGATTTGAAAATGCCTGATTTTACCAACTATGCTGTAGAAGTACGTAAACCAGGAACAATTAACGCTGAAGCAACAAAAGTTACTGGTAAGTTTCTCCGGGACATCATGAAACTGAACGACGAAAGCCGCAACTTCCGCGTTTTTGGTCCTGACGAAACGGCATCAAATCGTCTAGACCCTTTATTTGAAGTGACAAATCGCGCTTGGGATGCGGAAACTCTCCCCGAAGATGACCATTTATCTCCCGACGGTCGAGTTATGGAAATCCTCAGCGAAACCAATTGTCAAGGGTGGTTAGAGGGATATTTGTTAACAGGTCGTCATGGTTTCTTCTCCTGTTATGAAGCATTTATTCACATCATTGATTCGATGTTCAACCAACACGCTAAATGGTTGAAAACAACTCGTCATATTACCTGGAGAAGACCAATTGCTTCTTTAAATTATCTTCTCACTTCTCATGTTTGGCGGCAAGATCATAACGGTTTTTCTCACCAAGATCCGGGTTTTATTGATCATGTAATTAATAAAAAATCCGAAATCATTCGTGTTTATCTTCCCCCAGATGCTAATACATTGCTATCAGTAACCAATCATTGTTTAAAAAGTCGTAATTATGTCAATGTGATTGTAGCAGGTAAACAACCGGCATTACAATATTTAGATATAGATGCTGCTATTAAACACACTACTAAAGGTTTAGGAATTTGGGAATGGGCTAGTAATGACCAAAACGGTGAACCAGATGTAGTTATGGCTTGTGCTGGGGATATTCCCACCTTGGAAACCTTAGCAGCGGTGGATATTTTAAGACAAAATTTCCCATATTTAAAAGTGCGAGTTGTCAATGTTGTTGATTTAATGACACTACAACCAAAAAGCGAACATCCTCATGGTTTAAGTAATAAAGACTTTGATACAATTTTCACAACTGACAAACCAATTATATTTGCATTTCATGGTTATCCTTGGTTAATTCATCGTCTCACTTATCGGCATACAAATCATCAAAATATTCATGTCCGTGGTTATAAAGAAGAAGGAACAACAACCACACCTTTTGATATGGTGGTCATGAATGATTTAGATAGATTCCACTTAGTTATGGATGTCATTGACCGTGTACCGAACTTAGGTTATCAAGCAGCTTATGTTAAACAAAAATTGCAAGATAAGTTGATTTCACATCAGCATTATATCCAGAAACACGGTGAAGATATGCCAGAAATCCGTGATTGGACTTGGCCATATTAATAATTGTGTCATTCTGGGTTGAGTAAGATATAAAAACCCCACCCCCAACCCCCTGCTGGGTTAGGGAGGGGTCAAATCTATTGAGGCTGGTAATGGGTAATGGGTAATTGGGAAAAAGCAGTATAATACAATGATGAACTATATCGTAAGTGATTGGTCGGACATGATATGATACATTCATCATGACTTTTTAAACATCCTGTAACACAAAATTAAGGTTGTTAACCCATTGTCTGTGTAGACGCGATTTCTAATCGCTGGGTGGCTGCTAAAAACTAAAACGACAATTAGATTCTGGTCGGATAGGACATTGTTTAGAAATAAGCGGGTTATTCTGAACTTTGAGAGTCCGTAAGTTTTCCAAAGCAGATAAAGATTGAATATTTTGGATTTGATTTTTCTCTAAATAAACAGCAGTCAATTTAGTCAGATTTGACAAAGATTGAATATTACTGATTTGATTTTCTCCCAGATAAACAGCAGTCAATTTAGTTAAGGTTGACAAACTTTCAATATCACTAATTTGATTTTCTTTCAAGTCCAGAAAAGTTAAATTATTTAAGTTTGACAAGGGTTTGATATCGCTGATTTGATTTTTCCACAAGGAGATAAAATTTAAATTAGTCAAATTAGATAAAGGTTGGATATCGCTAATTTGATTTTTCCACAAGGAGATAAAGGTTAAATTATTCAAGTTTGACAAGGGTTTGATATCGCTGATTTGATTTTCCCACAAATTCAGGGTAGTTAACTTAGTCAAGCTTGATAAGGGTTGGATATCACTAATTTGATTTCCTCCTAAGTCGAGAGAAGTTAAATTAGTCAAGTTTGCTAAAGGTTTGATATCACTAATTTTATTTTCCCACAAGTTCAAAGCAGTTAAATTAGTCAAGCTTGATAAAGGTTTGATATCACTAATTTGACTTCTCCAGAGGTTGAGAGTGGTCAATTTAATCAGTCTTTGATTGGCTTGAGTACAGTTTTTTGTCCCAGCGATTTGTAATAATACTTCAACTGTGTATCTCGTTTCTTGCGGTAACTTGGCTTTTGGGTCACACCATTGTAGAAAATTGTTTGGTGTTGTTACAGTTGTTACAGGCTTTTTCTCAGGTGTTTTTTCAGTTGTAATGGGTATTTCTCCAGTTGTTACAGGTTTTTTAGCGGGAGTTTTAGTTGTTGTTACAGGTTTTTTAGCGGGAGTTTTAGTTGTTGTTACAGGCTTTTTAGCGGGAGTTTTAGTTGTTGTTACAGGTTTTTTAGCGGGAGTTTTAGTAGTTGTTACAGGCTTTTTAGCGGGAGTTTTAGTTGTTGTTACAGGTTTTTTAGCAGGAGTTTTAGTAGTTGTTACAGGCTTTTTAGCAGGAGTTTTAGTTGTTGTTACAGGTTTTTTAGCAGGTGTTTTTACAGGTGCAGCAGAGACTTCAGTGTAAAGCCCTAAAGTGAAGGTAAAAATAGTAGCCGCGACGAAAGCTAGTTTCATAATTTTTATCAGTTAAGCTGTACTACATTTAAAGTATAATTATAGCGGGCAGGATGCCCGCACCACAAGATTTAGTCATACTAGGATTGTAAAATTTAGTGTAGTAATGCCTTATACAAATTTTACAGTAATTATACTACATTTAAAGTATAATTATAGCGGGCAGGATGCCCGCACTACAAGATTTAGCCA
>LJOT01000962.1 GCA_001672075.1 Anabaena sp. CRKS33
GACACAGTCAAGGGTGTCGGGCCGGTGACGATCCTCACGCTGACCGCAGCGCTGCCGGAGCTGGGTCAGCTTGGTCGCCGTCAGATCGCCAAGCTGGTGGGGGTGGCGCCGCTGGCTGACGACTCCGGCCAGCGCAAGGGCAAGCGCCACATCTGGGGTGGGCGCGCGGACGTGCGGGCGGTGGTCTACATGGCCGCACTGGTGGCCATTCGCCACAACCCGGTGATCAGCGTTTTCCACAGCCGCCTGATCGCCGCCGGCAAGCCCAAGAAGGTGGCCATCGTGGCGTGCATGCGCAAGCTGCTGACCATCCTCAACGCCATGCTTCGGGACCGGGCTGCCTGGGATGCTTCAAAGCATGCACTGGGGGCGGTTTCGGCTTGACTTTCAAGACAGT
>LJOT01000963.1 GCA_001672075.1 Anabaena sp. CRKS33
AAAACTCTCCTCATACAGAGTTTTTAGCCCCAATGTATCTGAGAATTGTACCAGGCGCAAAATAGTTTTTGTTCCACCGATGTCTCCTGCCAGTAGCAATGTCATAAAATTTATCAGCTAGTAAGTTACCTGTGTTTAGTTATTGTCCGTTGGGATTTCGGGAAAATCCCCTGATGATCAGATTATTTACACAAATCGCACCAATTCCTCAATTTTAGTTAAATGGGAAGTATCTCCTTTTAGTTCTAGCAACCATTGGGAATCTTGACGCACAACTTTTACCAAGGAACAGAGAGAAGCCTTAACTTCAGTTTTAGCTATGTCTCCCACTAACCCCATTGCTGCCCCCAATACAGAAGCACCATGGGCTACTAATAGGATATCATGGGGGAAAAAT